>CACNFD010000006.1 GCA_902619615.1 uncultured SAR116 cluster alpha proteobacterium | reverse complement strand
TTAAATAAGTATAATTCAACTTAATTATTTCCAAATAGCTTCTTATAACATTGTCTGGCTAACATATACAGGAAAAGTTTGATTTTCCATTCAAAATTAGAAGAGCCTAATATTAAATCTATAAAATTACCTCTGTTTTCGTGCTCAAAATCATTGAATTTTTTATTTTTATTAAAACATTCTACAAAAAGTTTTCTTTTTGGTGCTGTCTTAATAAAAGTAATGTCATCTCCAAACCTTTGTCTTCTTCTATAAGTATTATCAAACTTTGTTTTATCTTTTCTGAAATGTTGATGTTCACAAATAATATTTTCTAAATAATAAATACTTTTACCTTTTTTATACTGCTTAAAAATATCCATGATATGTAAGTCTAAGAAGGAACCTTTATAATAATTTGGAAGAAGAAATGGATTTTCAACTAAAATTTTTCTATACAATATCGGGAAAGTAGATAACTTTTTCCCTTTTAATAAATCATTCGGATACATCAAGAAAAAATTGTTGTCAGTACTTTTAATTTTATTTTTAAGAATGACATCCCATTCATTTGTTCTAAAAATTACATCGTCATTACAAAAAAATAAAATTCTACCACTAGAGTGTTTTACACAATCTTGATTTAAGTTACCCATAGTGTCAGATTTACCTATAATAAATTTACAAAAATTATACTTGTTAATTAATCGGTTATAATTAACTTTATCATCATCATCAATTCTAATTACAATTTCGATGTTATTAATTTGGTGTGTATTAAATTTAACGCTATTAATAAAACTTTCTAATCTTTTTAATCTTCCTCTACTAGGTAATAATATTGATATATCTTTATTTTTAGCAAGCATTAGAATATTTCATCTACGTATTGTTTTTTAATTTTTTCCATGTCTTCTCTAAAAACTTTAACCACTTTCTTCACTGGACCATATGAAATAATTTTACCCTTATTGAGACAAATACAGTAATTACAAAAATTTAAGATGGTTTTATAATCTTGGGATACAAAAACAATTGTTCCACCATTTTTAGAAAATTCTTCAAAATAATTTAAGCATTTCAATTGAAATTGAAAATCACCGACCCCAAGAATTTCGTCAATTAATAATATATCACTTTTAATAAAGGCTAAAACAGAAAAGGCAAGTCTTACAACCATACCTGACGAGTATGTTCTAATTG
This sequence comes from uncultured SAR116 cluster alpha proteobacterium, assembly GCA_902619615.1. GTDB lineage: Bacteria > Pseudomonadota > Alphaproteobacteria > Puniceispirillales > Marisalimonadaceae > Marisalimonas. The sequence goes on along the minus strand of CACNFD010000006.1, from coordinate 117,197 downwards.
AACGATCCAATGATGAACCCAATTCCGAAAATTCTGCAACTTTTGATATAATATTATGTGTTTCTTTAATTCTATTCCCAAGAATTGAAGAATATAAATAAATGTTTTCCTTTCCTGTTAAATCAGGATGGAAACCCGAGCCTAACTCTAATAAACCTAAAGGCCTACCATTTATTTTTAAAGTACCTTTATCTGGTTTAAGAATTCCTAGCATAAGAGAAAGAAGTGTACTTTTCCCACTACCATTATGCCCAATTATACCAAATCTTGATCCTTTGGGTATTTTGAAACTCACATGATCAATAGCAGATTTTCTATAAAATCTTTTATCAGTACTATCATCCTCTTGTTGTTTCTTTTTAAAAAGTTCAATTATACTTTTTTTCTTGTTACGAGGATAAACTTTAACTAAATCATTAATCTCTATGATACTATTTTTTACATCCATTCTACAGCCCTATCTCCAATTTTCTTAATTACAAAATATGCTATTGTAATTAAAATAAAAATTAAAATTGTTGGATATATTAATAATGAATAGTCAATATTTCCTATATAAAATGACTGTCTCCATAATTCAAAAAAATTAACTAGAGGATTAAGTTTATAAATTGATAAATAATTTGAAGGTACCAGAGATAATGGATAAATTATAGGCGACAAAAAAAACAACATTTGTATTAATATAGTTACCATATGAGAAATATCTCTATACACTAGTGATAAGCAACCTACAATAGTGACAACTGAAATTAAAAAAATTGTCTGAAAAATCATTAAAATTGGTATAAATATATAATTTAAGAAATTAATTTCTAATCCACTAAAAAACAACATTATTAATAAAATTGGTATAGCAAATAAAAAATGTGTTAATTCGGTGAAAACAACTAATAGTGGAATAATAATTGGTTTTACATATCCTGTTTTTAATAGAGCTTGAAAGTTTTCAAAGCTACTAGTTCCAGAAATAACTGAAGCAGATATCCATATCCAAGGAAACAGGCCTGTTAACAAGAAAATAGAGTAATCTTCAACAGGAATACGAACAATATATTTAAATGCAATATAATAAACAGCGGCAAACGCCATTGGATTTAAAAAAGACCATAAATACCCAAAAATTGTACCCCTGTATCGTGCGGTTAATTCTCTCTTAACCATAAGGAAAGAAATTTCTAAAAGATGCATTTATTTCCTCAAACTTTTTTTAATAGTTTCAAATACCAATTTATTTAATTTATCGGAATTGTTTTTATATAATTTTTGCTCATTAAGCAATTGATTATTATTATATTTTTGATATAAAAATTCATTTCGTGTAATAGCAATATTCTCTATTGGATGATCATTAAATTTTCTGTCTACTATTGGTATTGCATCATGCAAAACAAAATCCCTCCAAATTTTAACTGGATTAGACTTATCCCATATTGATGTCTGTGCCGGTTGATAAGAAAAACCAAAAATTTCTTTTTTTGGTTGCGTTTGAAAAGATATTTTTGAGTTAAATTTAAAATCATAATTCAATTTTTTATTTTTAATTTTTAACTTAAATTCTCTACATTGTTTAATTCTGTAATTTGTTTGTGTACCTGAAACTTTTATTTTTTTATTTTTAGGTGTTTTATAATCACTAATTGGAGGATAAATAACAAAATCATCCTCATTTTTATTCAATAGTGGATGGATTTTAATTATTAGATCAACTTCATTAGAAAAAAGATCAAAACCTTTTCTTCTCACTTTCATATATACTCGTCTTTTAAACTCTCTAATTTCATTAACTATGTTGTCGTAAGTAATTTTTTTTAGGTGGAGAATTTTAAAAAGAATTATTGGGAAAAAAATCAAAGCTGAGAATTTACCAAGAAGCGAAAAATTTCTCAATTTTTTTGGTGTAAAAAAAATAAGTAAAGAAACCAGATCAATAATGCGCGCTTCTATTATGTTTGTTTCTTTAAATTGATTAAAAGATTTACCATTACCATTTTCTGTTTCAAATTCAGTTGAAAAGAGAATATATGTTAAACCTCTTTCATCTTTCTTTTTTTTTAAACTTAAAATTTCAAAATAATCTGAAAATTCATCAATGAAAGCGTAATTTTTGTAAACTTCTTCATCACTAGGGTTTAATTTTATATTATGTTTAGAAAACAATAATTTTAAGATTATTAAAAAATCTGAAATACCCGTTTTATTTGGATGGTTTTTTGTGTATAAGTTTAACATCTAAAATAACAAACTTGATTGTGAACTAAAAAATTAGTGAAATTAATATTATGAAAGAGGACAGTTATTTAATTATTGGTAATCATGTTACATTAGTAGGAAATTGGGAGCAAGTTGAAATTACTCTGAAAACTTTCCACAATGCAGGATACCCTATAAGATTATCTCATGAAATAGTGCCAAATAAAATTAATATTATAATTGAAGACTTTAATATATACTTAACCCAAGACATGGTAGAAATATCAAAAACTCATCCCAAAACAAAATTTGTTCTATATGTAACCGAATATTTAACTAAAAAGTACGGTCAATTATTTCTTAATGTATTTTCTAAAAAAGATTACATTTGTAGAAAAATTGCTTTAATGGAAGTTTTTATTTTTTCTCCCATTTCAAACTTACTTGACCTATCAAATAGTTCTCGCTTCATATTTTATTTAGAAAAAATTAGAAGACGAATAGTTAGGCCAATACTTAATAAATTTTTTGAAAGAATTAATAAATCACTTGATAATGAAATTATGATGGCTAGAAGACAGAAGAATCTGTTTAAAATAGCACATTTGTTTTCTCTATGTATAAGTACCACAGAAGCCGTTTTAAGAGGATATAACAAATTATGCTCTTGTAAGCTAAATTATTTACCTGTATTTGTAAATATTGAAAAAACCTTGGCTAATAGAAAAAGAAATAGAAAATTACCCACTATATTTTTTAGTGGAAGAATGACACCCTACAGGAAATTAGTTATAGATGAAATTAATATTTCAAAACGTAAAAAAAACTCTTATCCATTAACTTTAATAAATCTATATCCTCAAGATGTTAAACAAGACTTTGAGATGAAAATGAATAACCTCGCTACTGGAATATTTGGTAATAAAATTGCTAAAGATGCAACTAAATTAAAAAAGGAAATTTTTTCTAAAAATATTGAGATAATAGACATCACAATATATGAATTATTAAAAAAAGAAGTAAACCCATCTTTTGAAATATATATACCTCAGGATGTTAAATGGCCTTATTCAAGTCCAAACAGAACATTATTATCAATAGAGTCAGGTTTTATTCCACTAGATTATGGAAATTTTGATGACCACGACATTAATGAAGTCACTATTACTATTGATACTCAAAATATTAGTAAATATTTAAAATTAAGTGTAAATGATTTAAAGCCTGTTTATGAAAATCTAGACAAAAAAATTCAAAAATATAATGTTTTGCAGAGTAAAAAATTAATAGATTTTAAAAATCTATATTCACAAGAAGTTTATAATCTTTCTAATATTGCTGGAGTTTCTAAAGAAAAATCATCTGGTAAAAGCATAACTACTGGATAAGTGTATTGAAGTCTTGTTTTATATGATTTTGTTTTAGGGTGATCTTCATATTTCCAAAATTCAATTGATGATATTAATAATGGTTTGTCCAGATTTAAATTTTCAAAATTATCAATTTTAACAAGTGAATTATTTGTTTTAAAATAATCAATAACCTCATTTCCAACTTGGAAAGTTTCATTTACGTATTGTAGTGAACCATAATAATCTAATATTCTTTCGATCTCATCATATAAATATTTTGTAGCACAGAAAAAAGTAGCTTCCTTAAATGTATTCAAAATGGGAAAATTATTTTTATCAAAACCTTTGTTTCTTTGAATTCCAACTTTTGTTAATAATTGATTGAATGAGACTGAATGATCAGAACCTCTAAAATTTTTATTAATTTTTCTTGTCACATTTTTAAAAAAATTATCAATTTTGGAATGTTTTATATTTTTATAAAAAATAGCTGAGGATCTTGAAAAAATTGTTGTCATGAAACCTCCAAAATATTCAGTCTCTACAATATAAATACCTTTATTTTTTAAATATTCAACAGGATCTATACTATGGTATTTAACTTTGTCTTCGTAATTATTATCACTCCATATACCAAGCTCTGATCTTATATAAAATATCCCATTATCACTTAATTTTGTTTCAACTAATTTCATAAGCCTTAAAAAGTCAGATTTGCTTAATTCGTTATGAACATGACATGCCAAGATCAAATCAATTGATTTATCATTAATTAGAGAATAGTCTTGCCAGGCTGGAAAATGAATTATTGATTTATCATTATCAAATATTTTAGCTTCTTTGATATTTATGCTTGAAGATTCATAATCTATAAGATCAAAAAAATTATAATTATTTAACAAAGCAAATGTTCCATACAAAATATTTTGAATCGTATATCCATTTAAGGATGCATCAATACCAATATAACTTTTTAAATTTTTAATATTTTCATGACATCCTATTATTTGTCTTCCACAACCAGCTCCAAAATCGAGAACCGTATTTATGTTTTGCATATATTTTTTCAAAAACAACCAATCTACACCCATTTCTAAAAGATCATATTTAAAGTTAGGTTCTGCTCTAGTTTTATTTACATGTTCATTTTTCTTAGATGTATTTATCATATTAGATGCTGCATTAAGAATTTTAATATGAGCATTAATTTGATTTGAAATTTGTTTTAAATGATCTTTCATATGGAAACATAATTCAGAATATTTAGCACTATGTGTACTATGAATAGATAAATAAGATAGTAGCTCTGTTGAATTATATATTGACTCCCAAGCATCAACTACGTCTATATGATAACCAAAACTATCATATTTCGTATTTTCACCAAGCTTTTCAATAGCTTTTTCTCTAAGTTGTAAAAATATTTCTGGTATAATCATTATAAAATTTCCATCAAATAAACTCTATCTGTAAGCTTGTCTATCCTAATTTTGATTTTCTTTTCTTCAAAAAAATTTGCAATGCCTCTCCACCTATAACTAAAAGCTAAGAACTTTTTTCTAGGTTTTAATTTTAAATTTTCAGTGTGTTCTCTTTCAATTTTACATGGTAGAGGCGCAGTACTAACTGAAGGAGTATAAGATTTTAATTTAAAGTTTTCAAAAATTTCTTTATGAATATTTACATAATCAGCATTATCATCAACCCATAAAAAATCCACTTTTTTGATGTAAGCTTTAATGAGGTTTTTTTCAAATTCTATTAATTCATCTTTATCCTGATTTTTCTTTCCATTATTTTCAAATAAGCAATAAAATTCTGAACCAATTTTTGAAAATTCTTTTAATGAGAAATCTTTCTTAAAAGTTTTCAAAACATCTTTATTATGATAAGTGCCGTACCCAAATAAATATAAATCTTTAACTCCTCCTTTTTCAATTCCGCCCCAAATTGAAATTTTTCCATTCTTTTTGAGATTATTTTTGATAAATGGATAATATTCATCAAAATCTCCTCCAGAAACTTGATCCAATACATTGTTAGCAACAATGAAGTTAGGATGGATATCTAAACTTTGTAAATCCCAAGCCTGTAAGTGTAAAATAATACTATTTTTAGATGAGTTTTTAATAGTCTTTAAGTTATCAATAGAAGAGCAATATTCAAAGTCTTTATTTACTAATGAAAAATATTTTAAAATATTTTGTTGAAGTACATATAATTGAGGTATTGCCTCAACCATAATATATAAAATTTTTCTATTAAAATTATTAACAAAAAGAGAAGCTAATAAACCATTTCCAGGACCTAACTCTAAGATAACTCCATCACTAAACTCTTTTTTTATAATTTCAATTTGAATTGCGGTTGATATAGAAATTTTATTGTTATCAAACTCAGATATATCTTCTTCAAAAAGATGCTTATAAACTTTTTGGATATAAGAATTAACCTTTTTTAAAACAGATTTTGATATATTTTCAAGATTTTGACTATTGAAAGCTCCTGCAACAGTCTCATTTATAAAACCGTGTTTAAATAAAAACTCATTATTTTTATTTGAATAAGTACTAAATAAATCTCCTTGATATTTGTACCTTGATCTATCTTCTGGACCATATAAGCTAAAATTTTTTCTCAATTCAAATTGTCTTCTACTGACATCAAACATTATTCACCCCATATACAATACGATGTTCTAGCTGATGGATTAAATCTTCTTATAGAAATAGAATTAACATTTATTTCTTCTAAAAAAGCTTCAGTTTCTCCTGGCATGTCTTCGTCATTCAACTCATCAAATACTAGGATAGTCCCTTTAGATAATCTATTCTTTATTATAGATAAAACATTTTTCGTCGGGATATACACATCCAAATCAAAATAGCAAATTGCAAAAATGGTATGAGGATTTTTTTTTAAATACTTTGGTAAAGTTTGGGACACATCCCCTTTTATTAGTTCAAATTTCTTTAAATGACTGAGAGGAGAAAATTTTTCTTGTTTTGTTAAAATATTCTCTAATTCAGAATAATAGTTTTCTGGGACAGAATAATCCCCTAATTTATTATTTTGATCTTTTTTATCAACATCAACAAATCCTTGAAAAGTGTCAAATCCAACAATTTTTCTTAACCTATTATAAGGTTCATAGATCCCTCTCAGAGATGAAAAAAGATTTAAATTCTGACCATATCTAGAGCCAAATTCTGCGATTATTCCCTGATAAGAAATAATCTTTTCATAAAGAAAATTAGCAAATAAAATTCTACCTAATGCACCTGGATTAATGAAAAGACCTAGATTTTTTAGAAGTTCTGAATTTGGTATTTTAGAATTTCTTAATGTATTAGCAATCTCTTCTTCATTTTTTTTTAAGTCAGGAGTATCATATCTCTTAATATTAATCATATTTATAATAACTCCCTCTAACAGTTGAATCACCTTGATCTGTCGTGGCTGCCCAACCAACTAGTAAGTAATAATATTTAGATTTTGACCAATTAGAGACATTTGATACAAAATGTTGAGGTTTTTCTTTTTCATTCCTTAAAACAAATTTATTATTCATAGGAAAAACTGGAAAAGCACCTTGTTTATTTACGAATGTGAGAAGACCTCCATAATCCCATTTCCAACCTTTGGAAAAAAAGAAGGTGTAACCAATATCACCTGCGTATGCATCAGTGTGCGCTCTGAAATATGCTCCCTCTTTAATTTGAACAATATTTGGTTCCAAGAAAAATTTTAAAGTTGGAAAATTTTTTTTTAAAAAAGGAATAACATTAGACTTAAATTGTTCGTTAAATGTTTTAGATCCCTGTCGATCCTTAGCAAGAAAAAAATTCGCAGCATAAGATTCTTTATCATCAGGAAGATTAGGATCTTCAGATTTAAAAACGTGTGAATAATGACCATGCCTCTCTTGCGAAACAAGTTCATAATCGAGCTCGTCTAGTTCATTAAAAATTTTTTCAGAAACAGCTTTATCAAAATAGTCTTGATATTCTTTAATATTAAACTCATTAAACATAAGATTTATTTCTACTTTTCATTGTAAAAATCTCCATATTCTATTAGTACTGTTGCTATATTATCATTTTTTAAATAGGCTTGTTGATAAGCTGGGAAAATTTGTTCTGGCTCATCTAATTTTACAAACTTTATATTATCGCAGATTAATTCAAATCCTTTTGTAAAATCTCCAACATGTTGGTGTTGAGGGTGTAGAGGTCTTTCTGACCCAATACTAGTTCTTATAATAATATTACTTTTGAATTTATTTTCACCCATTTCTGGAAGCTTATCAATATGATTTACAAGTTGATTAATTCCACATAAAACAAAATTCCATCTTGGAAAAATGGAAATAGGAATTACTTTTTCAAAAGACATGCCAAGGGTCATTCCCATTTGCATCTCTTCGGCAACTGGAAGTTCTAATAACTTATCTTTAGGAACATCTTTTAATGTATTTGACATGCCTGTCCCTGGACAAGCAACAGCTTGTCCGATAAAAATTGTTTCATTTTTTGAACCAAGCCAATCCATTGATCTTTTTAATTCATCAAAATATTTCATGATTAAAATTGAACCCTTACACCTGCACCAGCATGAGGATATTTTGTTTCATATTTATAATAGATAACTTTGTCTGAATTTTTATTCTCATATGTAAGTGTCTTTGAGTTCCAAACTTCTCTTGTATCTGTCATTACAGACATTTTATTATCTTCAACAATAAATTTAATCGGTAAATCATGGTTTTCACTATATTTTATACATTCATGTGCAATTCCTGTTTCAGAGGTCATATCACCAAGGAAACAAAAAACTTTGTTATTTATTTTAGCTTTTTTTAAGCTTAAAGCTGTTCCTACAGCAATAGGCAAAACACCGCCAACTATAGCTGAGGAATAAATTTTATAATCTGCAAAACAAAGTGAGATTGATTTACCCTCTATAATTTTTTCCATTAGAACTGTTTCAGGAACACCTTTTAATAAACATTGATAATGAGATCTCCATGAACAAAAAACCCAATCTTGATTTTTTATATTTTTAAAAATTTCAATTAATTGATCTTCATTACCATAATATAGATGAATAGGAGCTTTGATTTTGGCATCGTTAAATTTTTTTGCAACTCTTTCTTCAAATGCAATCAGTTTATCTTTTAATTTTAAATTATTTGACATAAATATTAAATAATTCTCTAAATTTTAGGTTAAATTATTGTCTACAATAATATTGACAATATGTCATGTAAAAATTAATTCTTTAGTTTTAACCGCTATTTCAGTTAGTATAGGTATAATGTGTTTCTAATTTTGAGTTATAATTTAAGTGATTGAAAAAGTATATATATTTTTTTTGAAAAAACCTTTCTTGATAACTATTATTTTTTTATTAGTTTCTACAATTTTAATATCAATTATAAATAATATAGTTATTTACGATGACCATAGATATTCAGATAATTTAGACAAATTGATAGCTAAAGATAAAATATTAGACGAGGATCTCATAGCTGAGAAATATCTTCTTGAAACTCAGAATCCTACTTTGAAAAATAAAAATTTAATTGTAAAATTTTTTAATAAATCAAAAATAAAAGAGGGTGAATGTGTGTTTTTTAACTTTTGGGTTAAAAAAAATAAAAACTTCACAAGTAAAATGACATTTTTTCCTGCAATCTGGACTAATCGAAAAAATTTTAATGATATTAAATCATATCTAAAAATAACAAGAGATATGATTACAGTCAATACAACGAAAAAAAATGAACAGTTCACAGGTCTAAGCTTTGATGAGGGAATAATAAATGTTCCAATTTCAATCTTAAACTCTCAAAATTGGCATATGATTACTTTCATGGTTACTAAAAAATCTGTATTTAGGCCCCGAGAAATGTTTTTGTTTTTAGACTCAAATTTAATTGGAAATAGTTACATAAATAAAAATTTAAACTTTTTTACCGATTTAAGTTTTTTAAATACCATTTACGAAGAAAATTACCCAAATACTGCTATATTAATGGCAAAAAGTCTTTATTCCGATTATTGCTTTTCACAACAGGAAATTAGGCATTTATATAATTTTGATATATCAAGAAGTTTCAATGATTTATAATAAAATTAAAGATAATCACTTATTGTGTATTTTCATTTTTTTTAGCTTTGTTCAATTTTTAACAGTTATGTTAGTAGGTGATCTTTTTGGTTCTGATAGAGCTCATGTGTTCATCTACGAGGAAATTGGAGGAGAAAAACCACGCTTTGCAGAACATAGTCTATTAAGGTATTTTTCGATGAAGAGTATTCATTATCGTCCTCTTTCAGTTTTTATAGAAGGTGGCTTGTCAAATTTATACAAGTTTAATGGATATAATTTTCACTTTTTCATAATAATGTTTAATGCACTACTAGGAGGTTTATTAGCCTGTTTAATTTTTAAAATTACTAAATTTTTTAATAAATCTTTTCTATGCGGCTTTATTGCATGTATCTTAGGTTGTTGGTCACTAGCAAATATAGTATCTTCTTGGTATATTCTTTTTAGTTTTTTTCAAATAATAATACTATTAATAAATGCAATACTAATATTCTCATACTTAAAATGTCTGAATAATAAAAATAATTGGTTATATGTACTTTTATTTTTTGGCTTAATTGGACCTTGGTTTAGAGAAGCATGTTTGTTTTCAATTATAGCTATTCTATTTCATCAAATTATTTCGTTTCCAAATAAGAAAAATCTTATACTTCTAGTGTCTTGCTCAATGATAAGTGCACACGCAATTTTCCCAACTTTTATACCTAATATTTTAGGAATTTATCAATATGAAGTAACGTCTGTATTTTCTGGATCACAAGTATCACAAAATTTAGGACAAAAATGGATAAATTTTATAAGAGCTGGACGATTTATACGAGAATTTCCTATGACATTGTGGATGATTACCATGCTGCCTATTGCAATATATATTTATTTCTTGTTTAAAAATAATTTTAATATTACAGCATTATATCAAAACTTTATTGATGGTAGCAATTTCATAAAAGTCAAAAGTGTGAGATTTGATATTACAATGAAAATGATAATTTTGTTAACATTATGTTTTTTTCTATTTTCATTCTCTCAGTTATTTTTATATACAAAATTCCCACATACCGAATTTATTAATTATAAGAATTTAATCTCACAAGATTTTCTTTTATTATACTTTCTATTTGTTTTTTGCATAATAAGTTGTTTCAGGTTTGGCGCTATTATTCCATTTTGGGCTTTATCTGGCCTACCAAGTCTAATTACCTTTTTTGAAAATAATGAGTCACATATGAGTTTTAGTTCATTCCCATTGGCTTTATTGTTGTCATTATGGATATCTGATGCATTTAAATACTCAAATATTGGTTTGTTATTAAAGGGTAACAAATTTCTAATAAGAAAAGTGATAATAATATTGTTTTTCGTTGGGATTTTTGATCATATTTCTACTGTTTCTAACAGTTTTTTTTCAAACACGAAACTCAAACAAGACGTAATAAATATTTCAAATAAATTATACAATTACGTTAAAAAGAATGATTTAGTATTTGTTAACAATATTGTTTCCTTCGAAATTTTTGATAGATCTGTTGAATTACAAATGGGTAAGAGAATTAGTAATGGTGGATCATACCCAGTACTACCAAGACATGAAATATATGACCTTGCAAAACAAAGAGAAAAAATTAAAAAAGCTTTTAAAAATAATAAAAGAGTTTTTTATTTTTTATTAGCATCTAAAAACAATGAATATGGATACCAAATTCCGAATAATAAATATAAAATTTTATTTAAAGAATCAATAAAATACCGTTACCTTTCTTTTGATCCGTTTGTTTATCACTATGAAAAACCTGCTTATATGAAGTTTATAGGACCATCCAGGTGGCATGTAATTTTTGACACTACATATTCTTTTACTAGCGATATTGAAAATGAGGCTCATTTTGTGTTGCTTGAACTAGATAAAGATTCATTTAGATAAAATTCATATATGATTTTATACAAATATAAAAACGAACAAGTAAACTAAAAGTTTAAATAGGCCTAAATTCATCTAATGTTATTAACATACCAATCAATAGTATTAACCAAACCATCTTTTAGATAAACTTTAGGTGACCATCCCAAAGTTTTCATTTGAGTGATATCCAAGATTTTTCTGGGAGCTCCATCGAGTTTATTAATATTGAAGTTGATTTTGCCATTATATCCAACAATTTTTGCAATCTCTAAAGCTAAGTTTTTGATTGATATTTCTTCAGATGTACCAATATTAATTGCGGTTTTTGGTTTCTCCTTTAAATTTGTAATCAAAAAGAAAATAGCATCAGCAACATCATCACTATAAACAAATTCTCTTAACGATTTTCCAGTACCGAAGAGACTAATTTCAGGATCATTGTTTACTTTAGCAGTATAAATTTTATTTATAAGAGCCCCTAAAACATGAGAGGTTTTATCATCAAAATTATCATTAGGACCGTAAGTACTATTAGGGATTACTGAAATAAAAAATGGATAGTGTCTTCCAGTTTCATTTATTACATTTGCCCCTTGTGTTAACAAAATCTTTGAAATTGCATAACCCATGCTAGTTTTTTCAATTTTCCCAGTAAGTAAATCTTTTTCTTTGTATGGTTGAGGTGATTTAATTGGATACATACAAGATGAACCAAACAAAACAACTATTTTTAAATCTGCTTCAATACTTACTTTTAAAGCATTTAAAGCTAACTCCGTATTATCAAATAAGTAGCTTGTCTGATTATTTTTATTGTCTAATATACCTCCAACTTTGCCAGCTGCAAATATCAAATGCTTAATTTTGTTTTTAACACAATATTCAAAAAATTGATCTTTGTTTAAATAATTAAGCTCGTTTTTAGTTGGGTGAAATAGATTTTTATACCTATTTAGTTTAAAATGCCTCAATACTGCAGAACCAATTAATCCACTAGCACCAGCAATCAAGATATTATCTTCTATAGAAAAGTTATTATTCATTCACTTTATCACTGTTAAAAATCACTTTCGACCCTTCATTTTCAAATGAAAATTCAATTTCCAAAAACGTTTTGAGAGCTTCTCTTAAAGAATTCTTTTTATGTTCTGGCACAATAAACAATAGAAAGCCACCACCACCTGCTCCTAAAATTTTACCACCATAAGCACCATTTTGGATAGCTGCCTCATATGCTTCATCAATTAAAGGCAGTGAAACTTTGTTTGACAACTCTTTCTTTTGTTTCCAACTGTCTTTGAGTAAATTTCCAATTTCAAACATATTTAATTCTTTTTGATCAAATAATTTAATAGCTTCATCATGTATTTGAGATATATTATGTAAATGATTTTTATTTTTTTCTATATTTTTAATTTTATCACTTTCAATATTTGAAGCATATCTTTGCAATCCTGTATAGAATAACATTAGATGATCAAGTAATTTATTTTTTTCTTTGTCACTTATTTGTACAGGGCTAATTTGATATGTGTCATTTCTATAAAAATTTATATGATTTAACCCACCAAATGAAGTAATGATTTGATCTTGCGAACCAACAGCTTCTTTTAAAATTTTTTGTTCAACTTTTAATGCTTCGTCAGCAAGTATATATTTACTTTTATCTTTTTGTAACATTTCTAATATAGCATTTATCATCCCAACAGAAAATGCACTGCTTGAGGCCAATCCTGATCTAGCGGGCATATCTCCATCATAATGTATTTCTAACCCTTTTTGAATTCTATATAACTGAAGTACTGTTCTAATAACAGGGTGCTGGATTTCTTCAACATTTTTGACATGTTCTATTTTTGAATAACTGATACGATGAATGTGTTCAAAAAAATTTGGAAGTTCTCTTATTGAGATATAGCAATATTTATTGATTGTTGCAGCTATTACACCGCAATTGTCATTTTTCTTATAATATTCAGGAAAATCAGTTCCACCTCCAAAAAAGGAAATCCTAAAAGGAGTTCGTGTTATAATCATTATTTACCAAGCAACTTTCTTTTAAGTTTAATCTTTGACATTTCAATAATATTATTTCTTTCTTTAACTCCAAACTTTTTTTCGACTAAACTTAAGTAGTTACTATTAGTAAAATATGTTTGCCAAGCATTGTCTCTAAATTCAAGAACTTCAGCTGAGCTTACATATTTAGTGGACATTGGTTTACTATCATAAGTTAAAAAGCCGAATTCAGAATAGGTTTGCGGTAACTCTATACCTTCAATTTTAGCTTTTGTGTATAAAGGGCTACCTGGAAGAGCTTGACAAGGATAGAAATTTGCTGTTTCTGAATTTAATTCTAACGCTAAATTTAAAGTTTGGTTCATTGTTTCAAAATTATCTTCTGGAAAACCAAAAATAAAGTTTGAAATTATATTAATGTCATAATTATTGATTTGTTTACATATATCTCTAATATTAACTTCTTTAAAGGATCCTTTAGAAACTTCTTGTCTTACTAATTGATTACCAGCTTCAACGCCTAAAGCTAACCAATTAACACCTGACTTCTTAAATAATTCTAAAGCATCTTCTCTAACAGTATCAATTCTAGAATAAGTCCACATATTAAATTTATATTCATTATCGATAATCGATTGTAATATTGGACGATAATATTTTTTATTTAAAAAAAACATCTCATCACTAATTCTTACAGTCTCAACTCCCATGTTGGCTAATTTTTTTAACTCTTTTTTTACCCACTCTACGGACCAAAAACGCATTCCCTTAGAATTAGAAGCGTTTACGTTATCAGAATTATCTATTCGATTTACAATGTTAATCATGCAAAATGAGCACGCAAATTGGCAACCCAATGATGTATATATAGCAGCAAAAGGTGTTCTTTTTTCATGATTAAAACCAGCGTGCCAAAAGTGAGCTCTGTACATATCTAGAGGTCTGGACTTATATGGTAGTAAGTCCCATGCATATCCTGGTAGATCTAAATCCATTCTTTCTTGAGGAACAGGATATTCAGGATCATTTAAAATTAAATTTATTTTTCCTCCTTCATAAATCTTAAAACCTATACCCTTTATTTTATCTAAATCACTAGATAAATCACTTCTTAGTAAATTATGTAACGCATAAGTGCCTTCGTTCAAAAGAACAAAATCAACACTATTATACGCTAAAACCTCCTTAGGGAGAGCGCTTGTATGAGATCCTACAAAAGCAATTGGGTTTATTAAATCACATTCCTTAATATGATTTGCTAGCTCAATTGCACCTATCATACTTGTTGTACCAGAATTTGGGTTTTGCCCATATAACACAAACAAAATAAGCCTTGGATTTATTTCATTAATTCTAGTTACACAATCGTCTATAGCTAGTCTCTCAGCATCAGCATCTAATATAGCAACACTAAAACCTTTTGATCTGCATGATTCAGCTAATAGTAAAGACCAAGTTGGAGGCTCAATTGCTGAAAATGTTTTAGCTAAATCTTGATAAGCTCTTTGTGAAGAATTTGGTGTAACAAATAACACATCAACCATTGCATGTCCCTATAATATTTAAACATTTCCATGATAATTATTTCTAAACATAGTAAAACCTTTAACTAATTCTTTTATACCTTTTTTGAGAGAAACTTGAGGTTTAAAGCCTGTTTTCTCAATCTTAGCATTTGAAACAATATAATTTCTTTGATCTGGATCAACACCTATTGGCTCATCAATAAAAGTAAAATCTTTAATCTCTTCTTTAATAATGGAACATAATTCATATTTTGAAACATTCGCGTCAGAAAGGCCAACATTAAAAATATTGTTTTTCATCTCTTGAAAATTTTTTATAGAATGTCTGAAAACCTTACTAATATCTCTTACATGTATGTAATTTCTTTTAAAAGAACTCTCAAATAATACAATAAATTTATCTTTAACTGCACGATAAACAAAATCGTTTACTAGCAGATCTAATCTCATTCTAGGTGAAATTCCAAAAACGGTAGCCAATCTAAAGCTTATGACATTTTCTAACTGCATTAATTCTTGTTCGACAGCTACTTTATCTAACGAATATTTTGAAATCGGATTTAAAGGTGTTTCTTCTGTACAAAAATTATTATGACCACCAGACCCATAAGCACTATTAGTGGTGGGCATTAAAATATGTTGGTTTTTAGATTTTAATTTTAACATTTTTAGAATTGCATCATGATTAATTGTTTGTGCACCTACTGGGTCTTTCTTACATATTGGCGCTCCAACGAGTGCTGCCAAGGGAATTATAAAATCAACATTTTTCATGTTTTCTTTCATTAATGCTTCATCCCTAATATCACCATTAATGATATCCAAATTATCATTATGACAACAACTTGCAAGGCTAGTCTGCCCATACATAAAGTTGTCTATAACCTTAACTTTAAATCCTTCCTCAAGTAAGTCAGGAACTAATATTGATCCAATATAACCTGAACCACCAGTTACTAATATTTTTGAACTCATTGACAATTCCAATATATATAATTTAACACTTTTTTTATAATAATTAATTAATATAGCTATATTTAATGTAATCAATAAATTAACTAACTATTTATTATCATGTTAAATAAAAATGTCTATCGTTTTAATGTAATCTTCTGGAATACCAATGTCTAAGAACTTTTTTATTGCAAAACTTGCAACAACTTTTTTGTCTCTCATCAAATAAGGCAAGATATCAGTTTCAAAAGAAAAATTATATTTTGTTTCGTTAAAAAGGTATTCAATTAACATAAATGGTTTAAATATATAAAGTCCACTATTGATAAATGCTTTTTTATTATTTGAAGGTAGAATATCTATAACGTAATCATTTTGTATCTTAAGAGTGCCGTATCTATTATTTATAGGAATTTCCTTAACAGCTATTATTATTTTTCTTTTGTAATTTTCATTGTCTGAAATTAATTGGTTAATATCAACATCTAACCATGTATCTCCATTTATTAAAATAAAATCTTGATCGTGATTCCAGTTTTTTGATTGCATTAAAAATAACTTTAAAGCTCCTCCTGTTCCTGCCAATCTATCTTCTGAATAATAAAAGATATTACTATCTTTGAACTTAGAACCAAAAAAATTTTTTATTATCGATCCTTTATAGCCCAATAACAAGTGAAAGTTTCTTATCCCTTGATCGTACCAATATTGCATCATATAGTGTAAAAATGGTTTGTTTCTTACTGGTGCCATTGGCTTGGGCACATCTGAAATTATGCTTCTTAATCTGGTCCCTAAACCTCCAACTAATAGTACTAAATCATTAATTTTTAATTTTTTTTTCAAAAATAAAAATCCTATTAATCAATAAAAAAATCTTATTTTATATTCAATTATAGAAATACAAGAAGCAAGAAAAATAAAATATAAAAAAATATTAAAATTAAAAAAATTATAAAATAATTTTATTAATAGGGGGAGATAAAATAAGTAATATTTTGCATATGCATGAGTTGGAAGAATATTTATCATAAAAATTGGAAACAGTATTAACCAAAGAAACAATACTTGATCATTTTTTGTAATAAAGGATAAATGAAATTTATAAATATCTAATAATTTGGTTTCTTTTTTAAAATTAGTAATTATTAGGCATGAAATAAGAATTATTGAAAAAGAAAAAATAAATATTTTATTAGGTAACATAAATGATGTTAAAGTAATCCAAAAATAAAAATATCTTTTCAATGACTCTGTTAAACTAAGATTATGGAGATTTAATCTTAAAATCTCTTCATTTAAACCCCTAATCTTGTCAATAAATATAAATTCTCCAATTAAATTGAAAATATAACTTTCTAAGATTAATATTAAAATGGAAATTACAAATAATATTGATATAAATAATTTAAATGTTAAAAAGTTTCGTATATAGGTAAGAATAAATAAGCCTGATAAAAAACAGTAAAAAACTACACTATTGCCTCTATCTAATTGATAGCAATAAATTAACAATATAATTAAAATAAGAAAATTGACATTAAATTTCTTCAAACTTTTTATATTTAACATTACAAAAATTGATATTAGAGTATATGAAGCTTCTGAACTTAATGAGGTAATGCTTAATAAAACTGATGGAAAACATAAACATGACAACATAATATTATTAGTAATGTTTGTATTTTTATCTTTTTTAAAAAAATAACTATTCAACAGAAATATAGATATTATTAGAAGAAAAGTTGGAATAAAAAAAGAAACTCTATTGTAATCACTTAAATTTTTTTGAATACAATCCTGGTCAATTATGATTTTACATTTTAAAAAATTGTAAGAATTTAGAAATAAGTTTTGTACAGTATAGTTTAGCTCATAATAATTTGAAATTAAGTTAAATATTAAGTTTTTATTATCTGGGTAATGTTCAGGAAATATAGAGGTTATAAAAAATAAACAAAGTATAAAAAAAATTATTAAGTTAAAATAATTAAATTCATCTTTTTCCAAACTAATCTCCAAGTATCCTTAAAAATAAAATTTATTTATTTTTATAACTGAAATATATTAATTTAAATTGATAAAAGTTATTAAATAAATGATTTCTTACCCTACTATTGGATTAATGTCAGGTACCAGCATGGATGGTATTGACGCAATCTTGGTTTATACTAATGGTAAAAAAATTGCCAGAACAAAATTTAAAAGCATTACCCCTTACTCAAAGGAAACATATGACTTATTACAAATTGCCGTAAAGAACCCAACAAATTTCGTTAATAACCAAGACTTTTATGATCGCTTGTCTTACTTGATTACATGTGAACATGCTAAAGTTGTGGAGGAATTGATTTTTTTATCTAAAATTAGACCACATATAATTGGATTTCATGGACAAACAATTTTTCATGATGTCCAAAATAAAAAGTCTTACCAGCTAGGTGATGGAAAACTTCTTTCTAAATTATTGAAGTTAGATGTGGTATATAATTTCAGAAGTAACGATCTGAATTCTGGTGGGCAAGGTGCTCCCATTGCACCTATTTATCATAAATATATTCTTAAAAGTTTAAAGGTTGATTTACCCGGTATAATTATAAACATTGGAGGTATTTCTAATTTAACTTATTGGGATGGTAATAAAATTATTGGGTTTGATACTGGGCCTGGTAATAATTTAATAGATTACTTTATGAAAAGACATTTTAATTTAAACTTTGATGATGAAGGATTTCATGCCTCTAAAGGAAATGTAAATTTCAATCTAATTAGGAAATACTCCGAAGATTTATATTATTCTAAATCTCCTCCTAAATCACTGGAAAGAAAGCACGTTTTTGATAACAAATATCTTAAAGAATTTTTTAATTTAGACAAATATGACTGCATAGCAACCTTATGTGCATTATCATCTATGACAATAAAAATGGCAGTAGAATTATTACCAAAAAAACCAAAAATTACAATTTTAGTAGGCGGCGGACAAAAAAATAAACACTTAGTAAATTTAGTAAAAAAAACAAATATTTCATCTTTAATTTATACAGGTGAAGAAATTAATTTGGATAGTGATTATATTGAAGCTGAATTAATAGCTTTTTTAGCTGGTAGAAAGATTTATAATCTACCATCCACATTTCCTGATACAACAGGTGTTAAACAAAATACAATATTGGGTGATCTAGTAAAATTTAAATATTAAATCATTGATTTGTTCAAAGATTTGTAGAATTGGTTGATATTAGGACTAGGAGGTAACAAGTCTCTTATATCTGAATAAGGAAACCTCCTTTCCCATCTATATGCTTCGGCGTAATTTTTATCTGAAGCATTGCATTGGGCGGATCTAAACCTATTTAAAATCTCTGTTGCTTTCAAGAATTTTTCTGGGTCCTGACTTTTATGCTTTAGTATAGCTTCAGATTTTTTTTCGAAATATTGTGTAATATCTATATAATATTCAGGTATAAAATTTATACCCATCAAACTATCTGCGTATAATATTGGGCATATAAAACCAGCAGCTGCATTTACGAATTCGGATAAAGCTCGATGATCCGGATGATAATCTTCAGGGGCATGAGTCACTATTAAATCTGGTTTGATAAATGTTATGAATTCCTTTATTGATTTAGCAGCTTCTCGAACAAAAAATAAATCTCCATCTGGAAAATCAAAAAAATGTGGCTTACCTAGAGATTTAAGGGCATCTATAGTTTCCTTTTTCCTTACATTTTTTAAATCAGGATGATCAAGAACATTTCCTGCTCCACCGTCAGTGGCTATAGCTAAAAAGATATCATCATTTCTCGCCTTACAAGACATTAATAAACCAAGCATAAATATTTCTATATCATCAGGATGTGCGCCGATTGCTAATACTTTCATTTATTTTATTCTTAGTATAATATTAATTTAAAATTACTCATAGCATATGTATGAAAGCATTTACAACTAATATAAATGGTTATATCGAAGGATATTATGGTCGTTTGTTGAATTGGTCAGAGAGAAACCAAATTCTTAGAAAACTAAATAATTGTAATTTTAATACATACTTTTATTGTCCAAAAGAGGATTTGAATCATAGGTTAGATTGGCGTAAAAATTATAATAACAATTGGATCAATGCTTTTAAAAACTTTTGTAAAAATAGCCAAAGATTAAAAATAAATGTTTTGGTTGGTATTTCTCCTGGATTAGATTTTAACTTTAGCAAAAGTAGCAATGACTTTAATATACTCGTCAAAAAAGCAAAACTATTAAAATCTTATGGTGCTCCATACATTTGTTTATTATTTGACGACATACCAAGTCGATCATTTAGAAATGACGAAAAAAAGAGTGAGGGAGTAATACATGCAGAATTAGCTAATAATCTTTCAAAAGAATTAAAAGAAATAATTTTCGTTGTGCCAAGAGTTTACTCTGACGAATTGATTAATAAAGAATGCATGTACATACAAGAATTTAGCAAAAACTTAAACAAAAATATTCCCATATTTTATTGCGGGAAAAAAATTGTATCTAATACAAATAAAAAAGATGAATTAATTACAATACAAAAATATACATCTAATAGAATAATTTTCTGGGACAACTTATATGCAAATGATTATTGTCCGAAAAGAATTTTTATTGGTCCATATCTTGGAAGAATTAATTTTAATAACACTATGATTAATCCAACTGGCCTAATCAAAACAGATTTATTTATTCTTGATTTAATAAATTTATCGACGAAAAAGAAAGATTTTGAAAGGGGTTGGATTAAAGTCTTAGAAAAATATAAAACTCCAAGTGAGTTTAAAATTATAAGTAAATATTTTTTTCCAATTAATTTTAACAAAAAAATATTAAACAAAAAATATAGTTATATTGAGGAAATTGATGCGCTTGATTTTTTATTGTGGAAATGGAAAACTCCTTTATCAAGAGAATGGTATCAATATATGTTAATTTTGAAACAAGATTTACTACTACTTAATGGTAACTTAGATATTAATCGAGTGTCTAAAATATTTCCTGTTCCATTAAAAGAAGTTTTGTTAAAAACTAAAATGGAGTGATAAATGAAAAAAGTTGGCTTTATTGGATTAGGTAATATGGGATTTTTCATGTCAAGAAATCTCTCTCAGGCAAATCATCTCATAAATGGATATGACGTCAATGAAGACGTTTTCGCAAAATTAAAAAAATATAATATTATTCAAAAAACATGTATTAATGAGATTAATGATGATAATGAGATAATAATTACTATGCTTCCTAATGGTACAGTGGTTGAAAAAGTTTGGAACTCTCTACTCAAAAACCTAAAATCTAATACATTGCTTGTTGACTGCTCAACTATTGATGTAGAGACAACAAAACGATTACATAATATGGCAAAAAGTAAAAACCTCCTTTCATTAGATGCACCTGTTTCTGGTGGTACAATTGGAGCAGATAATGGTTCTTTAACTTTCATGGTTGGAGGCACAGAAGAGGCATATAATAAAATGTTGCCATTATTTGAAATTATGGGTAACAAGTCAATTTTATGCGGAAAAGCTGGGTCAGGTCAGGCTACTAAAATGTGCAATAATTTGTTGCTTGCCATAACTATGTCAGGGTTAGGTGAAGCAATAAAATTAGCAAACTCTCAGTCTTTAGATATGAATAAATTCTATAATGTTTTATCAACTTCAACAGGATCTTGTTGGGCATTGAATAATTATTCACCTATTAAAGGAATTGGCCCCTCAAGTCCTGCAGACAATGATTTTAAGCCTGGCTTTTCTTCTCAGCTGATGCTTAAAGACTTGTCTTTAGCTCTGTCCGCTGCGGCTCATTCAAATCTTGACTTAGAAATTGGTAAAAAAGTTTTAAAAAATTATAAAAGTTTAGTTGACAACAAAAAAGGTGACTTGGATTTTTCAAGTATTGTTAATTATGATAACTCATAATATGAGTTATACCATTCTATAAATTTAGGCAAACCTGCTTCTATCTTTGTTTTTGGAAAAAAATTAATTTTAGACTGTATTTTTCTTAAATTCGCTGACGTTCTTTTAACGTCACCAGGCTGTATTTCTAGAATTTGTTTTATTGCCTTTTTTCCAATAGTTTTTTCAATAATGGAAATGAACTCATTTAATTCAACAGGACTATCATTACCTAAATTTAAAATTTCAAAAAGAACATTTTCTGTAAATAACTTTTTATTATCTATATTTACTAATTCTAAAATACCATGAACGATATCATCTATATATGTAAAATCTCTAGACATTTCACCATTACCATAGACTTCAATAGGCACATCATTTATAATATTTTTTGTAAATTTAAAATAAGCCATGTCTGGTCTTCCCCATGGACCATACACTGTAAAGAATCTAAGACCAATACAAGGAACATTATATAGACTAGAATATGTATAAGCCATTAACTCGTTGGATTTTTTTGAAGCTGAATACATATTCAAAGGATTATCTACGTGATCGTTTTCATCAAATTTATCTTTATTAGAGTTACCATAAACTGATGATGATGATGCAAATATTAGTTTTTCTATATTAAAATTTTTACAGATTTCTAATATATTGAAAAAACCTACTATATTATTTTGGATATATGAATTAGGATTTTCTAAAGAATATCTAACCCCTGCTTGAGCTGCCAGATGAACAACTAAGTCGGGTTTTTCTTTAACAAAACATGTTTTTAATTCATCAAAGTTAGTTATATCTATTTTAAAAAAACGAGCGTAGTTTTTTGTTAAAATCTCTAGTCTTGATTTTTTAAGTTCAACTGAATAATAATTATTGAGATTATCTACCGCCACGACATCAAAATTGTTTTTAAGAAGTGATTTTGATAAGTGAAATCCAATGAAACCTGCTGCACCTGTTATTAAAACTTTAGTTTTCTTATTCAATTATATTTCCAGTATTCATACCATGAATTTTCACAGTTAACTTAATTTAATTAACCCCCAATAAGACTGTTACCCAATAATGGAGCAATAACAAGGCTTACAATAGCCATTACATTAATTAGGATATTCATTGATGGACCTGAGGTATCTTTTAAGGGATCACCGACAGTGTCACCAACAACGGCTGCAGTGTGCACGTCAGATCCTTTGCCACCAAAATTACCTTTTTCAACAAACTTTTTTGCATTATCCCAGGCTCCACCAGCATTAGACATCATTAATGCCATCATTACGCAGCATATGAGAGCACCTCCAAGCATCCCACCTAAAGCTTTAGGTCCTAGCACAAAACCTATTATGACTGGTGCAAGAACAGCCAAAGAACCAGGGCCAATCATCTTTTTCAAAGCAGCATTTGTAGCAATTTCAACACAACTAGCAGTGTCTGGTTGAGCTTTACCTTCTAAAAGACCGGGGATTTCTTTG
Organism: uncultured SAR116 cluster alpha proteobacterium; assembly: GCA_902619615.1. Taxonomy (GTDB): domain Bacteria; phylum Pseudomonadota; class Alphaproteobacteria; order Puniceispirillales; family Marisalimonadaceae; genus Marisalimonas. Next base: position 93,731 of record CACNFD010000006.1, on the reverse strand, counting down.
AACTGTCTTCTAATCTCCTTAATCATTTCAAATGCAGCATCTCCAACCGCATTCATTGTCATCGAACTAACGATGAAAGGGAAAATACCCCCTAAGAACATACCACATAAAACAAGTGGATCATTTATAGCTAAAACAAAATTTTCATTTTGACTAGAAATTTTTTCTATGTATGCGCTTATCAAAGCTAAGGCTGCTAATGCAGCTGCACTAATGGCAAATCCTTTTCCTATCGCAGCAGTAGTATTTCCTACTTCATCAAGAGAATCTGTTATTTCTCGAGTTTCTTTACCCATTTCAGACATTTCTGCTATTCCACCTGCATTGTCAGCAACTGGTCCATATGCATCAATTGCCATTGTTATTCCAACTGTACTTAACATCCCAACTGCAGCTATACCTACTCCATACAGACCAGCAAAAATATTGGAAATAAATATTATTAAAACGATGGTTATTACTGGTATTGCTACAGACTGCATTCCTGTTGCCAAACCTGAAATCATAACAGTTGCAGGACCTGTTTCTCCATCTTGTGCAATCTTCCTTATCGGCGGTCCACCAGTGTAATATTCTGTAACTAATCCAACTATTATTCCTCCAATGGATCCTACTAAAACTGCTACCCATACTCCAGTAGCAACCCCTACAAAGTTTACTAGAAAATAAGCCGATATTATAAACAATGCAGCTGAGCCAATAGTGCCATAACGCAATGCAGTTTCTGGGCTTTTATCAGAAAAAACTTTTACTGTTAATATTCCAACTATTGAACATATTAAACCTAACGAAGCTAATAACAATGGCATGAATTGAAGCATGAATTGGTTTCCACCTAAATTATTAATTGTAGCCGATGTCATTGAAGCTGCTAAAGCTATAGATGCTATCATTGAACCGCAATATGATTCAAAAATATCAGATCCCATACCTGCAACATCACCCACATTGTCTCCAACATTATCCGCTATTACACCAGGATTCCTAGGATCATCTTCAGGAATTCCAGCTTCAACTTTACCAACTAAGTCTGCACCAACATCTGCACTTTTTGTAAAAATACCACCCCCAACTCTTGAAAATAATGCTACAGACGAAGCTCCCATCGCGAAACCTTCTATATAATGTATTGTTGTGTTATCTCCTGCAAAAAAATAAAAAAGTATTCCAATACCAAACAATCCCATAGAGGCTACAGTTAGTCCCATAATGGAACCGCCAAAAAAAGCAATATTTAAGGCAGATGATGCCCCCTGCTCATTAGCTGCAACTGCTGTCCTGACATTAGCTTTTGTTGCAGTATACATTCCAATATATCCAGCAACACCAGAACATAATGCACCTAGTAAAAAAGAACCTGCTGTTTCAATACCAAGCGAAAAATAAAGTGCGAGTATACATATTATGCAGAAAACAGCTAGACGCTTATACTCTGATGCCATAAAAACCATTGCGCCTAAATGAATTTGATCACCAATATCTTTTACCTTACCACTTCCTTCAGAATTCTTTTGAACATTTAAGTAAACTATATAGGCTGATAACAGTCCTAACAAACCTAGAATAATAGGTAATATTGAATTTAGCATTTCGTACTCCAAAGTCTAAAATAAAGTGGAATTAATGCTGTTTCTTTTAATTGGATAATATCTTACTGTAAAGTAATTAATAAAATAATTTTATGATGAAATATCTAAATAAGTCACTGAAGATAAATTTTTCAAAAGAAATACTAAATCTTTTTTTTTCAATGCTACACAACCTGAAGTATTTCTATTGTCAGAAAAGCTACAATGTATAAATATTGCACTTCCTTTATTTTTAATTATTGGCTTGGTATTGTGAGATGTAACAATTATCAGATCATAAGCGTTATCTTCTCTCCATAACTTTTCATAATTTAAGTTTAAGGATAGAAAATTATTGATTTTTATATATTTATTATAATGTAGACTTTTTATATCATCGCACCACCCACAGTTTTTAGAAATACGATTTATTTTTAAAGCATTTTTTTTCTTAAGTTTCGGCCTTAAAACCCTGTCTGATCTATAATATAATGATCTTAGATACCATTTCCCGATTGGTGTTGTTTTATCACCCTCTATTTTTTTTACTGCATTATTAAGACCGCCTAAACCTATTTGACATCGAAAGACCTTATTTCCAACTTTTAAAAAGTATTTTTTATTTAGATTTGTAACTAACCAATTTTTTTTCATAATCCACTGTAGATAATTAAACCAAGCAAAAAAACATATATTTTTGTTAAAAATAGGATTAAATTTGTAAACAAATTTTGGATAATATTATCATGATAGAAAAAGATCAAAGCTGGGTCCAGTCAGCTTTAGTTTATAAAGATTTAAGAATGCTAAAGATTTTACTTCTTGGTGCTATAAGTGGTTTTCCATGGGTTCTAATTGCTAGCAGTCTAAGTCTTTGGCTAAATGAAGAAGGTTTAAGTAGATCAACTATTGGGTGGGCTGGTTTAATTTTTAGTGTCTACGCATTTAATTATTTATGGGCTCCCTTGATTGATAGAATCCAAATACCTCTTTTAACAAAAAAACTAGGTCACAGAAGAGGGTGGATTGTTTTAATGCAAGTTACAATTTTAATAAGTTTGATAATTTGGAGTTTTATAAATCCTTCTCAACATCTAGCTTTATTAATTTTTGTAGGATTAATTATCGCTGTAGCTTCAGCTACACAAGACATTACAGTAGATGCTTTAAGAATTGAACAAATTAATGAAAATGAAGGAAAAGCAATGGCAGCTGGTGCAGCAATAGCAGTAGTTGGTTGGTGGACTGGTTATAAACTAGGTGGTGTTATCTCTTTATTTACAGCACAATTTTTTGAAGAGATGGGCATTGCAGACTACTGGCAAGCAACTTTCTTAATTTTAGGAATTATTATAATTTTAATGAATATTGGTTTGATGTTTGTTAAGGAACCAATTGAAACTGATAGAGAAGCTAAACAAAAAGAAACTGATCAAATAATTTCAGGAAAATTTCGTAATAATAACTTTTTAACTAAGTGCTTTACATACATATCTGGAACTATAGGTGGACCTATAATTAGCTTTTTTAAAAAAAATGGACTTACAATAGCGATAGGAATATTAGGTTTTGTTTTTTTATTTAAGATTGGTGAAGCTTTTCTTGGCCGCATGTCTATTATTTTTTATAAGGAAATTGGATTTTCTAAAGATGAGATTGCTATTTACTCTAAAGGATTAGGTTGGGTTACAACTATTGTTTTCACTTTATTAGGTGGCGTAATGGCAATGCGGGCAGGGACTATAAAAACAATGTTTTTTGCCGGTGGGCTGATGGCTTTGACAAATCTTCTATTTGCAGTTTTGGCTTGGACAGGTAAATCAGAATTATTATTTGCAATTTCTGTCATTGCGGATGACATTACAGCTGCATTTGCTACAGTAGCGTTTGTTGCTTTTATTTCGTTATTGGTTGATAGAACTTATACTGCCACTCAATATGCTTTGCTTGCTTCTTTGGGAACTGCTGGAAGAACGACACTTGCTTCATCATCAGGAGCTCTTGTAGATTGGTTAAATGGCGATTGGGCAACTTTTTTTATTTTAACATCCATAATGGTGATTCCTTCTTTAATTTGTTTGTGGTTTATTAGTAAAAAAATAAAAATTGGTGCAAAATAATTTGTTGAATAGAGTTATCCATTAACTACATCACGATCTAATCTCTGACTAGATTGCAAATCAATTTATAAATTATTGTTTTCTATAATAATTATATGATAAAAATTAAATAAAATTAAAAAATTGTTCTTTAAATTAGAAAGATAAAATTTTGAAAGTTATTATAAAAAAAATAGACAACAGGCTTTTTAATATCTTTACTCTTATAAACTATACCTTTGTTGATTTAAAGCTATTCGTTAGTTTCTTATTAAACTTATCAAAGTCAAAACCTCAATACAAAACAAATTTTTCTTATTCAAGTGAATTGAATACATTAAAATTAGAGGGAGTTATCAGAATTCGAAAAATCTACAACTCTTCAATTATAAAAGAATTAGAAAAAGACTTTAATAATTTAAAAGATGAGTTTGTAAATTTGTCTCCTGCTAAAATTGAAACTGATATTGATAAAAAAGTTTTAGACAAGCAAGTTTTTAATAAAGGGGAACAACATTACAAAAGATTTGTAAAAAATATTCAAATAAAAGATCCATTTATTAAATCACCAAAAGTTTTGAAAATAGCTCTTAACAATACTTTCATAGATATTGCTAAAAATTATTTTGACACTAATGATGTTTACATGACTGGTGTAAATTTTAGAAGAAGTTACTTTAACAATTTACCTGCCACTGATACACAGATGTATCATAGAGATAGAAACTCTTATAAAATTTTAAAAGTCTTTATATATCTTAACAATGTTGATGAAGATACAGGCCCATTTCAATACATAAGAAAAAGCCATAAAAAATGGCCTTTCTTGTCTAATAGAAAATATAGATGGGAAGACGATTATATTGAAAAAAAGTATGGGAAAAAATCAATTTTCTCTGCAACTTCTGAAATAGGAGACGTAATAATTGCTGACACTACAGGTTTTCATAAAGGGAAACAATTGAATAAAAATTATAGAACCATGCTTACCTTAAATTATTCTACTTTTGCAGAAAATGGAAAAAGTAGAGTAAAAATACTTAAATTTGAAAACTATCCATTTTCAATAAATGATGAACATAAAAAGATTTTTAAATATGCATCAATAAAACTTTAAGAATTATTTTAATTAAAACGTTTTCAATTTATATGAATTTAATCTAATAATAAAAATTAATAACTACTATATTGAGCTCTTATGATTTTAGAAAAAATTTCTGTTGATGAACTTGACTTTGCCAAGGGATATCAAAATGGAATTATAAAAATTAAGGCCTTGTCTAATTTCGATAAATCCATGATTATAATGTGGTTATTAGGGCCGTTCATTTATCTTATAGAAAGAAGTCCTGCTGATGCATGGTTAAGCGCATTAGCAATAATTTTTATTATACGATCATACTATCACAAAGAATGGCGTTGGTTGAAACAAACGTGGTTTAAATTTGCTTTAGCTTTGTGGATAACAGGTTTGATTTCTGCATTGCTATCACCAGATCCTTATTTTACTTTCAGTCAGGGTTTTGTATGGATAAGATTCCCACTTTATGCAGTAGCAGCACAAACTTGGTTAGCAAAGGATAGAGATATCAGAATTTTAATGCTAATTTCAATGTGCTTGGGCATGATTTTGATGTGTTTAATTCTTACAGCTGAACTCATTTTTTCACCGCTCAATTCTGGTGGTATTATTAAAACTAGGCTTACTTGGCCATATGGCGATCTTGTTCCAGGTGGATATTTAGCAAAAGTCTCATTGCCATTATTTTGTATATTTATTGCAGTTGCTGTCAATAAAGCATCTAGAGTTTCAGGATATTTAGGTTTGCTTGCTTTAATCCCTTTAGGTTATCTATTCTTAACTGGAGAAAGAACAAATACTATTTTAAGGGTATGTTCGGGGATAATGTCTGCTGTTGTATGGAAACCTAGATTATTAGCTTTAATTACAATAATGATCATTAAAATATTAACAGTGATTTTTATATTTTTACTCAAACCTGATATAGGTGTGAGATTTACTGAAAAGTTTTATGAAAGCCTTCCTATGGTTAGCGTTAACTCAGGACATTGGGGCACTTGGAGAAGTGGTATACAACAAGGATTAGAAACACCAATCATTGGTATTGGTCCAAGTGGTACTAGAAAAACTTGTTTTGAACTTCCAAAAAACACTCCTCAATGGTTGCCTGGAAGAAATCTTTGTGCAAATCATCCCCATAATTTTTATGTTCAGTTATTTGCTGAAACGGGATTTTTTGGGCTTATTTTTGGGATATGTATGATATTTTCAATAATAAGAGACTGTTTTAAAGCTAGAAAAATTGATCCTAATTGTCCGATGTTATGTTCGGCATTTGTCGTACCATTCGCTATATTTTTTCCCATTCAACAATTTGGTAGTTTTTTTGGACAATGGGGTAATTTATTTATTTGGTTTGCAATCGGTTTTGCACTTTCTCAAAATCAAAATTGGGATAAAAAAAAAGTTCATGTTTGAAATGCTAAAAACCAAAATTTTTTAACTTTAACAGTATATTTTCATTTATTAATTCTTGTTTTGAAATTACCTTTTCATATTTTAAAGATAATGGTGCATATTCCCTATTAATCATTAGAGGTTTATTATCATAATCATAAACCACAATTAAAGGAACATCTGACATCGAGGCTACATGTACACAACCACATTCATAAGTAATAACTAATCTTGAATTTAAGATTATATTTCTCCAATTCTTAAAATTAAATTTATCAAGTATTATTATTTTATTATTGTATTTAGAAAGATTGGAAAAGTTCGAATTACTTACAATTAAATAGTTTTCAAAAATTGTCTTAAATTTTTCTTTGCTTGAATGATCAGTTGTAAGATAGAGTTTTCCATAAGTTTGAAGCTTTTCTATTAAATCTATAAACGAATTTTCTGAATATTTTTTGTCAATCCATTTGCTAGTAAGGTGAATTAAAATACGGCTTGTATTAGTATTTTTTTCTAATGTATTAACCTTTGGTGACATTAAAAAAGTTTTGGGAAGTCTTATGTTTATTTTTTTTTTTGTTAATTTGTAAATAAGATATGTTTGATGAAAGTTTTTTTCTTTTTTAAAAAAATTATTTCTGTCCACAATTACATTCTCAATTGCTAAAATTTTGACAATTATCCTATGAAAGATTTTAGAGAACTTTGGATTTTTATATCTAGAAAGATAAATAAGCGTTAATTTCTCTTTTGAAAAATTTATTAAAAAAAATAAAAAACTTTCTATATTTTGTGAAATATTAAAAATGTAATCATATCTATTTCTTGCAAATTTTAAATAAAACTTAATTTTACAAATTAAATTTAATTGGGTTTCATAAATTAAAACCTCATCAATAAAATCTGCTTCTTCACATAAAAAGGAATTTGTATTAGAGCAAACAACTGTAACAATAGAGTTTGGAATAGTTTCTTTTATCTCTCTAATTATAGGTAATGTTAAAATCATATCACCCATTCTGTCATTTCTTATAATGCAAATTTTTAAATTTCTTTTTTGTGCCATTAAATTCAATTATTACTAAATATTTGTTTACTTAAAAATTTTGTTTATTTAAATTCAGATAAACAAAAGAGGTTTAAATTTGCAACAAATTATTTGTATGAAATGGGGGCTTAGATATTCTTCTTCTTATGTAAATAGATTATATAATTCAATTCTAAAACACACAGATAGAAAAACACAATTAATATGTTTTACTGACAATAAAGTTGGTATTAATAAAAACGTGATTTGTAAACCAATACCTAAAATTAGTTTACCAAAACACATGGAAACATCTCCATGGAAGAAACTCTCGATTTGGCAATCACCTTTAGAGCCGTTGTTAGGAGATGTTCTTTTTTTAGATTTAGATCTTGTTATAACAGGAAATTTAGATAGATTTTTTGATTACAAGAAAGATCAATATTGTGTAATTGAAAACTGGACACAAGTTGGTTTAGGTATAGGAAATACAAGTTGTTTTAGATTTCCAGTAGGGAAATATAAAAATATTTTTGATGATTTTCAAAAAAACCCTGAACTTTATTTTAAAAAGTACAGAATTGAACAAGTATATATTAGTAAAAACATCAACTCACAGTTTTTTTGGCCCAGAGATTGGTGTCAAAGTTTTAAACATAATCTTTTACCGAAATGGCCTATGAGACTTTGGAAACCTGCAAAACTTTCAAATAAAACCAGTATTGTTGCTTTTACAGGTAAACCAGACCCTGATGAGGTAGTAAAGGGCCAATGGCCTGTTCCTAAACATCAATTTTATAAAAAAATTTATAAACAATTAAAAACTCCAGATTGGCTTTTGGATAATTGGGAAGGTTAATTAATTGATTAAATTGATTGGTTTTTTATTTAGGAAAGCTTCAATTGCTAAAAAATAACCACTAAAAAAATTTTCATATACTTCAAAAGATACATAACCAATATGAGGAGTGAGAATTGTATTTTTTGTTTTTCTTAGGATATGATCTTTAGGTAAAGGTTCTTGATCATAAACATCTAATGCCGCAAAAGAAATCGTACCATTATTTAGGGAGTCAATTAGGTCCTGTTCTTTTATAATTGGCCCCCGACTAGTATTTACAATTATAGCTTCTTTTTTCATAATTTTAAATTTAGTTTTGTCTATAAAACCTCTTGTTCTGTCTGATAATCTTGTATGAACTGTTAAAATGTCTGATAATGAAAATAAATCATTACAACTCACACACTCTACATCTACTTCTTCACACTCTTCTTTTTTTAAATTATGACTCCAAGCAATCACTCTCATTCCAAATGCTTTACCAAAATTAGCAACTTGTTTTCCCTGTTTTCCTAGCCCAAATATTCCTAAAGTGTTTCCTTTTAGACCTTTTCCAATAGTAGTTTGCCACTTACCATTTTGCATATTTTGAATTTCCGTTTGTAGTCCTCTCCAACTATTCATTATCAGTGCCCAGGCTAATTCAGCAGTAGAATGAACTTTAGTGTCAGTTCCACAAAAAATTATATTTCTTTTTTTCAATGCATTCACATCTACAGAAGCATTCCACATTCCACTTGTAATAACTAACTTTAAGTTTGGAAGTTTATCAATTAACTCTTCTGGAAGTGGGGTTCTTTCTCTCATTAAACATAAAACATCATATTTAAATAATATATTTGACAGACTTTTTTCTTTACCAATATATTCGTTAAAAACATCAAGTTCTATTTCTTTACCTAGTTTGTCCCAATTAGCAAATGTGTGTGATACATTCTGATAGTCATCAAGAATTGCAACGTTAATTTTTTTTTTACTTATTATCATTTAGTCGCACCATATTATCATTTAGTCGCACCATATCCAGCTATTCTTCCAAACACAGCTCCAGATGTTAACCCCGAACCTCCAGGATAACCATTAAAGAAAACTCCTCCGACCAGTTCTCCACAAGCATATAAACCAACTATTGGTTTATTATGTATATCCAAGACTGATCCATTCTTATTTATTTTTAATCCTCCATATGTAAATGTAATACCACCTGTAACTGGGAAAGCTCTAAATGGACTTTTATCAATTCTTTGCGCCCAATTAGATTTTTTAATACTTAAATCCAAAGTTGACTTGCCATCAAGAATAGTTGGATCAAAAGCCGTGTTTAAATCCACTGAGTTATTGTATTCAACTATTGTTTTTTTCGTTTCAATTTTATCAATACCATCCATTTTTGAAATTAATTCGTCAATAGTCTCTCCTTCAACAAAATGAGCATCATGAAATCTATATTCCTCATAAAGTAAGTCAAAAACTTTACTATCAAAAATTTGCCAAGCAAAATGACCAGGTTGTTCTAATACTTGTCTACCATATTGTGCATATGTATAATTTCTAAAATTTTTACCCTCATCTAAGAATCTTAGACCTTTTGCATTAACCATAATCCCTAAAAAATAACAAATTTTACGATAGTTTTTTCGTTCCTTTGGCTCTAAATCTAATCCACCATAATTTTTCATATGCAAATCCATTGGGGTTGCATGACAACCATCATATAAACCATGTTTTATTGCTCCAATGTCTAGAGCCATCTTTAGACCGTCACCAGTATTATAAGGTGTACCCCTTACCTTAGCCTTCAACCAATTAGCTCCAATAAATGATTTTCGTAAATCATCATTAGCTTCAAAACCACCAGATGCTAGAATTACTCCATCCGATTCTATTTTATCATCTCCTATGTAAATACCTTTAACTACATTATCTTCAAAGAATAAGTCAGTAACTGCGTTTTCATAAAATATTTTTCCACCTAAAGATAAAAAAGCTGATAATTCTTGATTAAATAAGCCTACACCTTCATTTTCAGAAGCAAGAGTTAATCCTCCCCAAAAAATATGCTTGCCTTCTTTTATAAAACTTTGTCTTGAATATATTGGCTCAAATTTTACATCATGCGAAGATAACCATTGGATTGTTTCTAAAGACTTAGACACTAAGATTTCTTGTTCCCAACTCAAAGGTCTACCGTCATTAAAATTTAAAAGATCATTTTTAAATTTTTCTTGTGTGTAGGAACCAAAATCTGTGTCTTTTAATCTTTCATCATTCGGATTGTTCAAAAGATCTATTAATTGATCTCCACTTTCATAAGAAAACCTCATTGCTCCAGCAGTATATTTAGTATTTCCACCTGCCATTTTTTTATTTGCTTTTTCATAAATAGTTACTTCTGCACCTTTTTCTAAGGAAGCTATGCCAGCTGATAATGCCGCATTTCCAGAACCAACAATTATAATTTTTTTAGACATTTAAAATTTCCAATATAATTTTTTCTTCATTTAAGATTGTTTAAATATTGTTATTATTTAAGATAGTTATTTTCAAGTTGAATTTTTTCTAGGATTAATATGTCCTCAAATTTAATTGGATCACTGATCTGGTTGTTATTTATTTTTTTATCAGTATTTTCTCATATGATAATAAAGTCACTAACTGGTGAAGTGGATTTTGTTATTACGTTATTTGCTAGATTTGTTTATTCATTACCTATTCTTTTTATTTTAGCCTTTCTAGCTAGAAAAATATTTTTTTTACAAATAAATAATTGGAGCAACATATTTGTTCGCTCATTATTTGGTTTTGTAACAATGATCATGGTTTTTTCGTCCTTACAACTTATTCCCATTGGTTTAACCACAGCCTTAGCTCAGAGCTCAGCTATATATGTTACTTTATTATCTCCATTTATTTTAGGAGAAAAAATTGGCCTCATAAGATGGACTGCTGTGATAACTGGATTGATTGGGGTTTTTTTAATGATTAATCCAATTGGTATTATAGAAAAAACCAGTGAATTGTCATCATTAGGGTTATTACTAGCCTTTGGTAGCGCAATAACTCATGCTGGATTAGCATTGATCCTTAGAAAAATTGGTAAAACAGAACATCCTGCGTCGACAGCTCTAATACATAACCTACTAACTTCAATAATAATTATTGTTGCAATATTATTTTTTGGGACAAAATTTTACGGAACCACGGGAAAATACGGTATTGAAATCTTAATTACACCAAATTTTATATTTTATTCCTTAATCTTTTTAGGACTTGTAGGCTCATTAGTACAATATTTAATGGCACAAAGTTACAAGTATGCAGAAGCGACTATATTAGTAACTCTACGATATTTAGCAATTCCCATTGCTGCTATCTTTGGATATTTAATATGGAATGAAATTCCATCTTATAATCAGATTTTAGGAGGTTTAATTGTAATTGGATCTTGTCTTTTAATAACTTACAGAGAAATGCGGAGAAATCAAAATTAATATCCTATTGCACACCCATCTTTTCTATAATCACTAGCCCCGATTAATATATTTTTTTTATTATCAATAAGTATTATTTGGCCACCACCAATTGGGGAGTCAGGATAATTAATTTCATGTCCTCTTGAGACCATGTCTTCAATAATTGAATTGTCAAAATTTTTTTCAAAATCTAAAACATTGTTATTTGGGAAAACTCTTGGCAAATCAAGCGCTTCTTGAGGGCTTAAACAAAAATCAATCATTTGTGATAAAACATATGCATGGCCAGCCGCTTGATATTGACCACCCATTACTCCAAAAGAACCAACTAATTTATTTTTTTTTGAAATCATTGCTGGAATAATAGTATGAAGAGGTCTTTTATTTGGATAAAGTTCATTTGGGTGCCCTTTTATTAAATTAAACCCTCGTCCTCTACAATGGAAAAGCACACCACTTTTTGGTGCTGTAATTCCACTACCAAAAGGATCAAAAAGTGAGTTAATAAATGAAATTGTCATTCCATTTTTATCCCTTACCGTTAAATAAACAGTGTCAGGATGATCAGGAAATAGGCTTTTTTCATATGTTTTAGGTCTATTAAAATCAATTTTTGATGCGTATTGTTCAAGTGACTTTTTACTTAAAAAACTTATCTCAGACAATTTATTATGATGAGTGTCTGCAAGATATTGATCTCTTAGAAAGTATCCTATTTTAACTGCTTCACAAAATAAATGGATGTAGTCGTTCTTAGGCATATTTTTAACATTAAAAAGTTCAAGTATTCCTAGTATAATTAGAGCAACAATACCTTGACCATTTGGGGGACATTCGTGAATTTTAATATTTCTATAATTTTGAGTAATAGGTTTTATCCATTCAGCACTTGAGTTTATAAAATCATTTTTAGTGTGTGACCCTCCAATACTATTTAATTTTTCTAGCATATCGTCTGCCACCCAGCCATTGTAAAAACCTGCTACTCCATCACTAGCAATTGTTTCAAAAGTTTTTGATAACTGCTTGTTTTTGAAACTTTCCATAACATTAAATGGTTTTTTATTCTTTAAAAAAATCTTTGATGTATCTTTATCAGATAACAATTTTTCTCTGTTTTTAGCCCAATCATATGCCACCCTTTCATGAATTATAACACCTGATCTGGCATAATTTATAGCGGGCTGAAATATTTCATCCCAAGGCATATGCCCATGTTCTTTATGAAGCAAACTCCATCCTGCAACAGCACCTGGTATTGTGATTGCATCAGGCATTTCGGGTTTTATTAATTTTATGCCTTTATTGCGAAGATGACTAGCACTTGAATTTTCAGAAGACTTTCCTGAAGCATTTAGAGCTTTTATATCAGCACTGCCGTCAATTGAAAGCATTGCGAAGCAGTCTCCACCAATACCAGTCATGTGTGGTTCTGCAACACACAAAACTGCACTCATTGCTAATGCTGCATCAACAGCATTTCCACCACTTTTTAAAACCTCAATACCTACAAACGATGCTATGTGGTGTGAGGATGCCGTCATACAGTTTTGACTTATTACATTAGATTTTCCAGGGTTTGAAAAATCTCGAGTAATAAATTTATCTAGTGTTTTCATAAACATCCATTTGAATAATTGGGCGTAGGGTAAAATATCAAATCTAAATTAATAATTTTTTAATATTTTTTGCAGCTTGTCTAATCCTTTGTTCATTCTCTACTAAACCAACTCTTACAAAACCTTCTCCAAATTCACCAAAAGCTACACCTGGAGAAACTGCTACATCTGCTTTAAGCATTAATTCCTTTGCAAACTCTAAGGATCCTTTATCTTTATATTTAACTGGTATTGGAGCCCAAGCAAACATACTTGCTTTAGGACTTGGAATATTCCATCCAGCCCTAGCCATGGAGTTTATAAGAACGTCTCTTCTTTTTTGATAAGTATTTCTTATCTCTTGAACACAATTTTGCGGGCCATTCAATGCAGCTGCTGCTGCAACTTGAACAGGAGTAAAAGCTCCATAATCTAAATATGACTTAATTCTAGTAAGAGCGTTTATTAGTCTTATATTGCCAACAGCAAAACCAATTCTCCATCCTGCCATAGCATATGTCTTAGACATTGAAGTGAATTCTACTGCTACTTCTTTTGCTTTTGGTATTTGAAGGATTGAAGGAGGTGGAGAATTATCATAATATATTTCTGCATATGCAAGATCAGATAATATATAGACATTGTTTTTAAGTGCAATTTTTACCACTTCTTCATAAAATTCTAAAGATACAACTTGTGCAGTTGGATTGGAGGGAAAAGAAACAATAACTGCCACTGGAGCTGGTACACTCTCAATAATTGATCTTTCTAATCGTTCTAAATATAAATCAGGGTTAAAAATTCCATCATCCATAGCTGGTAAATGACGTAATGAAGCACCTGCAATTATAAACCCATAAGGATGAATAGGATATGAAGGGTTTGGAGATAATATTATATCTCCAGGTGACGTTATTGCTTGTGCTAAATTAGCTAGGCCTTCTTTCGATCCCAAAGTAACTATTACTTCATCCTCAGGATTTAAATTAACATCAAATCGCCTTTTATAGTAAGCAGCCTGCGCTTTTCTAAGCCCGTTGATACCTCTACTCGTAGAATATCTTCCTGTGCCAGGTTTTTCTACAGTTTCTTTTAATTTTTGTCTGATATGCTTTGGTGTTGGCATATCTGGATTTCCCATTCCAAAGTCAATTATGTCTTTCCCTTCAGATCTTAGTTTAGCTTTGAGATTATTTACCTCAGCAAAGACATATGGTGGTAATCTTTTAATTCTATCAAATTCGTTTCGCATAAATTTTTTCAATAAGTCCTTAAAATATTATATAAAAATTAATTACTTAGGCTATAAATTTGGTATAACTAACATTATGATAAGATGTAATATGTTTATTTTAAGGTATCAATGCGTTTTTTTACTAAAATTGTTTTTTTTCTCTTCGGAATAAGTGTTATTGGGCTGATGCTATGGTTTGGCATGCCTAATATTCAACAAGCTTTTAAACCTGTGGAGGTGATTTCAGTTGCAATTACTTTAAATAATAAATGTTCCGTTGATGATGATAGTTTTGCAGTTGCAGTTCCAGGAACAGATATAATTTTTCCATTTAAAAAAGGGGTGGCGAGGTATAGATTAAAATCAAATAGAAAAGTACAACTCATATCTAACCCAAAATATAAATCCGTTCGCTATGTAGGCATCCATGTTCCTGTTGAGAAAAAAATGATTTTAGAAGCTGATTGTTCAACCTCACCAAGATTAAAAGGGATTTTTGGCTCTATGAAAAATCAATTTAAAAATTAAGGTTAATTCAATGAAAAATTCAAAAATAAATTTGCCAAGCGACCCTCTCAACGGCATTTCAATAGAAGAATTAGGTAAAAAATTTAGAGATGGTTTAGTAAGCTGTAAAAAAGTTACATCAACATACTATGAAAGAATAAGAATTTTAAATCCACACCTTCATGCTTATATATATACAGATGAAAAACAAGGTCTCATTTGGGCAGACGGAATAGACAAACTATTTGCTAGCGGTGTTGATTTAGGACCTCTAATGGGTATACCTGTAGCAATCAAAGATATTTGTTCTGTCAATGAAATGCCAACAACAAATGGTTCTCAGATAAAAAGTGACGATATAACTGGACTTGAAGGAGGTCTTGTTAAAAAATTAAAATCTCTTGGTTGTGTTATATTAGGTAAAACCCATACTGTTGAATTTGCCCTAGGTGCAACTGGGTTAAATAAATATAAAGGTACTCCTAAAAACCCATGGGATGAAAATGTTCATAGGATGCCAGGAGGATCAAGCAGTGGTTCTGCTGTAGCTGTTGCTTCTGGTCTTGCTGCTTTTGCAATTGGAACAGATACAGGTGGTTCAGTAAGAATTCCTGCTTCGCTTAATGGTATAGTTGGATTAAAAACAACAAAAAATAGGTGGCCAACCGATGGGATTTTTCCATTATCACCTACTTTAGATACTCCTGGACCTATAGCGAGAAATGTAAAAGATACAAAATTAATTTTTAATACATATAACAGCACAAAAAATGATCTACCACCCATAAAACTTAATGGTATGACTTTTGGAAAACTTAAAGAGCCCTTTACATTAAATTTAGACCCAGAAGTTGAAGAAGCTTTTGAGATTATTTGTAGTAAATTAGAAAAATTGGGCGCTAATTTAGAAGAAGTTATAATACCTGAAGCTTATGAAAAAGCAACTTTGTTTCCAGTAATTGTAGGATCAGAAATTATAAGCGCATTTGGTAAAGATAGATTTATCAAGAATGTTGAAAAAATGGACCCTGTTACTGGAAATAGAGCTAAATTGGGTCTAAATGTATCCTCATTTGAATATATTGAAGCTAAAAAAAGACATTTAGAGTTAGAGGATATAGCAAGTAAATATTTTTCAAAATATGATGCTCTCATCTCACCTACAACTGTAATGCAGCCCCTTGAAGTTGATAAATCAACAATTGGTGGAGAACTTCACGAAAGAAGCCTTCTAGCATCAGCGAACACACAACCTGTAAATATTTTTGGATTATGTGGAATTTCTTTTCCTATCCATAATTTATTGAATAATAAAGATAACAAAACATTACCAATTGGTTTACAAATCATATGTGGTAAAAACGAAGATGAGAAAGCAGTTGAAATTGCTCTGGCTCTAGAAAATTATCTGGGAGAGCCTCAACTTCCTGACATCAGCAAGTTTTTATAATGTTGATTTATAAAGACTAACTTAAATATAAAAAAATAACTTTTTTATCTTGAAATTTATAATTTAAAAAATTAATTAATACTCAAGTATTAATAAGGTATTGTTCCTAGAAGGTAAATATTTTGTCTGATAAACTTATAAACGCAACTAACTTAAAAAAATCTTTTGATCAATTTATTGCTGTAGATAATATTGATTTGTCAGTCTCAAGGGGTGAGGTGGTTGGCTTTCTTGGTCCAAATGGTGCAGGAAAGTCTACAACAATGAAGATGCTAACTGGTTTTTTAGAACCAGATAATGGTGAGATTTTTATTAACAATATTAATCTTAAATCTGATCCATTAAAAGCAAAAGAATACATAGGGTACCTACCTGAAGGTGCTCCATCATATTCAGATATGATAGTTGCAGATTTTTTGTCATTTGTTGGAAAAATGAGAGGGTTGAATGATAATTCTCTAAGCTATCGCTTAGAAGAAATGGCTAATCAAATTAACTTAAAAGACATGTGGAACAGACCTATAGAAACACTTTCTAAAGGTTTTAAAAGAAGAGTTGGTATTGCTCAAGCATTAATACATGACCCTGATATATTAATATTGGATGAACCAACTGACGGCTTAGACCCTAATCAAAAACACGAAATGAGAAACCTCATAAAAAGAATATCTACTAATAAGGCTATTGTTATTTCAACACATATCTTAGAAGAAGTTGAGGCAGTATGTTCACGCGCTGTAATTATTTCAAATGGAAAGTTACTTGCAAATGACACTCCTAAAAATTTAGAAAATAAATTTTTAAACAAAAACACTTTATCTATTAAAGTGTCTAATAAAATTAATAATGTTTTCTCTAAAGAAATAAAATCATTACTAAATTATGATGACGTCAAAATTCAAAAAACAGACATTTCAACTCATACTCTTTTAGTAAGTGACCGCAGGAAAAATCCAAATCTTAATACAGTTTTAAAACAGATAAGCAAACTCAAGCTCGATGTAATTGAGGCAAATTTTCAAAAGGTAAGTCTTGAAGAAATCTTCAGAACAATAACCTCAGAAAACAATTCAAAATAATTGGTAAAAACCCATGGATAACTACTTAAACAAGACATACATAATCTTAGATAGAGAATTAAAGGGATATTTCAGAACTCCGTTAGCATCAATTTTTTTGCTTGTCTTTTTAGCCCTATCATCAGGTATGACCTTCTTTTTGGGAAGGTTTTTTGAGAGAGATCAGGCTGATTTAACAGCATTTTTTTCGTGGCATCCTTGGTTATTCCTTGTATTGATGCCAGCTATCGGTATGAGATTATGGGCTGAAGAAAGAAGGTCTGGTACAATTGAACTATTGATTACTTTACCTGTTACAAATACACAGCTAGTCGTTGGTAAATTTTTAGCAAGCTGGATTTTTACTCTGATTGCCCTTATTCTAACCATGCCTATCTGGATAACAGTTAATTATTTAGGTGAACCAGATAATCATGTTATTTTAATATCCTACTCTGGCAGCTGGTTAATGGCAGGAGCCTTTTTAGCTCTTACTTCTTGTCTGTCGGTACTAACTAAAAATCAAGTCATAGCATTTATAATATCATCCATTAGTGGTTTTGTGCTAATAATGGCTGGCTTTAATTTGGTATTATCAGCTGTAAGGTCATGGTCACCAAATTGGATAACAGAAACAATAAGTTCAATGTCGTTTCTATCACATTTTAGTAGGATACAAATGGGTGTTTTTGATTTGAGTACTCTAGTCTTCTTTGTGTCAATGATAATTTTATGTCTTTGGATAAACGTACAGCTAGTACAAGTCAAGAAAGCGGATTGAGGTTACAATGAACTTTTTAAATAAGATAAAACCTAAAAATCTTGTTAAATTATCAATACTATTTTCCGTAATTATATTTCTTTGTGTAAATATAATTACGAAAAATGTATTCAATTCATCAAGGGTAGACTTCACAGAAAAAAAACTTTACTCCTTATCTAATAGCACAACTAATCTTCTTAAAAATTTGAATGAGCCAATACATATAAGGCTTTTTGTATCAGGAAATTTGGTTAAAGAAGTACCTCAGCTTT
Organism: uncultured SAR116 cluster alpha proteobacterium; assembly: GCA_902619615.1. Lineage (GTDB taxonomy): Bacteria > Pseudomonadota > Alphaproteobacteria > Puniceispirillales > Marisalimonadaceae > Marisalimonas. The sequence goes on along the minus strand of CACNFD010000006.1, from coordinate 75,359 downwards.
CCACATATGCAAGCAGGGTTGAGACAATACTGAAAACTTATAGTGACATTTCTAATGGAAAAATAACTTTAGAGGTGATTGATCCAAAACCTTTCTCAGATGAAGAAGATAGAGCTGTTGGAATGGGTATTAACTCATTTTCTGCAACAGAAATGTCAGATGCATTATATTTTGGACTAGCAGCTACAAATTCAACTACAGGGCAAAAAAATATTCCTATTTTTTCTCCAGAAAGAGAAACTTTCCTTGAATATGATCTTTCAAGTTTAATCTCTGAATTAAGTCAGATTCAAAAGCCAGTTATAAGTATTCTTGATAACCTTGGACTAATGGCAGACAGTAGAATTGGTAAACCAGAACAACAAATTTTAAAACAAATGAATGAAATGTTTAAAGTTGAAATGGTTAGTGAAAACGATAATAAGCTCAATGAAAACACAAAAGTTCTTATGATTGTTCATCCAAAGTTTTTATCGGATGAGACTTTATATATGATAGATCAGTGGGTTCTTAAGGGAGGATCTACCCTAATATTTTTAGATCCTTATGCTGAAACAGAGGTTAGTAGACAACCAGGCATGCCCCCAATGAACCCAAGATCAAATCTAAAAAAGTTATTAGATACATGGGGAATAAAATTCGATAATAAAAAGACTGTCTTAGATTCAGAATTTGGTTTCAGGATCACTAGGAGTATTGATGGTCGTGATATACAAGTTACCAACTACCCTTGGCTAAATATTAGGGGAGATGGCTTGAATAAAAACGAAGGTTCATTGTCAAATTTAAGCACAATTGTAATGACTACCGCTGGCTCATTAGAAAAAGCCAACAAAGACACAGTTTTAGAACCAATTATTACCACTAGTAGAAAATCTGGTTTAGGTGATGCACAAAAAGCAGGTGATCCTAAAAATGACCCAAGAGATTTTTTATCAAGCATAAAGTCTGATAACGAAAATTTAATTTTAGCAGGATGGATAAAAACAAGTCTCAACTCATCTTTTAGTAAAAAAGATGGTCAACTTTTGAAATCCCAAAATAAATCAAACATTCTTTTAGTATCTGACGCTGATATGTTGATGGATCGAAATTGGTTAACGCAACGAGGCGCTTTTGCTAACAATGGCGACTTCGTTCTTAATGTAGTTGAACAAATGGTTGGTGGTAATGCCTTATCCGATCTTAGAGGTAAGAGTACATCATGGCGTCCATTTGATAAAATAATTGAATTAGAAAAAATCGCTGAAGAAAAATTTCTTTTAGAAGAACAAAGACTAGCTAAAAAATTAAATGAAATGGAAAATAAAATTAGAGATTTAACGCAAAATAATGACAACAACTTAGATGTTTTATCTCCTGAAACTATTGAAGCAATTGATGGTTTTAAAGCTGAAATGATGTCAACAAGATCACAGTTAAGAAGTGTTAAATTTGATCTTAGAAGAGATGTTGAAAATTTAAAACGATGGCTAATAGCTTTAAACGTAGCAATAATTCCCATAATTTTTGCTGGTCTAGCATTAATTATATCTTTAAGAAGAAAAAAATTATTCTACTAAAATAAATTTTGGATAAAAAATGACTAAAAAAAGATTTTTAAACATATCTATAATAACTGCAGCAATCGTTGTTTTAGCGATTATTTCAATAAACCTTAATAAAAGTAATTATGGTTTTGAAAATAGAGGTAAGTTATTTTTAGATAACTTCACCAAAAACGTTAATGAAATTACAACTATATCAATTAGGTCTTTTGAAAATAATATTAATTTAGTTAAACAAAATAATAGTTATATATCTGAGTCAAGTTACCCACTAAAAAAAGGATTGTGGGAAAATTTGATTACAAGCTTATCTTTGTTAAGAATTGAAGAGTTGAAAACAAATGACCCTTCTAGGCACTCACAACTAAATCTGCTTCTTCCTGAACAAAATAAAAGTAAAGATGAGGACGAAGGTTATGGAACAAAAATCACATTAAAGAAAGAAGACGGAACTATTTATTCTTCAATACTTTTTGGGATGGTAGATAGAAGTGTTGGTGGAATAAGTGGAGGTCAGTTTGCAAGACTTCCAAATGAAGACCAGACATACCTTCTTAAAGGTGCAATTAGGATGCCTACAACAAAATCTGATTGGTTTGAAAGTTTGCTTTTATCTATTAAAAAGGATGATGTTCAGAATATTAACTTAAGTAATAAAAATGGGATAATTGAAATTCAATCCAAAGAGAATAAATTGAGTTTGACGACACCAAAATCTGTAAAATTTAAAATTGACGATACACAACTAAGTGATGCTAGAGACGTAATTAATAGTTTTTATTTCTATGATGTTAAAAAATCCACACAAAAATATACAAAAAATTTACCTACGTTGTCATATGTAGTTAAAAACGGATTAATCTTAACAATATCCTCTATTAACCCTGACGATGGAGGAGAAAGTTGGGTAATTATTAATGCAAGGTCTAATGACAAGAAATCAGAAAAAATGGCTCAAGAAATTACTAAAAAAACTAAAGGCTACGAGTTTTTAGCCAACATAATTACCAGCGATATTTTAAGATGGAACCTTAAAGATCTCGCGGCAAAAGATAAAAATTCTTAATAAGACCTCGGCATTCCTAAGACATGCTCAGCTAAATAAGATAAAATTAAATTGGTTGATATTGGAGCCACTTGATACAACCTAGCCTCTCTAAACTTTCTCTCTACGTCATATTCCTCTGCAAACCCAAATCCCCCATGAGTTTGAACGCATGCTTCTGCTGCTGCCCATGACGCATCCGCTGCAAGCAATTTGGCTGTATTAGCCTCTTCTCCTATAGGCTTCCCAGCTTCATAAAGTCTTGCTGCGTGGTATACCATTAATTCAGCTGCTTTCATTTGCGCATATGCCCTTGCTATTGGGAATTGAATACCTTGATTCTGACCAATTGGTCTTCCGAAAATATTTCTATCATTAGCATAATTTGTGGATTTTTTAGTAAACCATTTAGCATCCCCAATGCACTCTGCAGCTATGAGGATTCTTTCTGCATTCATACCAGATAAAATATATCTAAAACCTCTATTTTCTTCGCCAATAAGGTTCGACGCTGGTATTCTTAAATTATCAAAAAAGACTTCAGTTGTAGAATGGTTCATCATTGTTCGTATTGGTCTAATTGTAAGCCCATTACCTTTTGCTTTTCTCATATCCAAAAGAAAAACAGAAAGACCTTCCGTTTTCTTTTTCACTTCGTTTAAGGGAGTTGTCCTCGCTAAGAGCAACATTAAATCTGAGTGTTCTGCTCTGCTTGTCCAAATTTTCTGACCGTTAATTAAAAAATCATCACCATCACGAACAGCTACCGTACGCAAACTTGTTGTATCTGTACCACTTGTTGGTTCTGTTACACCAAAAGCTTGTAATCTTAAAGATCCATCTGCTATTTTTGGTAAATATTCTTGTTTTTGTTCAGGAGAGCCATGTCTAAGAACGGTCCCCATGGTATACATTTGCGCATGACATGCTGCGGCATTACATCCTTGATGATGAATTTCTTCTAAAATGACTGAGGCAGCTACCATTCCTAAACCAACACCTCCATATTCTTCTGGTATAAGGGCTCCTAAAAAACCAGCGTCAGTTAGTGCTTTGACAAATTCTGTTGGATAAGCTTGTTCTCTATCAAGTTTTCGCCAATATTCCCCTTGAAAATCTCCGCAAAGTTTTGCTACAGAGTCTCTTACCTCTGTTATCATTTCATCATTTGAAACAGAATTTTCTACTTGAATGGTGGTGTCTGGCATTTTAGTCCTCATTACGATATGGGTTTGAATTATATATATATAAATTTATTTATATATTACTAGCTTATTTCTAGTAATTAATATTAATTTAAATAACTAAAAAATGATAATCAATAAATACTTTGGAGATTGAGATGAAGTTAGAATTCCACCACATTAACTTTGTATCTAAAGATATAGACAAAATGAATGATTTTTATAAAAATATTTTATGTATGGATAGCATTCCAATTGAAAACTTTCCAAGAACAGAAGAAACAGCTGATAAAGGATATAGTGGAAAAATAAATTTTGTTACTGAGGGTAAAATAGAGATGCATTTAGCTGAAAGAGACTTAAATGTTGCTTTTAAAAACAATCAAACAATTAATCCTGTTGATCAAGGGCATATAGCATTTAGAACTAATGATATTAAGTCATTTCTAAAAAAATTAAAGGAGAATAATATACCATTTTCAGACTACGGAACTACTTTTGCTAGAGAATGGCACCAAGTTTTCTTTCAAGATCCAGAGGGTAATGTTATTGAGGTCCATCAAAAAATTTCTTAACAACTAAGATGATTACAGAATGTTTTAAAAATCATGACTTTAGAGTTCTTTGGGGTGCCGGTGGGATGACTGGCGTTGCTAGAGCAATGGAGTTTTTAGCTCTGAGTTTGTACGCACTGCAAGAGCTCGGACTTCCATATTTAGTTACTATAATTTTTGCAGCAAGAATGTTACCTATGAGCCTCTTAGGAATAATAATAGGCACTATCTCAGAAAGAATATCACCATTATTATTAATTAAAATTATTTATTCTCTGTCTAATATTTTCACTGCAACAAGTGTAGTATTAGTTTTTACAAATAATTTTAATGTTTATTTTGCCTTTATTCTTGCTTTTATAAATGGAATTACTTGGGTTGTAGATCTTGCTGTTAGAAGACGTGTGTTAGCTGATAATATTAAAAAAAATCTTTTGAGTTCTTCTCTAGCAATGGAAACACTTTCTAACAATGCAACGCGATTAATTGGACCTCTTTGTGCTGGATCTTTATATGGTTTTGTTGGGTTATCAGGTATTTTTTGTCTTCAATTATTGATGTATATTTTTGCACTCGGATTAATATTTAGATTTAAAGATAATACAAATAAAAAACAGTTTTTAAATTCATCGAATAAAATAGTTTCAAACATTAGAGAGCATTGGGCACATGGACTTTTAGATGAAATTTTGAAAACTGGCAAAAAAGCTTATAATTTAATTAGCTTAAGGTTTGTCTTAATAACAACTCTAATTTTTAATGTTTTTGGTTTTCCGTTAGTATCATTAATACCTGTATTAGGAAGAGAAAAACTAATGTTATCTGAATTTAATATTGGCATTTTGGCATCCTCAGAAGGTTTAGGAGCACTTATAGGTGCCTTACTCATAGGAAATATTTCACCTCAAAGATATCTTTCTTTAATCTTTATAACTGGTGTGGGAGGTTTCTTTTTTGGGATGTTTTTGTTTTCTTATTCACCTAATTTATTACTAGCTTTTATAAGTTTAACTTTTGGAGGAATCTTTCTTTCAGGGTTCAGCACAATGCAAGGAGCATTAGTATACCAGGCCTCAACAACATCTAGGGGTAATAATTTTGGTATATTGGTAACTTGTATTGGAACAGCCCCACTTGGATTGATTAACTTGTCATGGATAATAACACTAATCCCTGTTGACCAAACGCTTCGAATAAACGTATATCTTGGTTTAACATGCCTTATTGCAACTGGCTTTTATTTTTTAATTAGGAAAGGCTAAATTATTCAATTAGTTAGGTATGGCCTTTAATAAAAATTGGTTCATTATCTTACTAAATTGTGCAGGGTCAGCTGGCATTTTACCTTCCATTAGTCTTGCTTGTTCGAATAAAAGCGTTCCAGCATCACTTACTAAATCATTACTTTCTTTTTTACTTAGAAGTGATTTCATATTTTTGATTAAAGAATGATCTCCATTAATTTCTAATATTCTCGGGGCTCCTTTATAGTTAGAGTCTCTTTGAGCCATTAATTGTTCCATGGCTATATCCATATCACCCTCGTCTGCTACTAGACATACCGGACTATCTGTCAATTTAGAGGATAACCTTATGTCTTTGACTTGATCTCCCAAAACAACTTTTAGTTGAGCAATTAAATCTACGTATTCTTTGTCTTGTTTATCTTTATCATCATTAGACTTATTTTTTTTATCTTTGTTTTTTGAGTCTAATTCATCTAAATTTATCTTACCTTGAGTAATTGATGTAAATTTCTTTTCTTTAAAAGATCCAATCATTGGTAACCAAAATTGATCAATTGCATCTGTCATTATTAACACAGGTATATTTTTTGATTTAAAACCTTCTAAATGTGGACTAGCCAATGCCTGAGCGCTTGTTTCAGCTGAAATGTAATAAATATCTTTTTGTGTATCAGGCATTTTTTCTAAATATTGTGATAGAGATATTGGGTCTTCACTTTCATTAGTTGGAAACCTACATAAATCTAACAACGTTTCTTTTCTTTCTGCATCCTCATATAAACCTTCCTTAAGAACGGCTCCATATTCTTTCCAGAAATTCTTATAACCAACCAAATCTTTTTCACTAACTTTTTTAAGCTCTCTTAAAATTTTACCAACTAAAGATTTGCTAATTTTTGCAACAGCAGGATTATTTTGAAGCATTTCTCTACTAACATTTAAATCTATGTCTTGTGTGTCAACAAGTCCTTTTATAAATCTTAGATAACTAGGTATCAAAGCATCGCATTTATCAGTTATGAAAACTCTATTAATATATAATTTTAAAGATGATTTTCTATCAGGATTAAATAAATCAAAAGGTCTAGTAGATGGTATGCAAATAAGATTAGTATAACTAATTGTACCTTCTGTATTATTATGCATTGTTAAGAGTGGCTTTCCAAAGCCCGCACCTATATGAGAGAAAAATTCTTGATATTGTTCATCTTTAATTTCTTTAGCAGGACGAGTCCAAAGGGCAGATGCTTCATTTAATGTTTTAATTTCAGAGTCTTTTTTATCTTTTTGGCTTAATTTTACAGGATAAGAAATATGATCCGAATACTTCCTTACAATAAATTGAAGTCTAGTTTCTTCCAGAAACTCTTTTGCATCTTTTTTAAGTTTTAATAAAATAGATGTTCCAAAATTATCTTTGTCAGCTTTAACTAAATTAAAACCAGTTTTTCCATCTGAAAACCACTTCCACGCTTGGCTGTCACCTGCTTTCTTAGATATTACTTCTACGTCGTCAGCTACCATAAATGAAGCATAAAAACCTACACCAAATTGACCAATCATTGACATGTCAGTTTTTTTATCTTTATTGCTTTTTGAAATTTGTTCTAAAAAAGCTTTTGTTCCTGACCTTGCTATTGTTCCTAAAGATGATTTAAGATCTTCATCATTCATACCTATACCATTATCAGAAATAGTTAGAGTTTTTTCTTTATTATCCACTTCTATTATTACTTCTGGTGTTTCTGATGAATTAGCAATTTTTTTATCTGTTAAACTAAGATATTTTCTTTTATCTAGAGCATCTGAAGCATTTGAGATCAACTCACGCAAAAATATTTCTCTTTCTGAGTACAATGAATTGATAACTATATCTAAAATTTTCCCAGTATCAGCTTCAAATTTATTGTTCATATTAGTCATAGAAATTACCTTAATTTTTGTTAATTTATATTGTAAATTGGTAATTAAAACTAGTTTTTCAAGAGTAAAATTTATATTTTTAACTTTATTAAAAGTCTTTGAATTTACTTATATAAATAATCGTAAATAAGTTTAAAAATACTATTATGAATTTGAATTATTATTGAGAATAATCAGACTTTTCTTGATCAAGAATAAGTTTTATCTCTCTTAAAAAAGCAGTTCCCGCAGGGTTGGGAAGCTCTTCATTTTCTAATTCCTGAGCAGTTTTCTCAGCAGTATCGTCATCTAATATGCTTAGTGTTTTTCCAGTTTGAAGAGCTTTAATATACATTTTAGCTGCTCTTTCAAAATAGAATAATCTATTAAAAGTCTCGGCAACATTTTGACCAAATAATAAAATTCCATGATTACCCATTATTAAAGTATGTTTTTTGGGATCGACGAGTAAATTTGCACATCTTTCACCTTCCTCTTCAAAAGCCAAACCACCATAATTTTTATCTACAACTTGCCTATTGAAAAACATTGATGCAACTTGATTAATTGGAGGTAAAATACAATCTTCAATGGAAGCTAAAGTAGTTGCATATATAGAGTGGACATGCATTATACATTTTGCATGTGGGCATAGTTTATGAATAGCTCCATGTAATCCCCATGCTGTTGCATCTGGTGGATTATCTCCTGAAAGAACTGACTTATCATTAACGTCTAATAAAAGTAAATTAGATGCCCTAATTCTTGAAAAGTGCCACATGTTTGGATTCATTAAGAATTTTGTACCTGCAGAATTAACTGCAAGACTGAAATGATTTGCTACAGCTTCATGCAAATTACTTCTTTCAGCCCATCTAAATGCGGCAGCTAAGTCTTTTCTTTCTTCAACATAGTTATTGTTTGCTAAGTAGTTTTCGTTGTGTTTAATTTCATCCATTTTTAAAACTATAAAATATTTTTTTTCGTATTATAATTAGAAAAGTCAAATAAAACAAATAAAAGTAAAAATCAGGATAAAGATGGGATACTTTTACCTTTTTATAGCTATTGTTGGTGAGGTGATAGCTACTACTTATCTTAAAAGCACCAACAATCTTACAGAATTTTTACCTACAACTTATGTTGTAATAGGTTATGGAACGGCTTTTTATTTCATGATGCTTGCAATGAAAACTATTCCTATCGCAATTACATATTCAATTTGGGCAGGTATAGGTATTTCTGCAATTACAATTTTAGGCGCCTTAAAATATAAAGAAATGCCAGATATGTTAGCTATTTTAGGGCTGTTTCTAATAATTCTTGGGGTAATAATATTAGTATTTTTCAGTAAGATGAGTACCAATTAAAAATGTATAGCTTTAGAATAAGTTGCTAGGGCAGCTTCCTTAATCGCCTCATTAACTGTAGGATGACCGTGGCATATTCTAGCCACATCCTCAGAAGATGCACCAAATCCCATAGCAATGGATAATTCATGAATAACAGTTCCTGCTTCATGGCCAATCATATGTGCACCAAGTATTTTATCTGTGGATTTGTCTGCGAGAATCTTCACCATACCATCAGTATGACTAATAGCTTTAGCTCTACTATTAGCCATTAGAGGAAATGTTCCTTTGTTATAAGCAATTCCCTCTGCTTTCAATTCTTCTTCAGTTTTACCAATAACAGCCAATTCAGGTGCAGTATATATGATACCTGGTACAAGATTGTAATCAACGTGACCCGCTTCCCCATTCATTATCTCTACAACCGCAACACCATCTTCTTCAGCTTTATGAGCTAACATTGGTCCCTTAATTACATCACCAATTGCATAAATATTTGATATTGAAGTTTGAAAATTTTCATCTGTTTCTATAAACCCATGCTTGTCTATTTTCAAATTTAATTTTTCTAAACCCAATCCATTAGTGTTTGGTTTTCTTCCAACAGATACCAACGCCACATCTGCATCTAATTCATTATGGGTGTTGTTATTTATATCTTTAACGGATAGCAATACTTTATCACTAATGATTTGTGCTTTTTCAACCGAATGAGCTAATTTAAATTTCACACCTTGTTTTTGAAGTATTTTCATAAAATTTTTGGCTATTTCATCATCTATACCTGGTAGAATTCTAGGAAGATATTCTACTACCTCGACTTTCGCACCAAGTCTTCTCCAGACAGTACCCATTTCAAGTCCAATTATTCCAGCACCAATGACTATCATCTTCTCCGGAACCTTATCCAATTCTAAAGCGCCTGTCGATGTTACAATTTTTTTCTCATCTATATTTATATTTGGAAGATTTGTAGATTCAGATCCTGTGGCAATAATAATTTTATCTGCATTAATTATTTCAGATTTTTCATCATTCATGATTTTAATTTCATTAGGAGATAAAATTGTTGCACTTCCAATATATTTAGAAACTTTATTTTTTTTGAACAAGAAATCTATTCCTTTTGTAAGTTCATCTACAATACCCAATTTCTTTTTAAGTAATTTTGGCAGGTCAAGGCTTACTTCTTTATATCTAATACCCCATTCTTCATTACCATTGGATTTGATAGAATTTTCATATTGTTCTGAAGCATGTAATAATGCTTTAGATGGAATACATCCAACATTCAAACATGTTCCACCTAGAGTTTTTCGTTTTTCAATACAGGCAACTTTCATACCTTTTTGAGCAGCGACAATGGCAGAAACATAACCTCCAGGGCCCGCACCAATTACAACAAGATCAAATTTTTTATCAGACATTAAACACCTTCAACTTAAAAACTATGCGCCTACTACAAGACGTCTAGGATCTTCTATTATTTCTTTGATCCTAACTAAAAAAGAAACTGCTTCACGGCCATCAATTATTCTATGATCATATGAAAGCGCGAGATACATCATTGGTCTAATCTCAATATTATCACCTATTGCAACTGGTCTTTTTTGAATTTTGTGCATCCCTAAAATACCAGATTGAGGTGGATTTAAAATTGGTGAAGACATTAATGATCCATATACACCACCATTTGAGATAGTAAAAGTTCCACCGGCCATGTCAGACATCGCTAAATTACCTTCTTTTGCTCTTTTACCAAATTCAGCAATTGTTGCTTCAGTTTCACCAAAAGACATTTTGTCTGCATTTTTTAGAACAGGAACAACTAAACCCTGAGATGTTCCAACGGCGACACCTATATTGTAATAATTCTTATAAATAATATCATTGCCATCTATTTCAGCATTCACAGCTGGAAATTGATTTAATGCGTCTATCGATGCTTTTACAAAAAAGCTCATGTAACCAAGTCTTACAGCATTCTTCTTTTCAAAACTTTCTTGATAATTCTTACGCATCTCCATTAGTGCTGACATGTCAACTTCATTGTATGTTGTTAACATTGCTGCAGTGTTCTGAGCTTCTTTTAATCTCCTTGCTATAGCTTGACGAAGACGAGACATCGGAATTCTCTCTTCAAGATTAATATTATCTTCATTTCGACTGTTTTCAGTTACTTGATTATTAGATTTAACTTCAAGTTTATTTGTAATTGGTTTTTCTTTTTCTACATCTTCAACTTTTACTTCTTCAGAAACTTCTTCCTTTTTGTCTTGTTTTTCTCCAGCAATTATTGTCCCTAATAAAGCTCCAACTTCTACTGTGTCTCCTTCAGAAACAAGGGTGTTTTCTAATATTCCTGAAATAGAAGCAGGAACTTCTAGGGTTACCTTATCTGTTTCTAATTCCACAATTGGGTCGTCAACTTCAACATAGTCACCTTGTTTCTTTATCCATTTGGAAACAGTTGCCTCTACAACAGATTCTCCTAAAACTGGTACCAAGACATCCATACCATTTTCCTTTCCTTTAAGAATATTTTTATTGGGTTTAGAAGTTTCTTCTTCTAATTTATTATTTTTAATCAAGTTTAAGTGAAGAAGAACATCCCCTTTTGTTACTCTTCCATCAACACCAGTACCAATTATAGTATTTATATCTATTTTTTTTTCTTCTATAAGCTTTGCAGCAGAGGGCATTGCAAGCTTTTGAATGATTTTATTTTTATTATTCATTAAATCATCTACTCTGCTGCATGTCTGCTAGCTTTCTTTGTGGTCAATTTTAGAGCATCATTTACTAAATCATTTTGCTCTTTGTTGTGTCTGGAAAAGGAACCTGTTGCAGGAGAAGCGGCTTCTAATCTACCTACATAAGTTGGTCTTGTTAACTTAGCTTTAATATCAACTAGTACTTGCTCTATTCTTCTATCAACAAAAAACCATGCACCCATGTTCTTTGGCTCTTCCTGACACCAAACGACTTCAGCATTTGGGATTTTTGATAACATTTCTTTTAATGTTTTCGAAGGAAAAGGATAAATTTGTTCTAGTCTAAGTATTCGAATATTATTAATTTTTCTTTTTTCTCTTTCTTCTAGTAAATTATAAAATACTTTACCTGAACAAATTACTACTCTTTTTATTTCACTATCCTTAAGATTTATATTTGGGTCTCTAATGACTCTTCTAAAAGCAGTTTGTTCTCCCATATCTGACAGACTAGATACGCACATTTTATGTCTAAGTAAACTCTTAGGAGTCATAATTATCAGAGGTTTTCGAAAATCTCGTTTAAGTTGCCTTCGCAAAGCATGAAAATAGTTTGCAGGTGTGCTGCAATTCAACACCTGCATATTATCTTCACCACAGAGCTGTAAATATCTTTCTAATCTAGCTGATGAATGCTCAGGTCCTTGACCTTCGTAACCATGTGGCAAAAGCATTACCAAGCCTGACATTCTTAACCATTTTGCTTCACCGCTTGAAATAAATTGGTCAACTATAACTTGAGCACCGTTGGCAAAGTCTCCAAATTGTGCCTCCCACATGACTAAGGCTGTCGGTTCAGTCAAAGAATAACCGTATTCAAACCCAAGTACGGAAGCTTCTGACAATGGTGAATCAATAACTTCAAATGTTTCTTGTTTATCTTTTATATTATTTAAGGGAATGTATCTATTTTCAGAAATTTGATCTATGAAGACGGAGTGTCTTTGAGAAAAAGTTCCTCTACCACTATCCTGACCAGACAATCTTACTGGATGTCCTTCTAAAAGCAAAGAGCCAAACGCAAGATGTTCTGCAGTAGACCAATCAATTCCTTCTCCACTCTCGATAGCTTTTTTACGAGAATCTATAACTCTTGATAATTTTTTATTGATTTGAAAACCTTCTGGAACAGTAGTAATTGCTTTACCAATTTCTTTTAGGATTTCTGTCGAAACTGAAGTATCACCTCTTCTTGCGTCACCGTGGGCAGTTCTTAGGTTTGACCATTGTCCTTCTAGCCAGTCAGCCTTATTGGGTTTGTAACTTGAGCCAGCTATAAATTCTTTTTCTAAAAAATTGTTATGATTTTCGACTTCGTCTTTAGCTTCCTTTTGAGTTATAATTCCCTGATTAATAAGCTTTTGAGCATAAATTTTACTTATACTATCGTGAGAACCTATTGTTTTATACATTAAGGGTTGAGTAAAAGCCGGTTCATCACCTTCATTGTGACCATAACGTCTATAACTAATAATATCTAGCACTACGTCACACGCAAATTTTTGCCTGAATTCAGTAGCAATTCTGGAAGCATGAACCACTGCCTCTGGGTCGTCTCCATTAATATGCATTATAGGAGCCATTACCATTTTAGCGACGTCAGTACAATAAGGACTAGAGCGAGAATAATTTGGGCTAGTAGTGAAACCAATTTGATTATTCACCACTATATGTATTGTTCCGCCAGTCCTATAACCTCTAAGTCCAGAGAAATCAAAAGTTTCAGCGACTATACCCTGACCTGCAAAAGCAGCATCACCGTGAAGAACAATTCCTAATACAGACAATCTGTCATTCGTATCATTGTGTTGGTTTTGTTTTGCTCTAACTCTGCCTATTACAACTGGTGCAACAACCTCTAGATGTGAAGGGTTAGCTTGCAAAGATAAGTGAACTGTTTTTCCGTCAAACTCTCTATCAGCTGAAGCTCCCATGTGGTACTTAACATCTCCAGAACCTCCAGCATCTTCTGGATTTGCCTGGTTACCTAAAAATTCAGAAATAATTGCGCGAAAAGGTTTGTTTAAAATATTGTATAGTAGGTTGAGTCTACCCCTGTGAGCCATTGCTATCACAACTTCTTTCATTCCTAACTGGCTACCACGTTTCAATATTTGCTCTATTGCTGGTACTACTGATTCTGACCCATCTAATCCAAATCTTTTAGTTCCTGCATATTTTTTGTGAAGAAATTGTTCGAATGTCTCTGCTCCAACTAAACGTTCATATATAGCTTTTTTACCTCTATTAGTGAATTCTGTAGCATTACGAATAGACTCAATTCTTTCTTGTATCCATGCTTTCTGAGCTGGATCCTGAACATGCATAAATTCAATTCCGATAGAACCACAATAAGTCTCTTTTACTATTTCCATAATTTGTCTGAGGGTGGCTGACTCCATACCTAGGACATAATCTATAAATATTGGTCTATCCCAGTCATCATCAGTAAATCCATAGGTTTTAGGATCTAGTTCAGGATGAATGTTCTGTTCTTGTAAATGGAGTGGATCTAATTTAGCTAAAAGATGTCCATTTATCCTGTATGCTCTAATAAGCATAATAGCTCTAATGGAGTCGGTTGTTGCTGCTCTCAAATCTGTAGCAGATAAATTGCCTTTTCCTGCTATTCCTCGTGCAACTGCTTTTACACTTTCAACAGTATCTATGGCTCCAATTACCTTACTGTTTTTTTTAGCCCAACTAGGTCCTTCATCTAATAAATTGTCGTCTGCATTTGTTTTAAACCATAAATCCCATTCCTTTGGTACTGAATTTGAGTTTTCTTTCCATTCTTTATACAAATCATTAATGAAGGTAGCATTGGCACCAGAAAGAAAGCTTTGGTCAGAGCTTTGGTCGTTCATGGTTATAGTCCTTTTAAAGTGTAATATGCCTAGATTACAATAAACAAAAACTTAACAATTAAATCAAGTTATTTCCATTCTTCTATTGCTTTTACAACTGCTTCACCCAAACCTGATGGAGATTCAGACATGATAAAACCACATTCACTCATGACTTTAACTTTGGCATCTGCGCCTCCACTTCCACCACTAACTATTGCACCGGCATGGCCCATAGTTCTTCCAGGAGGAGCAGTCTTTCCAGCAATAAAACCTGCTATTGGTTTTTTAATTTTATGATTTTTAAAGAAATTTGCTGCTTCTTCTTCGGCACTTCCGCCAATTTCACCAATCATCAATATTGCCTCTGTTTGCTCATCATTAAGAAACATATCTAGGCAATCTATAAAATTTGTGCCATTAATTGGATCACCACCAATACCAATACATGTTGATTGCCCTAAACCAGCAACTGTGGTTTGTGCAACAGCCTCATAGGTTAGTGTTCCAGATCTGGAGACAATTCCTATTTTGCCAGGAGAATGAATATGTCCTGGCATAATTCCAATTTTGCATTGACCAGGGGTAATTACACCTGGGCAGTTAGGACCAATAAGTCTAGATTTTGACTGTTTCAAAAACTGTTTAACTTTAATCATATCTTGGACTGGTATACCTTCCGTAACACATATTATTAAAGGAATTTTTGATGATATTGCTTCTAATATTGAATCAGCTGCAAAAGGAGGAGGAACATATATAACTGTTGCATCAGGATTTACTACTTCAACGCACTCTTGAACAGTATTGAAAACAGGAAGATCTAGATGTTTAGTGCCACCCTTACCTGGGGTGACTCCTCCGACCATTTTAGTTCCGTATGCTATGGCTTGCTCTGAATGGAAAGTTCCTTGTCCTCCAGTAAATCCTTGACAAATAACTTTTGTATCTTTGTTAATCAACACAGACATCTGGTTAACCTCCTTTAACAGCACTGACAATTTTCATTGCCGCATCATCTAAGTCGTCCGCAGGTATTATTTTTAATCCAGAATCCTTAAGTATCTTTTTTCCTTCCTCTACATTTGTACCCGCTAATCTTACAACCAAAGGTTTGGATAATGAGAGTGTTTTAGCAGCTGCAACTACTCCACTAGCAATAATATCGCAACGCATAATTCCCCCAAAAATATTTACCAAAATACCTTCTACAGTTGAATCAGATAAAATGATTTTAAAGGCTTCAGTAACTTTTTCCTTTGTAGCACTTCCTCCAACGTCTAAAAAGTTTGCTGGAGAGGCTCCTTTAAGTTTAATAATATCCATTGTAGCCATGGCAAGACCAGCACCGTTGACTAAACATCCTATTGTTCCGTCAAGTTTTATATATGCTAAGTCAAATTTGCTAGCTAATATTTCAGCAGGATCCTCTTCAGTTTCGTCTCTTAATGACATTATATCAGGGTGTTTGAATAATGCATTATTGTCAAAAGACATCTTTGCATCTAGAGCGATTAAACTATTTTCAGAAGTTAATACAAGAGGATTAATTTCTAATAAGCTAGCATCTTTTTCAATAAAGAGTTTATATAATTGATTAAAAAATTTACCTGCTTGTTTAAAACTAGAACCTTTTAATTTGAGTTCATTGGCAATTAATCTTGAGTGAAAGGGTTGAAAGCCAATTGTTGGATCTATATTAAAGGATAAGATTTTTTCAGGGGTTTCTTTGGCCACTTTTTCAATGTCCATACCTCCTTCAGTAGATGCTATTATTGATACTCTACTAGTTACTCGGTCTATAACCATTGAAAAGTAATATTCAGCATTTATATCGCATCCATCTTCAATGTAGAGCCTTTGAACTACTTTTCCCTCAGAACCTGTTTGATGGGTAATTAATTTTTTCCCCAATATTGTCTCAGCTGAATTTTTTACTTCATCTAAATTTTTTACAACTTTTACACCACCAGCTTTTCCTCTTCCGCCTGCGTGTATTTGAGCTTTAACAACAAATATTGGACCTGATAATTTTTTAGCTGCTTTTATAGCTTCGTCAGTTGTGAATGCCACGTATCCAGAAGGCGTAGGTATGTGATATTGTCTTAATAACTCTTTGGCCTGGTGTTCATGAATATCCAAAACTTTAACCTTTCTATTCTGAGCTTATGATGCTTCAAACTTTGAAGCAACTTCATTTAATTGTTTAACGGCTGAAACAGAATGATTGAACATATCTTTTTCATCAGAAGTAAATGTTATTTCAACAATCCTTTCTACACCATTTTTACCAATAATTACCGGAACACCTACATACAATCCATTCAGATTATAGTATCCGTCAACATAAGCTGCACACGGTAATAATTTTTTCTTATCTTTTAAATATGAGTCAGCCATTTCAATAGCAGATGATGCAGGAGCATAAAAGGCAGAACCTGTTTTTAATAGTCCAACTATTTCAGCACCTCCATCTCGTGTTCTTTGTACAATTTGTTCTATTTTTTTCTGGGTACTCCATCCCATTTTCACTAAGTCTGGCACAGGAATGCCTGCTACCGCAGAATATCTTGCTAATGGAACCATTGTATCTCCATGACCTCCTAGAACAAAGGCTGTTACATCGCTCACAGAAACATCAAACTCCTCGGCTAAAAAATGTCTAAATCTGGCAGAATCTAATACACCTGCCATTCCAACCACCATATTAGTTGGCAAACCTGATGCTCTTTGTAACACTCCAACCATCGCATCAAGCGGATTAGTTATACAAATTACAAATGCTTTTGGACAATTGTCCTTAATTCCTTTACCAACTTGTTTCATAACTTTAGTATTAATCTCAACTAAATCATCTCTGCTCATACCTGGCTTCCTTGCAACACCAGCAGTTACGATGACAACATCACTATCTTTGAGATCTTTATAATCATTTGAACCAATCATTTTACTATCAAAACTCTCGACTGGTCCTGATTGAGCAAGATCTAAAGATTTTCCCTGAGGAATACCTTCTGCGATATCAAATAGTGTTACATCCCCAAGCTCTTTAATTGCAGCTAAGTGTGCAAGAGTTCCTCCAATGTTTCCTGATCCAACTAAGGCTATTTTGTTTCGCATATCAATTTTCCATTTATGTTTTTACTTGAGTCAATTTATTAATTTAAATTTAAATTGTTATTTTTCTCTAATCTTTTAGACTTTTTTTTAAAGTGCATCAAGGTTAGAATCCAAGTTATTAACTTTTAAAGTTGTGACATTTCAGTTATTCTTGAAATCGTTCTTTGAAATTCAAACTTCCAATGTTCGCCCGTGTATATATCGGAAAAATCAGCATTTGCGTTGGCAATAAGAAAACAATTTTTATCATAAAGAGCATCAACCAACCATATAAATCTTCTAGTTTCATTTCGAAGGTTATCATTCAAGTTTGGTATGTCATCTATAATAATACCTTTATATCTTAGCGCTATTTCAATATAATCAGCAGCAGCCAATGGTTTATTACACAAATCATCAAAACTGATTTTCGCAACACCAGCAGCAACTTCTGGAATATTTATTTTTCTTCCAGACACCTCAACATTTTCAGATATTATCTCAAAACCTATAGATAAGGTTTTAAATATCTCGTTAATTTTTTCTCTATTTTTTTTATTGACTGGATTTAACCAATACTTTTGCCCACTAAGAGATCTTTTTCTCCAATCCTCACCTTCTGGAATTTCAACAACGTCAGTTTTTTGTTTTAAATTTTCTATAAATGGTAAAATTCTATCTCTATGCAATCCATCTTTGTATAGACCATCCGGTGGTTGGTTTGATGTCGTAACTAATATTGTACCCTGTGCAAACATGACTTCAAATAAACGCGATAAAATCATTGCATCTGCTATATCTTTTACTTCCATTTCATCAAAACAAAGTAATTTTGCCTTCTTGGCCAAATCTTGCCCTACTAATAGAACTGTGTCTTTGTTTTTTTCAATTTTTCTTTTTTCAAGAATCCTTTGGTGAACTTCCTTCATGAAATCATGAAAGTGTAAGCGTCTTTTTTCTTTTATTTGAACTTGGTGAAAAAATAAATCCATCATCATTGATTTACCTCTACCAACACCACCGTAAAGATAAAGACCTTTAATCTCTTTGGTATTATTTTTTGTAAAAATTTTAGAAATGAAATTTTCAGTTTGAAATTTGCCAAATTTAATTAGTAAATCATCAAAAAATTTCGCTACAAATGCCTGACCAGCATCAAATATTATTGATTTGTTTGAAGCAATTAGACTTAGTGACTTTTCTTCATTTATTTTCAAAATATTAGCCGTACAAAAAGTCTTAAAACTTACTTTCTTTCAAGTTGAAGTTTCTTAATTTCGCCTATCGCTTTAGCTGGATTCAAACCCTTAGGACAAGTTTTAGTACAGTTCATTATAGTATGACAACGATAAAGCTTAAAAGAATCTTCGAGTTCCTCAAGTCTTTGTTCAGTGTTTTCATCTCTACTATCAGCTATCCATCTATATGCCTGTAATAAAACAGCGGGGCCTAAATATTTGTCCCCATTCCACCAATAAGAAGGACAAGAAGTTGAACATGAAAAACAAAGAACACATTCCCACAATCCATCAATTTTTTCACGTTCTTTTGGTGATTGTTTTCTAGATTTCCCCTTTTCTGGGTCAGATTTACTTTGCAACCATGGTTTAACTGATGTTAATTGTTCATAAGCTTTAGATAAGTCGGGCACTAAATCCTTAATAACTTCCATATGTGGTAAAGGATATATATTTATGTCACCTTTAACATCATCAATTGATTTTAAACATGCAAGTGTGTTTGTGCCATCTATATTCATAGAACAAGAACCACAAATTCCTTCCCTGCAAGACCTTCTAAAAGTTAAACTTGAGTCTATTTCCTGTTTGATTTTTATTAAGGCATCTAAAACCATAGGACCACATTGATCTAAATCAATAGTATAACTGTCTATTCTTGGATTTTCATCATCATCTGGAGACCATCTATAAACATTAATTTTTTTTGTATTTTCAGCTTCATTGTTTAGTGGGTAGTCAATACCTTTAACAATTTTGGAATGCTTCGGTAGGGCAAATTCAGCCACAAAATTCTCCTTAAAATTAGTAAACTCTTGCGGCTGGGGGTATTGATGCCACTTCGTTTGTTAATGTGTTTAGGTGGACATCTCTATAGTCTAGCTTAGTTTTGTTTTTCTCATTAAGCCACATAATTGTATGTTTCATCCAATTCTTATCATCTCTTTCAGGGTAGTCTTCGTGAGAATGTGCACCACGCGATTCTTTTCTTTGGTCTGCTGACTTCATTGTAACAATTGCTTGTTGCATTAAGTTTTCTAACTCAAGAGCTTCAACTAAGTCCGTATTAAAAATCATTGATCTATCTTTTATACCAATATTATCCATACCTTTTGAGATAGTATCAACTTTTTGGACGCCTTCTTCCATTGAAATATTTGATCTGAAAACTGCTGCATGTTTTTGCATTGCATTTTGCATTGAGTTTCTAACTTCACCTACAGAAATATCTCCATTTGAATATCTTACTTTATCAAGTCTTGCTAAAATTTTGTCTGTTACTCTTTTGGGTAAGGGCACATGAGCACTTCCTTTTTCAACTGTTTTTAAAGCTCTTTGTGCCGCAGCACGCCCAAAAACAACAATATCTAATAATGAGTTGGTTCCCAGTCTGTTAGCTCCATGTACAGACACACATGCTGCTTCTCCAATAGCCATTAGTCCTGAAACAACTGCATCTTGGTCATTACCTTTTCTTGTTACTACTTCACCATGATAATTAGTTGGGATACCTCCCATATTGTAATGAACTGTAGGTAAAACTGGAATTGGTTCCTTGGTAACGTCAACACCACAGAAAATTTTGGCAGTTTCACTTATACCTGGTAATCTCATTTGCAAAGTTGCCGGATCAATATGCTCTAAATGCATGAAAATATGGTCTTTATTTGGGCCAACACCTCTACCTTCATTAATCTCAATTGTCATGGATCTTGATACTACGTCTCTACTAGCAAGGTCTTTAGCAGTAGGGGCATATCTTTCCATAAATCTCTCACCCTCAGAATTTGTAAGATATCCACCTTCACCTCTTGATCCTTCAGTTATTAGTACACCCGCACCATAAACACCTGTTGGATGAAACTGAACAAACTCCATATCTTGAAGAGGCAAGCCTGCTCTTAAAACCATTGCATTTCCGTCACCTGTACAAGTATGAGCAGAAGTACAAGAAAAATAGACTCTTCCATAACCACCGGTAGCAAGGACCGTTTGATGTCCTCTAAATCTGTGAATCTTACCATCATCCATACATAAGGCTAATACTCCAACACACTTCCCATTATCATCCATAAGTAGATCAAGTGCTATATACTCTACAAAGAACTCAGCTTGATATTTTAGACATTGTTGGTAGAGTGTATGAAGAATTGCATGACCAGTTCTGTCTGCAGCAGCACAAGCTCTTCGTGCCATTTTTTTTCCGTAATCTAATGTATGACCACCAAATGGTCTTTGATAAACTTCACCATCCTCAGTTCTAGAAAAAGGAACTCCAAAATTCTCTAACTCGGTCACAGACGGAATGGCTTCTTTACACATATATTCGATAGCATCTTGGTCACCAAGCCAATCAGATCCCTTAACTGTATCATACATATGAAACTGCCAGCTATCATTTTCACCCATATTATTAAGCGCTGCTCCAATACCACCTTGAGCTGCAACAGTATGACTTCTTGTTGGAAAAACTTTTGTAATGCACGCCGTTTTTAAACCACCAGATACCATGCCCAAAGTTGCTCTTAATCCAGCACCTCCAGCGCCGACAACTACTACATCATGTTCATGGTCTACAATTTCATATTCAGACATAAAATAACTTTCTAATTATAAATAAATTTTCAAAACACAAAGGATTGATAAAACACCCAGAAGTATAGATAATAATTTTATAAGTATTAAAGACATAATTTTCAACCCCTCATTATGTACATAATCTTCAATAACAACTTGTAATCCTGATGCAGCATGAAAGTATAAAGTCCCAAATAAAAGAACCAATCCAGTTGCGTTTAATGGATTCTGCAACCAAGCAACAGATTGATCATAGCTATTGATTAAGCTTAATGTAAGAGAAGAAACAAACCAAATTACTAGAGGTATCATTGCAATTGCTGAAATTCTTTGTAATTTCCAGTGAGCAACACCGTGAGATTTAGATTGCATTTTCTTTACTTTCTTTAAAAATTTAAATTCTCGACTATACTTTAAACAACTCTCAAATAGACTATTAACCATGTTATAGAAGTCAATGATAACGAAGAAATTATTACAGCCACGCCTGAAATATAGGCATGTTTTAAGTCATATCCATATCCAGCATCCCAAAAAAGATGCCGAATACCATTACTAAGATGATAAAACAAAGCAAAAGTGAAACCAAAGATTATCAATTTGCCAAACCAGTTATTAATTAGATTTGAATACATTAAATAAGTGTTTTCACCTAAAGTAAGCGCTACAATCCATAGCACTAAAATTACACTTCCAATTGATAATGCTATACCCGTTGCTCTATGAAGAATTGACAACATAGAAGTTATTTGTGGTTTGTATATTTGAAGATGTGGTGAAAGTGGTCTTTGTCTACTCATATTAATCTCATTGTTTGGTTATTTAAATAAATGAACTAAATAAATAAAAAATTCAAATCTAAAATTTAAAATTTTAAATTTTCTTCAAAAATAATAATTAAAATTGATAAACCAAGTAAAATAATACCTGTAAGTTCAGTAATTTTAATCTTTTCCTTAAAAAAAATAACTGAAATTAAAATTGAAAAAATTAATTCTATTTGCCCAACTGCCCTTACTTCAGCTGCTGTTGTTAGACCAAATGCTACAAACCACCCAAATGTTGCACCTGTCCCAGATAAGCCTGCTGGCAAACTAGGTTTCCAATATTTAATAACAGCTAAAAATTGATCTCTTTTATTTATTACAAGATACAAGCCTACCAATATAGTTTGAAAAACAATCGCTATAAAAGAAATGAAAATTGATTTATCTAAGAGGGGACCCTCTACTGATATAATAGACATTCTAAATGCAACTACAGAGCCAGCTAAAAGTAATCCAGATAAAAGACCAACAAGAGTACCTACAGATAAAGTTGAGTTAATTAGAAGTTTAATAGTTTTTAAAATGCTATCTGCTTTTTTGGCATAAGATAATAATAATACAGATATAACACCTAGTATTATACCTAACATTATAGATGTAGAGAAAGTAACACTTAGAATTATGATCTCCAAAAAAGCAATAAGAATTACTTCTGTTTTAGAAAATGCAATTCCTGTAGCAAAGTTTTTATGTGCAAAAACTTTCATAAGAACGTAAGTAAATAAAACTTGAAAAATTGATCCCAATAAACATAAAAATAGCGAATATAAAGAAAGGTTAGGAATATTATTTCCTGGAATGCTTATCCAAGTTAGCCAAATAAGTGAGGTAAAAGGTAAAGCATAACAAAATCTAATATAGGCGGCTCCATATTCTCCTAATTTGGAGATCATATTTTTTTGAAATGCAGAACGGGCAGTTTGACAGGCTGCGGCAAATATTGCTGCAAAAATCCAGATAAATTCCATAATAATTATTTTGAAATTTTAAACATTAAAGAGGGACTCCTTTAATTTTTTTGCTTGCCAACAATTCAGCTATCTGGACGGTGTTTAATGCCGCGCCTTTTCTTAAATTATCTCCAACACACCAAAAAACAATACCATTTTTTACTGAAGGATCTTTTCTAATTCTGCTAATATAAACATCGTCTTCACCAGCCACTTCTTCTGGAGTTACGTATCCTTCATCTGCTCGGTGATCTACCACTGTTACACCATTAGCATCTCTTAATAAGCTTCTAACATTTTTTTCATTGATTTCTTTTTTGCATTCTATAAAAACTGCTTCACTATGACCAATAAATACTGGAACCCTTACACAATGAGCAACCAAATCAATATTAGGATCTAATATTTTTTTTGTCTCAACCCTCATTTTCCACTCTTCTTTCGTAAACCCATCATCCATGAAAACATCAATGTGAGGGATTACATTAAATGCTATTTTTTTGGGAAACTGTTCTGGTTTAGCTTGATCATGGACAAAAACACCCTTTGTTTGATTAAAAAGTTCGTCCATAGCTGGTTTCCCAGCTCCTGAAACAGCTTGGTATGTAGAGACAACAACTCTTGTTATTTCATATTTTTTATGAATTGGCTTTAAAGCAACGACTAGCTGGATAGTTGAACAATTAGGATTTGCAATTATGTTTTTATTTTTATAACCATTAATCGCTTCAGGATTAACTTCAGGAACAATTAAAGGAACTTTATCATCCATTCTAAAACAGGAAGAATTGTCAATAACAATACAACCCTTAACACCTGCCTTTAAACCAAATTTTTTTGCTATATCTGAACCAGCTGAAAAAAGAGCTATATCTGCTTTTTCAAAGTTAAAATCATCAACTGAACTAACTTTTAGTATTTTGTCGTCACCAAAAGATACATCCTTACCAACAGAGGATCTTGAAGCAAGAGCAAATATATTTTTTACTGGAAATTTTCTTTCAAACAAAGTTTGAAGCATTTCTCTACCAACGGCGCCTGTAGCACCAACAACAGCAATATTATAAGACATTTATTTTGTTAATTCCTCTAACTTGTAGATAACTGAATCCATCATTCCTTTCGTACCAACTTTGACTCTTCCTGAAGCCATTATATCTTGCGTTCTTGGTCCAGCATCTAAAGCTCTTGAAACAGCCTCATCAATTAAATCTGCCTCTTCTTTCATTTCAAATGAATAACGAAATAACATTGACAAACTTAAAAGTTCTGCCAATGGATTTGCTAACTCTTTTCCAGCTATATCTGGAGCTGATCCATGAACTGGCTCATACATAGCATGTCTCTTTCCAGTATTTTGGTCTACAGATCCTAAACTGGCAGAAGGAAGCATTCCGAGTGAACCAGTTAACATAGCTGCGCAGTCAGATAAAATATCTCCAAACAAATTGTCTGTAACAATAACATCAAATTGCTTAGGATCTCTCACTAATTGCATTGCGCAATTATCAGCATACATATGGTTAATTAATATATCTGAGCCCTCTTTTTTATGAAGATTAGTTATCACCTCTCTCCACAAAACACCTGACATCATTACATTAGCTTTTTCTACAGAAGTAACTTTCCCATTTCTGGCTCTTGCCATATCAAAGGCAACTCTGCCAATTCTTTCAATCTCTGGGGTAGTATAAAGATTAGTGTCATAACCCTTTTTAATTTGAGTATCAATTTTTTCTATTCCACGAGGCTCTGCAAAATAAATACCTCCTGTTAACTCTCTTAAAATTAAAATGTCTAGGCCTGAGATAATATTAGGTTTAAGGGAAGAAGCATCAACAAGTGCAGGAAACACCATGGCAGGCCTAAGATTAGCAAACAAATCCATTTCTTTTCTTAATCTCAGAAGACCATTTTCAGGTCTCTTCTCAAATTCAACCCCATCGTATTTTGGACTTCCTACTGCACCAAATAAAATTGCATCAGCATCAACTGCATCTGATAAAGTTTCGTCTGAAAGAGGCGTACCATATTTATCAAAAGAAGCACCTCCTACTAAACCTTCTTTTATGTTAAAACTTATACTTTTATTTTTTGCAAACCAATCAACAACTCTCAAAGTTTCTTTAATAACCTCTGGTCCAACTCCATCTCCAGAAAGAACCATTAACGTACGATTAGATGGCATTTTATAAACTCACTTTTTAATTATATCCAGGGTCTTTCATTAGACATTTTGGTTTCAAATTCTTTGATATCACTAGATTGTTGCATTGTTATGCCTATATCATCTAATCCTTCAAGTAAGCATTTTTTTCTAAAAGGGTCGATTTCAAATTTAATAACTGCTCCATTAGGCCTTCTAATTTCCTGAGATGGAAGGTCAATTTCTAGTTCAGGATTTTCTTTATCATTTGAATCTGCCAATAAAGCATCTCTTTCGTCAGATGAAACTTTAATAGGTAAAAGACCATTTTTAAAAGAATTATTATAAAAAATATCCGCGAAAGACGTTGAAATAATACATTTTATTCCAAAATCAGATAAAGCCCAAGGCGCATGTTCTCTACTTGAGCCACATCCAAAATTATCACCTGCAACAAGAATATTACATTTTCTATATGGCTCTCTATTCAAAACAAACTCTTCTTTTTCAGAACCGTCATCATTAAATCTCATCTCATCAAAAAGATGTTTACCTAAACCTGTTCTTTTAATTGTCTTTAAAAATTGTTTAGGAATTATTTTGTCTGTATCTACATTTATAAAATTAAATGGAGCAGCTATACCTCTAATATTTTTAAATTTTTCCATAGTAAAACCTCTAAAACTACGTGATTAAAGTATAATCAGTTAATTTGCCTGTAATTGCAGAGGCAGCAGCTATTTCAGGACTAACCAGATGTGTTCTTCCACCTTTCCCTTGTCTACCTTCAAAATTTCGATTGGATGTACTTGCGCATCTTTCACCAGGTTGAAGTTTGTCTTCATTCATTGCTAAACACATTGAACAACCGGGCTCTCTCCACTCAAAACCAGCTTCAGTAAATAATAAATTTAGACCCTCTTCTTCGGCCTGACTTTTCACCAATCCAGAACCTGGAACTACCATGGCCCTAATACCTTTTTTAACTTTTTTTCCATCTATTACTTTTGCAGCTGACCTTAAATCCTCTATTCTGGAATTTGTACATGAACCTATGAATACTGTATTTATTTCAACTTCAGATATCTTTTGACCCCCTACTAATCCCATATAATCTAATGATCTTTGTACCTTAGCTCTAGCATCCTCATCTTTAATCTTTGAAGGATCAGGTATATAACCATCAATTGAAACAACATCTTCTGGACTAGTACCCCATGTTACGGTTGGTTTGATTTTATTAGCGTTAATAGTAATTTTTTTGTCATAAAATGCGTTTTCATCTGAAGGTAATGATTTCCACCATTCTAAAGCTAAATCCCAATCTTTACCTTTTGGAGACATTGGTTTATCTCTTAAGTAATCAAATGTTACTTTGTCAGGAGCTATCATTCCTGCTCTTGCACCAGCTTCTATTGACATATTACAAACAGTCATCCTACCTTCCATAGAAAGTTGCTCTATAGCTTTACCTGAATACTCGATAACATGACCAGTACCACCTGCAGTGCCGATTTCTCCAATAATAGCAAGAACTAAATCTTTAGGAGACACACCTGGTTGAAGCTCACCTTCAACATTGATGAGCATGTTTTTAGCTGGCTTTTGAATTAAAGTTTGAGTAGCCAAAACATGTTCAACTTCTGAAGTGCCAATACCAAACGCCAGAGCTCCAAATGCACCGTGGGTTGCGGTATGGCTGTCACCACAAACTATTGTCATACCTGGTTGGGTAAAGCCTTGTTCTGGTCCTATCACATGAACAATTCCCTGTCTTTTGTCCATCATGTTAAAATATGGTATTCGAAAATCTTCTACATTTTTGTCTAGAGCTTCAACTTGAATCCTAGATTCTTCTTCTTGAATTCCGTCGGCTCTATCTGTTGTTGGCACATTATGATCAGCCACAGCTAAAGTTCTGCTAGGAGAATTTACAGCTCTACCAGACATTCTTAACCCCTCAAATGCTTGTGGGCTTGTTACTTCATGAACTAAATGCCTATCAATATAGATTAATGACGCACCATCTTCTTGTGTGCTAATAAGATGGTAATCCCAAATTTTATCAAACAATGTTCTGGGTTTCATTTTTAGAACTCCATTAAGTTGTATCAGAATACTAAAATATTATTTGTTTTATAAAGTTAATAAACTTTTATGAAGTTGTATCTTCAGCAACTTCTTTAGAAACAGGTTGATCAACTTGAGTTTTAGTATCTTTTTTAGAAACCTGGATTTTTTCAACTATTCGGGCTGATTTTCCTCTTCTGTCTCTTAAATAATATAGCTTAGCTCTTCTTACTTTACCTTTTTTAAGAACAGTTATTCCAGCAATTTTAGGAGAAAATATTGGAAAAATTCTTTCAACACCTTCACCATATGAAATTTTTCTAACGGTAAAACTTTCGTTCAGCCCACCACCACTTCGAGCAATACATAATCCCTCAAATGCTTGAATTCTTTCTTTATCACCTTCGACAATTTTTACATCAACTTTTATCGTATCACCTGCGCTAAAATCAGGTATAGATCTTTCAGCAACAATCTTGTCCATTTGATCTTTTTGAATTTTATCAATAACATTCATCTGTCTACCCTTTCGTGAAAATACTCATAGCAAATTAATAAATATTTTTCTAGTTAAGATTTAATATATTTTGACCATAAATCTGGTCTTCTAAATTTGGTAAGCTTTTCAGACATCTTTAATTTCCACATTTGGATTTTTTTATGATTTCCAGATAATAGTACCTCTGGCACTTCCATATTTTTCCATACTCTTGGATGAGTATATAATGGATATTCTAATAAATGTCTTTCAAAACTTTCATCCACCAACGCTGCATCATTTCCAATTACCTCAGGAATAAGTCTTATAGTCGCGTCCATGACTAATTGAGCACCAATTTCTCCACCAGATAAAACGAAATCTCCAACACTTACTTCTTCTATTTCATTATGAATTAGAAATCTTTCATCAACGCCTTCGTATCTACCACATATAAAAACAGCACCTTTTTCTTGTGATAATTTCTTTGCGAATTCTTGATCAAATTTTTTTCCTCTTGGTGTAAGGTAAATTCTACGACCAACAGCTTTAGCAACAGATTTAAGAGCTTTATCTAAAACTTCTGGATTAATAACCATTCCTGGCCCACCACCAAATGGAACTTCATCTACTTTACCATTTTTGTTATTTGAAAATTGTCTAATATTAACAGTTTTTAGAGACCACAAATTTTTTCTAAGGGCTTTGCCTGCTATTGAAAAATCTAGAGTGCCGGGAAACATTTCTGGGAATAATGACAAAACAGTTGCATTCCACACAAAAAATCTCCTTTTTAATTTTCGATTAAATCTTTCTCAAGATCTAAAATTATTTGTTTATCTTTATAATCAATTTTTTTTAGAAAATTTTTCCCCATTGGTAAATAAAAAGTCTTATTATTTTTTTTTACCTCAACCAACAACCCTGCTCCAAAATCCTCCAAAGATATTACTTTGCCAAAGCTTTCTCTATTTAAATTATAAACTGCAAAGTTCAACAAATCAGAATGGTAAAACTCATTATTTGAAAGTTTTGGTAAACTTTTTCTAGATATAAATAACTTTAATCCTTTAAAATTCTCAGCGTCATTTCTTGTTTCAACATTTTCGATTTTGCAAACAAATATTTGTTTTAATTTTCTAATTAACTTTAATTTTATTGGATTTTCAGAACTCTCTGTAAAAATTTCATTGAAAGAAAAAATATTATCTGGAATTTCTGTAAAGCTTTTAAGCTTAACTTCTCCTTTAATGCCATGGACACCTACAAAGCATCCTATTTCAATTAAATTTTTTTTAGACAAAGTTATTCTATTCTTTTTTGTCCTCTTCTTTAGCTTCTTCCTCTGCCAGAGTTTCTTCCACAGGTGCCTCTTCCTTGGCTGATTCCTCCGCTGGAGCTTCTGCCGCAGTTGCCTCTTCTTTAGCTACTTCCTCCGTTGGAGCTTCTGCCGCAGGTGACTTTTCTTTGGCTACTTCCTCAACTGGAGCTTCTGCCGCAGGCGCCTCTTCTTTGGCTGCTTCTTCAGCTTGAGCTTCTACTACAGGTGACTCTTCTTTGGCTACTTCCTCAACTGGAGCTTCTGCCGCAGGCGCCTCTTCCTTAGCTACTTCCTCCGTTGGAGCCGCTGACTTTTCTGCCGCTTCTGCTTCTTTTTCTTGCCTTTTCTTACCTGGGGCACTTTTAATTGGTTGATCTCTAATCACAGGTGCTTTTACTAAACCGTCAGATGATAGCATTTTTGCAACTCTTAATGTTGGCTGAGCGCCTTTTGATAACCAGTATTTAGCTCTTTCAACATCAAGGACTAATCTTTCAGCGTGATCTTTAGCTACCATTGGATTATATGAGCCTAATCTTTCAATAAACTTTCCATCTCTTGGTGACAATGCTTCTGCAACTACGATTTTGTAAAAAGGTCTCTTCTTTGCTCCACCTCTAGACAATCTTATTTTTAACGCCATTTTTTTTCCTTATAATTAAGTTATTGTTTAATAAATTTATCTTCTTTTTTTAGATGGTTTTCCACCTAACCCTGGCAAACCCATACCTCCAAAACGATTTGCCATGTTACCTAGATTAGGCATATTACCGCCCATCATTTTTTGTAATTCTGCCATTTTATTGGCATCCATAACTGAATTTTGACCATCCCCTAATCCAGGATTTGGACTTGCACCTTCAAGTGAAGACATCATATTTTTTAATCCACCAAGACCACCCATTTTACCCATTTTTTTCATCATACGAGCCATGTCTTGTTGTTGTTTCACAAGTCTATTTACATCAGAAACAGCAGTTCCTGATCCTGAAGCAATTCTTTTTCTACGAGAAGCATTTAAAAGAGAAACATTTACTCTTTCTTTTTTTGTCATAGAATAAATTATAGCTTCTTGTTTTGAAATTGCTTTATCATTAAAATTATTAGCAGCCATTTGTTTCTGGAGCTTACCAATACCTGGAAGCATGGACATTATTCCACCTAAACCTCCCATTTTTTTTAACTGTCCAATTTGTTTTAACATATCATTCATATCAAAACTGCCCTGTGACATTCTTTTCATCATTTGGGCAGCATCTTCTTCTGCGATAGTTTCTGCAGCTTTTTCTACAAGTGAGACAACATCACCCATATCTAAAATTCTACCAGCCGCTCTATCTGGATAAAATGGTTCTAATCCGTCTAGTTTTTCAGAAACACCAACGAATTTGATAGGGCACCCAGTTACTGATCTCATTGATAGTGCCGCACCACCTCTTGCGTCACCATCAGACCGAGTTAAAACAACTCCTGAGATTTTTATTAGCTCTGAAAAAGCTTTTGCTGTCTGGACAGCATCCTGACCTGTCATTGAGTCTGCAACTAATAAAGTTTCGGATGGTTTAGATAATTTAAAAACCTCTTTTGCCTCAGACATCATGGCTGTATCAAGTGTCGTTCTACCTGCTGTATCAAGTATCAATACATCTATTGCCTGAACTTTAGATGCAGCCATTGCTCTTTTTGTTATTTTCTCTGGGCTTTCACCATCAATTTCTGGAAGTACTAAAACTTCTGCTTGTTCACCTAATATCCTAAGTTGTTCTCTAGCTGCAGGCCTGTAAATATCAAGCGATGCAAGCATAACTTTCTTTCTTTTTTTTGATTTCAAATGAAAAGCCAACTTACCTGCAGTTGTGGTTTTACCAGAACCCTGAAGACCAACTAACAATATGACTGCAGGAGGAGCGTGGTCTATTAATAGCTCTGATTCTGACGAGCCAAGAACTTCTATTAAAACGTCATTGACAATTTTTATAACTTGCTGACCAGGTGTAACTGATCTAAGAACTTCTTCTCCAACTGCCCTTACTTTAACTTTATCAATAAATTCTCTGACGACTGATAAAGCGACGTCAGCTTCTAGTAGAGCTGTTCGAACCTCTTTAAGTGCGTTTTCAACATCACTTTCAGAGAGAGCTCCTCTTTTAGTGAGTCCTTTAAAAACATTTCCAAGTTTATTAGTTAAGTTTTCAAACATTTTAAAACCTGCTAGTTATTATAACCACAAATACGCCCGTGCTTGAAACTCAAGGACGCGCGTTTATGAACCTTTAACAATAAATAATCGTTCAGTATAGAATTTTATCAATCAAGTCAAGCCTAACTGAAAGAAATAACTAATCCAAACCAGCTAAAGCCCTTGAAAATGATGAAGCTTCAAAAATTTGTAGATCATCTAATCCTTCACCAACACCAACTGCATGAATAGGAATTTCAAACTTTTCAGCTAAAGATACAACAACTCCACCTTTTGCACTTCCATCTAACTTTGTAATTATCATACCTGTTAAACCAATAGATTCATCGAAGCTTTTTAATTGAGAATGTGCATTCTGTCCAACAGTGCCGTCTAAAACTACAACTTTTTGATGTGGAGCGTCGTGATCCAATTTTGATACAACTCGACAGGTTTTTGTCAGTTCTTCCATTAAATCTTTTTTATTTTGTAATCTTCCAGCTGTATCGATAATAACAATATCAATATCTTCTTTTTTTGCTAATTCAAAGGCTCGAAAAGCTACTGCAGCTGAGTCTCCTCCTTCTTCTCCAGAGACAACTCGAGCACCGACTCTTTTTCCCCAAGTCTTTAACTGTTCCACGGCAGCTGCTCTAAAAGTGTCTGATGCGGCTAAAACAACTGATTTTTTCTCAAGTCTAAATTTTTCTGCTATTTTAGCTGCAGTAGTTGTTTTTCCAGAACCATTAACACCTGCTAAAAGCAAAACGTGTGGTTTAGAGTTAACTTTTTCATAAAGATTTTGTTCACGAGGTAGTAAAATTTGTTCAATTTCTTCAGCCAAAGTTTTTGCGATTTGTGTCTTTTCTATTCCTTTATTTTTATTTAATTCAAATTTCTGATCTTTAATCTTTTTTGCTATTCTACCAGAAACTTCTACACCAAGATCAGCTAGTATTAACTGATCTTCAATATCATAAAGTGTTTCTTGATCAATTGTTTTTTTTCCAGTTATAGAGGCAATCGCACCTTCCACCTTAGATGCAGATTTGCTTAATCCAGTCTTTAATTTTTTAAACCAATTTAATGCCATTAAATTTGACTCTTTTTTTATCTATTTCAATTTCGAATAGTTCCTAGCAACCCATCAGGGTTAATTTCTAAAATTTTTGTAGAAATAATTGTACTAGACTCAACATTTTCTTTTAATTTTATTTTTGAAAAATTTGTAGAATGACCAACTGAATTATTTTCTACTAAAACTTTTTGAGTGGTTCCAATCTGACTGACTAAAAACTTATTATGTTGTTTTTCAGCTAAATCTCTCAGTTCTTTAGCTCTTTTTTGAATAATTTTTTTTTGTACTTGTGGCATATTTGATGCTGGAGTATTTTTTCTGTTAGAGTATGGAAAGACATGAATATATGTAATGTCAGCTTCTGTAATAAGTTGCATACTCTTTTGGTGAGCTTTTTCGTCTTCAGTGGGGAACCCAGCTATAAAATCACCTCCAAACACAATATCATTTCTTCGTCTTTTTGCTTCTTTCACAAAATTAATTACGTCTCTATAAAGATGTCTTCTTTTCATTCTTTTCAAAATAATATCATCACCATGTTGAATAGATAAATGAATATGAGGCATTAGTCTTTCTTCATGCTCAAATGCATCCATCAAGTCAAAATCAACTTCAGCTGGATCAATGGAAGACAATCTTAATCTATCCAAATTTGGTATGTTTTTTAAAATCTTTTTAACTAACAATCCCAAACTTGGCTTGCCAAAAATATCAATACCCCAAGATGTTAAGTCTACACCAGTAAGAACTATTTCTTTGACACCATTTTTTAACAAAGAGTTAATAGAATTAATCACATTTTGAGTAGATACTGATCGACTCGGACCTCTTCCAAATGGAATAATACAAAATGTGCACCTATGGTCACAACCATTTTGAACTTGAACGAAACCACGTGTGTGTTTGTTGAATGATTCAATAAGATGCCCAGATGTACTTTTAACTTCCATAATATCTTGAACAAATACATTTTGATTTTGATGCAAACTATCTTCTGATTCAAATTTCTTCCAAAAATCTTCATCAAGCTTTTCTTTATTACCTATCACAAAATCTACTTCCGGCATTGAATTCCATTTTTGAGGGTCTACTTGAGCAGCACAACCTGTAACCAATATTTGAGCATCAGGTCTATTTCTTTTAGAAGATCTTATTGCCTGTCTTGCTTGACGTTCGGCTTCACTAGTTACAGCGCATGTATTGAAAATTATTAAATCGCTTTGGCCATTCTTACTAGCTAGGTCACTAATAACCTCACTTTCCCATATATTTAGCCTACATCCAAAAGTCTTGATATCAGGTAGAGAGTTTTTAATTTTTGAAGTAATTTTCATTTATTCACCTATAAATCCTTCAAACACTCTTTCAGTATCTCCAGAAAGAGTTACTGATCCATTATCAAGCCACTTGATAAATAAATCCCCACCGTCTAAAACAATTTTATTTTCCTTAGCGCTTTTGTCTAATGAAGAAGCTGCTACTAATGTTGCACACGCTCCAGATCCACATGCTGAGGTCATGCCTGCTCCTCTTTCCCAAACTCTCATTCTTAGAGATTTATCCTCTAAGACAGATACAAATTCAATATTTGCAAATTCAGGGAAAATAGAATGTTTCTCTAACCTTGGACCAATAGAGTTTATATTTAAATTCTCAAGATCTTCTAAGTTATTTATAAATATAACTGCATGTGGATTTCCGATTGATAAACAGAAAGCTTCAAACTCATCTAATTTGACATTTTTTGTATTTTGATCCTTTGATAATGGTATTTCATTCCAGCTAAACTTGGGCACACCCATATTTACAGTAACTAAATTATCAGTTTTAGAACAAAACAAGTTATCACTAACGCTTTTAATAGTTACAGAATTTAGGTCATTCTTTTTCATCAGATAATCAGCTACACATCTTGTACCATTGCCACAAGCACCAGTTTCCGAACCATCAGAGTTATACATTTTAACTTTAAAATTTTCAGGAGTATTTGTGTTTTCAATAATTAAAACTTGATCACATCCAATTCCTATGCGTCTATTGCTTATTTTATTTATAAATTTTGAGTCATGAATTATAGAATTCTTTACATTATCAAAAATAATAAAATCGTTTCCTAAACCATGCATTTTTATAAATGGTATTTTCAAAATTTAAGCTTTCTTTTTTTTAAATATCAATATCAACTATAATCGGTACATGGTCCGAAGGTTTTTCCCATGACCTAGTATCCTTATAAATAACACCTGATTTTACTAATGAAAATAAATTTTTTGATACCCAAAAGTGATCAAGTCTTCTTCCTCTATTTGAAATCTCCCAATTTCTATTACGATATGACCACCAAGAATAAAGTTTTTCATTATGAGGAACAAATTCCCTCATTATATCCACCCAATCACCACTCTGAATTAAATCTAATAAAGTTTCTGTTTCTATTGGTGTATGTGATACCACGTTGAGCAATTGTTTATGTGACCAAACGTCTTGTTCTAAAGGAGCAATATTTAAATCACCAACTAAAATTTTATTTTTTTTTGTGTTTAATGAAAAATAATTTTTCATTTCATGAATGAAAGAAATTTTATGCTCAAACTTTGGATTGATTGAAATATCTGGTTCGTCTCCACCTGCAGGGACATAAAAATTATGAATTTCAATATTATTATTTAGTTTTATATATATATGACGAGTGTCGTCTTTTTCGCACCAATTCAAATATCCAGTGTCGGTAAATTCAAATTTTGATATAATAGCTACTCCATTGTAAGATTTTTCACCACGATAATATTTATGTTTAAAGCCAATTTTTTCTAATTCATCTCTTGGAAAAAATTCATCTGGAGTTTTGGTTTCCTGCAGGCACAAAATGTCTATGTTCTGTTCTTTTGTAAATCTCAAAACATTTTGTATTCTAAGCCTTACAGAGTTAATATTCCAAGTTGCTATTCGCATACAAAACAAACTCCTTAAATATATCTAATACTAAAAAAATTTTCTAAAAATAACTTGTGTCCTTTTATAAATAGATCATTTACAGACATTATTTATAATTCTCAATTATTTGGCTCAGGAAAAGTATCTGGAAAAAACAACAGATGAGAAAGTTTATTATTATATTTTGCATTTTGTATTAATACAGTTGTGTTTTCTCCAAAGGTGTCTTTAATTACCCATTTTTTTAAGCTAAATGGATTTTCTGAAAATTCTAATATTAAACTTTCTTGATTATCATTATTTTCGCTTTTTAATTTTAATGATATTATCCCTGCTTCAATAGTATACTCTGTTTTAATATTTTGATTATTTAAAAATGATGTTTTTTCTAATAAAATAGAAAAAGGAGAATTTTTGACAGGAATATTGTTAGTTGTTTTTGCGTCTCTATCTTGGATCACTATCCAAAATCCTTTACTGGTTATTAGAAGATTCTTAGGGTTTTCATAATCAATTCTTAGTTTACCAGGTAAATCCAAATATATTTTACCATTGCTTATGTTTCCTGAGGGACTTACCTGTATGAAATTTGCTTCTAATGTAATAAGCTTTTCTAAAAAATTTTCAATTTGATATGTTGCTGATT
This sequence comes from uncultured SAR116 cluster alpha proteobacterium, assembly GCA_902619615.1. Taxonomy (GTDB): domain Bacteria; phylum Pseudomonadota; class Alphaproteobacteria; order Puniceispirillales; family Marisalimonadaceae; genus Marisalimonas. The sequence continues at coordinate 39,365 of CACNFD010000006.1, read as the reverse complement.
TGTTTTTTTCAATAGCATCAGATGTATGACAAGCTGATATTATTAGTAAAACATAGAGAAAAAATTTTATCTTTATTTCTATTTGCTTCAATTAAGTGTCCTCAATCAAAATTTCTCTTTTCCCAGCTCTACCTGGCTTGGATATAACATTATTATCCTCCATTTTTTCAATTATCGTAGCTGCTCTGTTATAGCCTATTTTCAAATGTCTTTGAATAAATGAAGTACTTGCTCTTCTTTCTCTAACTACTAAGGTCACAGCTTCATCGTATAATTCATCTCTAGAATTTTTATTATTATTAAAACTAGTCATATCATTTGTAGAAAAAGATTCAGGCTCTTCGGTTATACTTTCATCATAATCTGGAATAGATTGATCAGATAAAAATTTTGTAACTTTCTCAACTTCATTATCCTCTACAAAAGGACCATGTACTCGTGTTACTTTACCACCACCAGCCATATACAACATGTCTCCCCTTCCAAGCAGCTGTTCAGCACCCTGCTCTCCTAGGATTGTTCTACTATCAATTTTGCTTGTAACTTGAAATGAAATTCTGGTTGGAAAATTTGCTTTAATTGTTCCTGTTATAACATCTACAGATGGTCTTTGCGTCGCCATAACAACGTGAATACCCGCTGCTCTAGCCATTTGGGCTAATCGTTGAACTGCAGCCTCTATATCTTTTCCGGCAACCAACATTAAATCTGCAACTTCATCAATTATTACCACAATATAAGGTAATGGCGTTAAACTTATTTGTTGATCTTCAAAAATTGGTTGGCCAGTTTCTGGATCGAAGCCAACTTGAATATTTTTTGAGAGGATTTCACCCTTCTTTCTTGCTTGAATTAATCTTTCATTATAACTGTCAATATTTCGAACACCAAGTTTACTCATGGACATATATCTAGTTTCCATTTCCCTAACAGCCCATTTTAAAGCAATAATTGCTTTATTTGGATCGGTTACGACGGGTGTTAGTAGATGAGGAATACCGTCATAAACTGATAATTCCAACATTTTAGGATCAATCATAATTAGTCTACAAGTTTCAGGAGTATGTTTATATAGTAACGATAAAATCATTGCATTTATTCCAACAGACTTGCCTGAACCTGTTGTTCCTGCTACAAGTAAATGTGGCATTCTTGCTAAGTCAGCAACAACTGGATATCCTGCTATATTTTTACCAAGACAGACAGGCAGACTAAAATCTGATTTTTGAAATTCTTGGTTTTCTAAGATATTTCTCAAAATCACTGTTTCTCGAGATTTGTTAGGTAGCTCGATACCAATAACATTTTGACCAGGAACCATTGCAACCCTTACTGCCTCAACAGACATTGATCTGGCAATGTCATCAGCTAAAGATATGACCCTTTGACTTCTCAAACCTGGTGCTGGTTGTAAGTCGTATCTAGTTACAACTGGGCCATACCTAACGGACTCAATATTTCCATTAATAGAATAATCTGACAAAACTCCTTCAAGAACTTTTGCATTCATGTCGAGAGTTTCTTTACTTGGAGGTTTAATATCTTCTGTAAAATCTTTCAACAAACTTACAGATGGTAAAATAAATCCACTTTCAGACCCTAACGGTAAGTCATCTTGATATAAATTGTAGTTTTCTGTCTTTTTCTTTAAATTCCCATCTTTATGGACATTTTTAATTGATATTGGGGTCTTTCTAATTTTTGGTTTTCTCCTGCCAATCGAATTACCTTTAAATTTAAAAAATTTATTTTTAACCTTACTTAAAAAGCCAAGTTCATTATTCTCTTCTAGTAATTCACTTTCAACTTTTTTATCGTTGTAAAAAAACAAATTTGAGAACATTTTTAGTACCCAAACTGAAGGTAAAAATATGGGTCTAAAAATAAATATAAAGAATTTAATTTCTTTTTCACCTGTGGATAGTATCCAAAAAAATAGTAATAAAGAGATGATGAGAGACGCTAGGCCTAAAACTGTTTCAGATAAAGTAATGTCAAATGTTATTAAATCGGAGATTTTACTAGAACAGGTTAATAATAACCATTCAGATAAACCATTTTGACTAAAGATTGGAAAATTAAAATTTAGTTTTTGAATTATATTAATCTCTAGATAAGTTCCTCCTATAGAACTTAGGAATATCATAAAGATAATTGTAAAATTTTTTATTTTAAAAAATTTTATATGGGTTTCATTAAATACCTTTAAGGACCATATAAATAAAATAGATGAAAGCAATATTCCAGGTAAAATACCAAACTCTCTTATAATCAATCCTGAAAAATATGATCCTATTTCACCATAAAAATTTTTTGGAGTGGTTTCATTAATTACACCCCAACCAGAATCTTCTGGGTGAAATGAAAGTAAAATTAAGAAAAGTGATATAGAGATGATAAACAATATTAAAGACAATATTTTGTTAATCATTTTAGTATAAAAGTTACTTTTTTCTAAAACCTGGTCTTTATCATTCATTAAAGAAGCCTCATTCTTGGGCAATATCCATTTTTAAAAATAAACAAATACGTTTCATTGTTTCTTCAATAATTTCTTTTTTGTCAACTAGTGAGATTCTCAAAAAACCTTTACCTGGATTAACCCCATTTACATTTTTTGCCATAAAACTTCCTGGCATAACTCTAAGAGAAAAATTTTCCCATAAAATTTTAGCTGCTTTTTCATCATCATTTACTTTCAGCCAAAGAAAAAAACCACCATCTGGTATTTTGAAATCTTTAATAAAAGGTTTTAAATATTTTTCTACAATTTCAAAGTTTTTATCGTAATGCAAACACGCTTTTATCTGATGATTATCGTCATCATATAATGCACCTGCAACGGTTTGAATTGGAATTGGCACTGGTGATGCACCATTAGAAACTAATAGCTTATAATTTTTGATAATATTTTCGTCTCCAGCAATAAAACCTGCCCTCATACCACATGCGTTACTTCTTTTCGACAATGAATTAAAAATTATTAAATTTTCTAGACTTTGTCCTATACTTGCAGCTGCCTCTAAACCCCCAGGCGGCTTTGGCTTGTTCATTCTGTAAATATCACCATAACACTCATCAACAGCCAAAATGAAGTTATGTTTTCTGGCAAGTAAAATTGCCTTTTTTAAATAATCGATGCTGGCAACACTACCATGAGGATTAGATGGGGAACAAATGTACATTATTACTGAAGAATCTAATAATTTTTTAGGCAAGTTTGAAATATCTGGTAGATAATTATTTTCAGGCAAAGAATTTAGCCAATGTAATTTAGACCCACTAGAGATACTTCCTGCCAACCAAGCATGATAAAAGGGATTAGAAATTAAGGCTGTTGTTTCTCCAACTTTTAAATTTTTAGCTAACAAACCAATAAGATGAAGAGGTTCTCGTGTTCCTGGAACAGGTACTATGTTTTTATTTAACTTAACAAGATTCTCTGCACCTGGATACCTTCTTTTTAAATAATTTAATATACTTAAACCAAAACTTGGTATTGCATCACTTGGGGGGTATTTTGCCCAATCATCATAATTTAAATCTAAAATGTTTTTTGCAAACTTTGGAACTCCCAAGGTAGGTTCGCCCAATGACATTTTTAAAATTGGATATTTAGGATTATGTTCAACATTTTCTAAAAGTGCTGCAAGCTTTCCAAACATCCAGTCATTTAAAACATTATAATCTTGGTTAACCATTTTATGCCTTCGAATAATTTTACATTTATTTATTTATTTATATTATACTGGTAAATTTTAAAACCAATATAATTGCTATATTTAATAAAATGAGGTCTTAAGTGGCTATTAAAAATTTATCACAGGAAAATTTTCATAAAATTTGTGTTGTTGGCGGAGGCATAACAGGGGCTATGATGGTGTTACTATTAAAAAATTCTAACATTTTTAAATTAAGTGACATATGTTGGATCAAGCCAAAGGTAAATTTGAAAGATGATTTAAGAACTACTTTCTTTAATAAAACGAGTTTGCAATTACTAAATCAATTAAATATTCTAAAATCACTTAATAAAAATGATTTTACACCAGTAAAAAAAATCAAAGTATTTGGTACTAATCATAAATCACCATTAGAGTGGGACCATTTTGATAAAGAAACAAAACTTGGTGCAGTAATAAAAAATAATATTATTTTGAAAATTATTGAGGAAAAAATAAAAGATATAAAAAGATATGATAGTTTCGTTAATAATACTAAATGCAATAAATTTGAAAGAACTTTGTATTTAGAAAATAAAACATATATCAAAACTCATCTACTTTTATCAGCAGATGGAAAGAATTCTTATCTAAGAAAATTGCTATCAATTAATACTATAAACAAAAATATCAAACACATTGCAATTTCAGGATTCTTACAACAAAATAACAATCATAATTTAACTGCCATTCAGGCATTTACAAATTTAGGTCCAATTGGAATACTTCCTTATGAGAATAAAAATCTAGTAAATTTTGTTTTAAGCATTGAGGAAAGTAGATGTAAAAAAATTTTATCGAAAGAAAAGCCCGAAAATTTATTATGCTATGAGTTAAACAAGTTTTTTTCTAGAATTAATCTACATTTTGCTCCCGTAAAAAAAATAAATAAAATTGAAAATAAATTATCATATTGGAATCTTGACTTAAATATCGTACTCAACCCAACATCATCAAGAGCAATCCTTATTGGTGATGCTGCACACTCAATTCATCCCCTGGCAGGACAAGGATTAAACCTATCTTTTAGAGATTGTGTTTCTGCATTAAATGCAATAAAGAATTCTCTGAAATTTGGAAATGATCTTGGCGACAAATATATTTTAAATTTCTATAAAGATGAAAGATTACCAAAAACTATTGCCATGACAGCTTTTACGGACTTTATATTTTTTGGATTTACTTCAACTTCAAGTAAAACACAAAAAATTTTAACAAAGGGTATGGCAGGTTTAAATAAAACTAATCTAAAAAATATATTTAGAGACTTAGCCTCTATTTGAATTATAGAGAATTATAATATGCCTCTAAATACTTATCGTGGTTTATTCCGAAATCATGTAATAATTCCCAACTATAAATACCTGAAGAATGATCATCAGAAAAAACGATTCTTACAGCATAGTTACCAACAGGTTCAATTTGATTAATTAAAATACTTCCTTTGTTTCTTACTATTTTTTTTGGACCACCATGACCTTGTATATCAGCAGAGGGACTTTCAACCCTTAATAATTCTGAAGATATACTGAACTTTGAATTGTCATTAAAAGAAATCAACAAGTATTTTCCGTTATCTTTTTTTTCAATTAATATAGGTGTAAGATTCATGTAAAATCCTTAAAAAGCCAAAATTAACATTAACAAATATTTAATGCTTACTTATATCTGAGATGTTTGCCTCACTAATATGACTATCTAATATAGTTTGTAATAGTTTTGTTCTTTTTGAAATCGATACTGTTTCTAACAACAATTGTTTTTCATCATTTTCTATAGGACAAATCATTATTAACTGATCAACAAAATTGTAATCATTAAATGAATCTATTACATCCATATTTGCTCTAATATCTTTTGATTTGAAATATTTTTTTAAGGTGATTTTTAAAGTGCTAAAATCTAATAAATTTTTATTATTATTTAAATCTTTATTAAAATTTTCCCAACAAATATCCGCTTCTCTAAATTTTTGATCCGTAATTTTCTCTGAAATTAAATTGAATCTGCTTAAACCTTTTAGAGTAATTAAATATCTATTATCTTCTGTTTCTTCGAACTTTATTATTTTACCAGCACACCCTACGTTGTATAAATTAAAGTTATCATCACTTTCGTTTGGTTTATAGGGTTGTATCATTCCAACCAACCTATTCTTAGTCGAGATAGCTTTTTCTATCATTTTCAAATAACGAGGTTCAAAAATATTTAATGGTAGATAAGTATCTGGAAACATTACCACACCTTCCAACGGAAATATTGGTATAATATCTGGTAAGTTCATCTCTTGTTTAAAATTTTTCAACATTTACATTAATCCTAAGTTAAGAGAATAATAAAGTTGCTAACTTTTTTCTAGCAATTATTGTTTCTTTCGCATCAATTCCTGCTGATGAAAAGAGTTTCAACAACTGCTTTCTAGCAGCCTGATCATTCCACTCTTTATCTATTTTTATAGACTTTAAAAGCATTTCAAAAGAATCTTCAATTTTACCTATACCAAATAAAGCAATTGCCATTTGTAATAGATAATCTAAATTATCAGGTTCTAGTTTTAGTTTTTTTTCCAAGTCTTCGATACTTCCTTTTGCCATAAAAGCCTTTTCAGAAGTTTCAAGCAGTGAAATTGATTCTTCAACTGGCTTAGAATTTTTGATTTCTGGAGCTAAATTATCAATTAATTCTTTGGTTTCATTGAATTTTCCCAAACCAATCATTGATCTTATAAGGTTCGCAAAACCTAAATGATTTTCTGGATCTTTTTCTAAAATCTTTTGAGAAATATCAAAAGAGCTATTCCAATCCCTCAATTCTGTACATTCTTTTGCACTTGCAATTAAATCTTCAACTTCTTGTCCAGGACCAGATAAACTTGCTGATTTTTTAACAAATTCTATTATTTCATTATTTGATTTAGCTCCTTGAAATCCATCTACTACTTTACCTTCAAAAAAAGTATAAATTGTAGGAATAGATTGAATTCTTAATTGTGTGGCAATATTTTGATTTTGATCAATATCAATTTTAGCTAAAATTAAATCTTTTATATAATCTTTAACAGCATCTTCTAATAACGGTGTAAGAGTTTTGCAAGGCTCACACCAGGGAGCCCAAAAATCAACAATAACTGGCTTTGTTTTGGAAGTTTCTACGACTTCACTCATGAATGTTTCTTCGTTTACATTTATGATATTGCTGGCTGTTGAGATTAAATCGTTATTTTCCATTATTTGAGCTCCTCAATATAAAATTGATATGGTTGTGAGTAAATGATATTTCAACAATTTATTACAAAATACTACAATTGACCAATTACTAAAGTGTCTATATCTAAATTATAGATAATATTTTAACCCAAAAAGAAAATTATATTGTAAAATGATGAGAGAATTAAATATTGCTTTAATTGGTTGTGGTAACTGGGGAAAAAATATAGCTAGAAATTTACATCAAATGGGTTCTTTAGCATGCATCTATGACTCGGATACAAAATTAGCAGAAAAACTTAATCATGAATATATGTTACCCACTTTCGAACTTAATAAAATTTTTGAAGATCAAAATATCAATGGAATTGTAATTGCATCACCCGCAAAAACTCATAAAGATCTAGCTGTTCAAGCTATTAAAAATGATAAGGATGTTTTTATAGAAAAACCATTTTGTTTGTCATTCCCCGATGCTCAAAAACTTTCAAAATTAGCTACAAATAAAAAAAGAATTTTGATGGTAGGCCATTTGCTAAATTATCATAATGCATTTATAAAAATGAAAGAACTTATTAAAAATGGTAAAATAGGCATTCCACAAAACATTCGAGCAAATCGCCTGGCTCTAGGTGCTATTAGATCTGAAGAATCTGTAATTTATGATTTATCAGTCCACGATATTTCTATGATACTTTCCATTACAGAAGAGTTACCTATTGATGTTAATGTTCAGTCTATTCATCATCATAATAATAACGGACCAGATGCAATTAGTGTTAAATTATCATTCTCAAAAGGTTTAACTGCGCTAATTAATTCTGATTGGATGTGTCCTTACAAAGAACATCAATTTTCTGTAATTGGAACAAAAGGTGCACTTATTTTTGACGACACTAAAAGTTGGTCAGAAAAATTACTTTATAACCCATCATTTGTAACGTCTAAAAATACTATAATAACTGCTCCATTAGAAAAAATTATAATCCAAGAAAACGAACCGCTAAAAAGTGAATTAAAAGAATTTATAGACTGTTTATATTCAAGAAAAAGTCCTTTAACAGATCATAAAGAAGCTGTAAAAGTTCAAATTGTTATGGATATGATAGACAAAAAAATTTAAGAAAATAAGGTAAACTTATGATACCATTTATTGATCTAAACGCTCAACAAAAATTAATTCGAGATAAAATTGAAAAGCGTATTAACAAAGTTTTAGACCATGGACAATATATTTTAGGTCCAGAGGTAAAGGAATTAGAAGATAAACTTAGTTCTTTTACAAACTCTAAACATGTATTATGTTGCTCTAGTGGAACAGATGCGTTGTTATTATCTCTACTCGGCTTAAAAATTAAACCTGGTGAAGGTGTAATTGTTCCAGCTTTTACTTTTGCCTCATCTGCCGAAGTAATGCCTTTACTTGGTGCCATTCCAATTTTCATTGATGTAAAACGTGACACTTTCAATATAGATCCGTCTAAACTCTATGACTCTCTTCAAACTGCCAAAAACATAGGTATTAAAGTTAAAGGTATAATGTCCGTTGGTTTATTTGGACAACCTGCAGAGATGGACTTAATAAATGAATTTGCAAAAAATAATGATTTATGGGTTCTTGATGATGCTGCGCAATCATTTGGAGGGAAACATAAAGAAAAATCTGTTGGCAATCTATCTGAAGTAGCCGCAACATCTTTCTTCCCTGCTAAACCACTAGGTTGTTATGGAGACGGGGGGGCTGTTTTTACAAATGATAGAGAAATTTATGAAATAGCAAATTCTTCTCATATACACGGGATGGGGAAAAAAAGGTATGAGTATGATAGAATTGGAATGAATGCTCGTATGTCTTCGCTTCAAGCTGCCATTTTGTTAGAAAAGCTTGAAATATTTCCAGAAGAGTTGAAAAAAAGGCAGGTAGTGGCCAACAACTATGATAAATACTTAAACTCTTTAAATCTAGGTATTAAAGTACCTAAAATTAATGACAATTTCAAAAGTAGTTGGGCTCAATATACAATATTACTTCCAGAAAACATCAATAGAGCCAAGCTTCAAGAATATCTAAAATCAAAAAATATTCCTACTGCAGTTTATTATCCGATACCGCTAAATGAACACAAACCTTACAATAAATATCCAGTATCTAAAAGTGGTTTAGATGTGACATATTATTTATCTAAGAACGTTTTATCTCTACCAATGCATCCATATTTAAAAGAAGATGAAATTATTTATATATCTGATAACATAAACAATTTTATAAAAAACTACTAAGATAAATTATTTTTTTGTTTTTCCTTGATACTATAAATTAGGATGCTATATTTCAACTCAATTAAGCGGGCGTAGCTCAGTGGTAGAGCATCTCGTTGCCAACGAGAATGTCGAGAGTTCGAATCTCTTCGCCCGCTCCAATCACCTTCGGCGCAATGCCCAGATTTCATTAAATATTCAACCTTTTAGGAGTGTTAACTTTTGATGGGTATACCAAACGGTAGACAATTTAAATCTGTCTTACTTGTATAAAAAAAGTGTTTTGCATATTATTATTAAATTAGTTTTTTACTTTTAGAGGTAATAAGATATGAGATTTATTTTGATAGTATTATTTTTAATTACTTCATCAATAGCTTGTAGTGAAGAATTAAATTTAAATTGCAAATTTAATAATTACAATGGAATAAATAGGGCATATACGGAAAGAGTAATTAAGAGTTGGTCCCCTCCTATCCAGAATCATGTTATTAAAGAAGATAATACCTCATACTGGAATCAAGTAAGAATTGAAGGAAGGGTAAGTGTTAATAATAGTAAAAAAGTTAAATTTAAGTATGAGTTAAAACGTAAATATATAACTCGGTGGAATTTTGTGTATTTTAAAACTACTAAAAAAGCTTCTATAGATATGGAATTTCCAGGTTATGTTGCTCCTGGTCCTATCTGGGGCATTTGTGAAGAAATAAAAACTCATAACCAAAATTCTGTTAAAAACTCAAATACAAATGATGAGAATTTAGAAAATATTTCAGATAAGTTGGTTTGCTATAGATATGGTTTGTATAATGGTAAATACATAAAAGAAGCAAAAAGAAGAAACTTAAACTGCAAATCAAAAAATGAAGAAAACATCAATTCATCTGATAAAATTACGAATAGAACTGAAAAAGCAGAAAAAAATGTAAGGAGTTAGGTTTTACTCCTGCCACAGAAAATTATGGTAACTGTGTTCTTAAATTAATGGATTAGATTCAAGATATTATTTAGTTAATTCTATATTTTGTTATAATCAAATAAGGAGGAGTTATTTCAGTTTATAAAAATATAATAAGTTCTTTTGATGATTGTAGTGTCCAAAGTTATTTAAGTTTATTACATGAAGATTATGTCTTTATAAGGCACCAATCTGGTCAAACAGTATCTAAAACAGAGTGGACTCCAATAGTAACAGGTATGTTTGATTCTATGAGAGAAGAAAAACTGAAATTTGAAGAAAACAGATGCATTTATGAAAATGACGATATATTAGTGATGCATAGTATTGGACATTTTCCAGATGGAATAAAAGAATCTATCATGGCAGTTTATACATTATCAAATGGCAAAATTGTAAAGACAGAGAGTGGTGCAACACCTATTGATTAACTTAGACTAAAAACTTGCTCTTTTTATAGTCTAGCATCCATTTCTCAAAAACTAATATTGCTTCATCCATATCAGCAGTTTTGTTTGGATGTTTTTTTGCTCTACCTAACATGGTGGATACAACATTAACCTGATATTTTTTGTCTCTAGCTTTTATTGCATCTATTGTATAGATTGCTTTTTCTTTATTCTTATATCCGAGCCCTCTTAGAGTTGTTTCGGGCTTGTAATCTGAATATAGGGATAGATTAAGAGGCTTTAACTTTCCGTGATAGTCTTGCTTACTCATTGGCATAGAGTCTATAAGATCAAAAATGTTATGAGGTTCTAAAGTTGAATATTCTCTTTTAAAAGTACCGTCGTAACCTATTAGTTTGATAGAAAACTTAAGACCTTTTTTTCTAAAAGACATCAATTTGACGTGTCTTTTATGAAATTCTTTTATATGTTTTTGATAAAGTTCTTTAGATTTTTTATACTCACTATCTCTATAACAAGTGGTACTTAACAAAAGTATTCTACATTTCCACTTATATTTCGTTAAATCCATTGTTTATGTATTTGTACTAACTATTTTCTGTATCAACTGTATCATTTTCAGTTTTACTTACTTGATCTTTTTTCTTTTTCATCTTGCAAACTTCTTTTAAAGCTAAGCCTGCCATTACTCCTATACCCATTCCTATTATAGTTCCTTTAATTATTCCTATTCCAAACATTTTAATCTCCTAATTTTAAATCCATGAAATAAATTCATAAAAACCAAAAAGAATACCGAAGAAAACATAAAGTCTAACTTGTGATCTCAATATTGGTATAACTATGATTTTTTGTATTATTGACATAATAATCATTTAATCTTTTTAAATTAATATTCAACATCACAATATAATATCAATAAAATTTAATAGGCTAGTAACTGTAGTTTATTTTCAAAATAGAATTTAAAGATTAAACTAACTTCTATAATCATAAAAAATTACACCTCTATTATTTCTAGATTTTATAATGTAACTTGCTTGCGCTTTAGGCATTACTTTTTCTTCAATTATCTTTTGACAAGCCTTGTAAGCATTTTCATTTTCATACTCAAATGTACTTGTTAATCTATGATTTTGTTTGTTCCATACTTGGGCAACAGTTCTTCTTACCAATCCTGCTTTAGATAGTTCTTTCATAATATCTTCTGTCCATACTTTCTCCTCAAAAGTTGCCATCCAGTGTTCTAACTCTACTTTTGTTGCAAAGTCTAATTCCATGCAATTCATGAACAAAGTTTCTTTGGTTATAGGTTTTACCATGTATGCCACCTGTTAATATGCAAATTTAATATGCAAAAACATTAGATAGAATGCAAATAAACGATTTTATTTCTTTTAAATTCAACACAATTTATTATATATTACAAAATCAATTTATAGTTGGTAACAAAGAAAATAATGAAAACTTTATTCAAAATTTTTTTACTCATACTTTCTACATTATTTATTCAGAACAAAGCATTTTCTTACAGCAAGAATTCAGGAAAAGTTAGTGTTAGTGTTTCTGTAAATAAGACAGAAAATTCAGATAATAAGAATACAGATGCTAAAACAAATGCTTCAGTTAGTACAAGCGTAGAGAGTATTAATAGCTCAAGCAAAAATAATACACCTGTTAGTAAAACTGCCAAAACACAATCTGCTAAAGACACATCTAATGAACAATCATACTCATCTGACGATAATAACAGCTCTTCAGACAATAATTATGGTATAAATAATAATTTTGGAAATAAAGTAGATGGTTACAAATCCAGTAGAAAATATAAAATAGCTAAACAGGAAAGATTATTTGATGCTATTAAAAATTTTAAAAATGAAGAAATTTTAAGCAAGAGTGATCTAAAAAAAATAGATAGTTTAGTTAATAAAAGAATTAAAGAAATTGCTAAAAAAATTAAATTCAAATTTGATAAAGACGATGAAAAACGATTTTTTGAATTTACAGAAAATACAAACTATGACATTGAAACAATTCAAAAAAAAGCTGAATTAGTTGACTACGTACAAAAGACTTTTGAAGTAATGGGAATAATCAATTAACCCCATTTGCTGCGGACCCATGAACATAAAACCTACCTACCCAATGTGGTTCATGCCCCAAGTTTAATAATTAAGTAACACAAAAAAATGGCTTAATAGCTATGATTTGTCCACCTGGTGATGTTTTCATATAACTATATCATTGAAAATGCTGAACATTATGGGTGATTTAAATCATAGTATAAATTCAAATGGGTACATCGCCTGCCCTAAAACTTGTATGAATGCGCTCAAGAAATGCTTAATAAATTAAATTTGACTTTATCTAATATGTAATAATCATTGAAAGTGTTCATTATATTTTTTGATGCAATTAGAAAACCTATGTATTTTGAATATTTAGGTGACCAAACAATTGAAGTTGCTTTCCCAATTTCCATATCTTTTTTAAAAATTGAAAGATTATTAAAAAAAATTGGTTTATTTTCTTTTTCAAAATTAAATTGAATTTTAAATATATCTTTTTCAAAGCCAAGCTGTTTCTGTTTCAATAAAGAAGACTTTCCAATGAATTCATAATCTGAGTCAAGATAACAAAATTTCCCTAACCCACAATCATAGGGTGTATTTTTATTTGTCATCTCATTGCCATAACTAAGAAGATTATTTTCTACTCTCTCTATCATATTTGGACACCCAACCCTAATATTAAATTCTTTACCTTTTTCCATTAACAGATCCCACAAAAGAATTCCGTTATTGGAGCTAGCAAGCAAGATTTCATAGCCAGATTGCTTGCTGAAACCTGTTTTTGAAATAATCAGACTTTCTCCATTAAAAGAAAAGTTTTTAAAATTAAAAAATTTTAAAAACTTTATTTCCTCACCAAATATTTTTGTAGCTAATAGTTCAGATTTTGGACCTTGAATTGCAATTGTTAATATATCTGTTTCTGTTACATCAGAGTAAAATTCTTTTGCATGATTAATTGCTGATACCCAATTAAACAAATCTGAATCAGATAAAGAAATTAAGAAATGATTATCAGATATACAAAAAACAACTGGGTCATTTAATAACCCGCCTTCAAAGTTAACTATCGGTGCATAATACGCTTTACCAGAGGAAATATTAGTAAAATCCCTACAAAAAAGATATTGCATTAATGACAAAGATTTACTTCCTTTAACTTCAATAACTCTTTGGGCACATACATCCCATAACTGAACATTTTCAATTAGATGATAATAATCTTCTTTTAATGATTTAAACACTGTAGGTAATAAGGTGTTATTATAAACAGTATATTTTTTAACACCTGCAATTTCATTTCTAGAAGTAAATGGTGTGCTTCTAATTCTGTTAGATGTATTAATTAAAAAATCATTAGACATTTGTATGTACCCCAATTAAACAATATCTATGAATTACTTTGGACATATTTAATGAAAAGTAAATTAAGAAAATTACTTAATGAAAATAAATTTGTTTTTACGGCTGAAACTTCTCCACCAGATTCTGGAAATAAAAAAGTTGTTATTGATGATGTAGAATGTTTAAACGGCTTAGCTAACGCTATTAACGTTACCGATGGAGCTGGGGCAAAATCTCATATGTCAGCTCTTGCAACGGCAGCAATTCTTGCTCAGAATGGCATTGAACCAATTTTACAATTTACTACCAGAGACAGAAATAGGATTGCAATACAAGGCGATCTACTTGGTAGCTGGGCATTAGATATTCCTAACATTCTTTGTTTGTATGGTGATGAGGTTAAAGGCGGAGATCAACCAGACACTAAAGAAGTAAGAGATCTAGATACAATTGGCATATTGAGAACTGCTTATCAAATTAAAACAAGAAAAATGTATCCTTCTGGAAGAAAAATAAATGATGCACCGGAATTTTTCATTGGTGGGGCAGATACTCCATTTAAAATTAATAATGATTTTGATGGTTCAAACTTACTAAAAAAAATTGAAGCTGGAGTCGAATTTTTTCAAACACAATACGCTTTCGAGGAAGATATTCTTAAAAATTATATGCTTAGATTAAATGAGTTAAATATCACTGAAAAAGCTTATTTCATAATCGGCTTGGGAGTAATTAAATCTGCAAAAAGTGCCAGATGGATGAACAAAAATCTCTTTGGTATCAATATACCTGAGGAAATAATCAATAGAATTGAACAATCTAATGATGAAAGGCTTGAGGGTATTAAAATTTGTATAGAATTAATAGAAAAATATAAATCTATTGAAGGAGTTAGTGGAATTCATTTAATGGGTTATAAGCAAGAAAAGGAAATAGCTTTTGTGATTTCGAATTTTAAATAAACAATGATTAAAATTTAATAAACTATATTGCTTTAACAAAAATTTTCTTAACTGCCTTTTTTGCTTGCTCTAAACTTGGGGCTAAAATAACACCCATTCGACGATATGATTTTAAGAATGGTTTTCCAAAAATTCTGTAATCTACATTTTTATCTTTAAGTGCTTCTTCAATACCATCAATAACGTAATTACCCGAAGCGTTTTCTTCTGCTAAGATCACGTGGCTAGCACCAGGTTGGTTCAATTTAATTTCTGGTAATGGCATTCCCAGTAAAACTCTAGCATGAATATCAAATTGACTGAAGTTTTGAGTAAACATTGTGACCATTCCAGTGTCATGTGGTCGAGGGCTTAGTTCACTAAAAATTACTTCTCCTTTTTTATCAATAAAAAATTCTACTCCAAATATACCTGATCCACCCAAGTCTAAGACCATTTTTTTTGCTGCATCTTGTGCCTTTCTTATTACGTCCTGTGAACAATTAGCAGGTTGCCAACTATATTGATAATCTCCCCTTTTTTGAAAATGTCCAATAGGATTACAAAATGTAACTTGTCTAGATTTTTCTAAAATTGTTAAAAGAGTTATCTCATACTCAAAATCTATAAACTCTTCCACTATCACACGTTTCCTGTTTCCTCTCATACCTTCGAGTGCAAATTTCCAAGACAATTTCAATTCATCCTCTGAATTTGCATAACTCTGACCCTTTCCAGAAGAGCTCATAACTGGCTTAACTGCTACTTTTGTTCCAATTTTATTTGCCTCTAAAATCAATTCTTCTTCGGTTTCTGCGTAGGCAAAATTTGCAGTTTTTAATCCTAAATGTTTTGCTCTATCTCTTATTCTATCTCTATTCATGGTTAAATTCACAGCTTTTGCTGAGGGTATTACGTTATAACCATTTTGTTCAGCATCAATTAAAACGTTTGTTTCAATAGCCTCAACCTCTGGCACGATGTAATCAGGTTTATGTTTATTAATAAGTTCGCTCAACTTTTCTTTATCAAGCATATTAAATACTTCATTTTTATCACTTACTTGCATAGCAGGTGCATTTTCGTATGCATCACACGCTATTACACTACATCCAATTCTTTTGAGGCTAATCGCTAATTCTTTACCTAACTCACCACTACCTAACAGTAAAATTTTTTTCATGTAATAATCCTTTTAAGTTTGAATTGACTATTTTCTAGCTTAATGTAATTGAATGACTTTTATAAAAATACTTATTTATAAGTTACTAAACAAACAAATATCTAACATTTATAATAAACGTTTTGATAATTATAATAATACCCCTAAAGGAGTATTTTGGAATAGTAAATTATCACAGGACCTTAGATTAAATATAATTTTAAATAAAATATTAAAAAATACAAAAAGTAAGGAATTTTCAATTGCAGACATTGGCTGTGGATATGGTAGATTTTACGAAATTATTAAAGAGAGAAACTTAGGTGATAGAGTTCAATATTATGGATTTGATATTAATCAAAAGTTAATTAATTTTTGCAAAAACAATAAAGATTTTGAAAATATCGAATTTGCAATAAGCGAGTTCCCTTTTAAAAACACTGATTATGTAATTATGTCAGGTACATATAACCTTGCCCCAACTAATAATATATCTTTGTGGGAAGATTATATAATTAAAAATCTTTTAAGTAATTGGAAATTTGTAAAAAAAGCTATGATTTTTAACTGCTTATTAAAAGAAGAAAGAAAAATAGAAAAAAAACTTTATTATACTGAATTATCTTGGATAAAAAGAATATGCGAGAGAAATTTTTGTGATCCTGAGGTTATAAAGCATAATCTTCTCGAGAATGATATAACTGTTATTCTTAAAAAATAATATCAATGTTTAAGAGATATTATGAAACCGCTTAAATGATATGAAAATAATTCTGGATCCTCTATAGGTATTAAATGTCCACATTCTGGAACTTCAATTCTTTTGACATTTTTCATATTTTTTATCAAATTATTTATGTCATCTTCAATTCTGAAAACTTTATCAAAATGCCCTGTCAAAACTAACACGGGTAAGTCAAGTTTACTCCAATCAAAATCCCAATTTGTTGTAAATCCACCATGCATAAGTTTTGATACCCCATTATAGTCATCCAATCCAAGATAATTCTCATATTTTAGAGCATTATCTTTCATTTTAGATAAAAATTTTGGTGAAGCTATTACTGGTAATGTCATATCTAAGATAAGAGAAGTTCCACCAAATTTTACAGCATTGGCCATTGCATTATTTATCCAATTTAGTCTTTCGCTGGGCTTTCGCAGAGTATTTATAAGCACTAAACCTTTTGCTTCAACACCTTTTGATAAAGACATAGCAGCATAAAGCCCGCCTATTGACAACCCTACTAAAACCATATTTTTTGGATTGATAAAATTAATTAAATTTACAAGGTCACTTACTATTAATTCAGCACTTAAATCTAAATTAGTTTCAAACTTACTTTTTGCTTGTCCTCTAAAATTATATACTAAATAACCGTCGTTATTTTTAATTAAATTTTCACCGATAGATCCGTTCCACGCAGATACATCGCCAGTCAATGCGTTTACAAAGACACAAGTAAAGCCTCCATTTTTAGGTGGAACATATTCATAATAAATCTCGTTTTGATCATCAATTTTAAAAATGGCCATTGTAATTCCTATTCTTCTGCAGTTTCTATTTTTAAATGTTGAAAATGTGTTTCTAATTCTTGGTCTCTTAAAACAGAATATCTTTGAAATTCTTCTTCATCCAAAAGTTTAAAATTATAAGAAATGTTTATATTATCTGTATTTTGTTGATCATTAATTGGACTTAAACTTTTTTCTATTTCTGACATCTCCTTTTTTATTGGTAAATCTCCAACTCTTTCTTGAAAAGTAGCAATTGCTCTGAGACCTCTTTCAATAGCTGACCTTTCATCATCATTTTCACTCTCGTCAAATCCAACATAAAGAGCGTGGACTATATGTTGTTTTGGGTCTGGCAAAATACCAGAATCAAAAATCATTTCACCCTCAGGGTTTAAATTCATATAGAACTCACTAAATCGGGCAAGAATTTCTCTAGTTCTAGATGGGCCTGGTTCTATCGGAGGTGCCTTTTGTGGGGGTACAGGAGCATTTATACTATTCCATATAGCAATACATATCATAAAGCTAAATGTTACGACCAAAGCTATTATAAATGGTGTAAAATCTTCAAACATTATATATATATAACAACTTGTTTGGGAAAAATTAAGTCAATAAATAATAAATTAAATTAAAAATCTTTTCCTTAAATAATTGAATTTTTTAAAAAAATATTATCTATATATTTCATATACTTATAAAGCATTAATGTTTATTCTCTTTGATAGTGATTTGCAATTAGTACTGATTTATTGTTATGATGATTCTTGAATTTTTAATTCAATTTACTTTAATTTTAATAAACTAAAGGTTTGTATTAATTACAAGCGGAAATAGGAGAATAAAATGAAAAGGGTATTCGGAGCTGCATTTACGATGGCAGCAACCGTAGCCGTAGGCCTTAGTTGGGCTACAATAGGAAATGCTGCATGTGGAAAAGTAACTATAGCAGAGATGAATTGGGCGTCTGCTGAGTTAATGGCCAATGTAGATAAAATAATTTTAGAAAAAGGTTATGGATGTGAAGTTGAACTAGTTTCAGGTGCCACAATGCCTACCTTTACTTCAATGAATGAAAAAGGATCACCAGATGTAGCGCCAGAATTGTGGGCTAATGCAGTTGCTGTTCCATTGAAAAAAGCTGTTGGTGAGAATAGATTAATTGTTGCCAACAAATCACCAATTACTGGCCTAGGTGAGGGCTGGTGGCTTCCACCACATACTATTAAAAAACATCCTGAGCTTAAAACAGCTTTAGATGTAATAGAAAGACCTGATTTGTTTCCATATTCAGAAGACAAATCAAAAGGTGCTTTTGTTGGGTGTCCAGCTGGCTGGGGATGCCAATTAGTTAACCAAAACTTATTCCGTGCTTTTGAAATGGAGAAAAAGGGATGGGTTCTTGTGGATCCAGGAAGTGCTGCTGGTTTAGATGGTTCAATGGCTAAAGCAGTTGAAAGAGGCGAGAATTGGGTTGGATACTATTGGTCTCCTACATCAATGATTGGTAAATACAAAATGCATAAACTTGATTTTGGGGTTCCATTTGTAGGGAAAGACCATTGGGATAATTGCATTGTAAAACCAGAAAAAGAATGTGCTAGTCCTAAAAAATCATCTTGGGTAACATCTGTTGTCAATAGTGTAGTATCTGCAAACTTTAAAAAGAACGCTAGTGTTGCTTTAGACTATATTTCCAAAAGAGTTTATCCTGGTGAAGTTATGAACGGAATGCTTGTGTTTATGACAGAACAAAAAGCATCTGGAAAAGATGCAGCTTTCGAGTTTTTAGAGAAGCACGGAAGCGTTTGGGAAAAATGGGTTTCTGCAGATGTAGCTAAAAAAGTTAAATCTGGTCTATAAATAATACCAATTTCATAATCACCACCTCTAAATAAATTTAGGTGGTGATTATTTTTTTAAATTTAAGGAATGAAAAATGGATTGGTTTTATAATTTTCCTGATATGAGTAGATCAGATCTAAGAGAATTTAAGAAAACTGTTGATTTTGCATTCACTGATTTTTCAAGAACTTATGGCCAAGGTATTGAAGAATTTTTTGAACCATTATTGATGTTCTTAGTATGGTTCGAAAAGCTTTTTATTAATACCCCTTGGCCTATTATAATATTTAGTATTCTTTTACTTGCTTGGATAGGCTCAAGATCCATATTAATAGTTGTTGGAACTTTTTTGAGTTTTATGTTGATTGGTTATTTCGGTATGTGGGAAGACACAATGTCAACATTAGCCATTATACTTGTAGCCACATTCCTATGTATAGCAATTGGTATACCACTAGGTATCGCTATGGCAAGAAGTAATAAAGTCCAAGCAGCAATAGTTCCTGTTTTAGACGTCATGCAAACAATTCCTAGTTTTGTGTATTTAATACCAGTTGTGATGCTTTTAGGTATTGGAAAGGTTCCTGGATTAATTGCAGTATGTATTTATGCTATTCCACCAATTGTTCGTTTAACGAATTTAGGCATTAGGTTAGTAGATAAAGACGTTTTAGAGGCAGCAGATTCTTTTGGAGCAAATTATTGGCAGAAATTATTAGGAGTTCAAATGCCATTGGCCCTACCAACTATATTTGCTGGCGTAAATCAGACAATAATGATGGCCTTAGCAATGGTGGTAATAGCATCTATGATTGGAGTTAAAGGTCTTGGCCTTCCAGTTTTAAGAGCAATTTCAAATCAATACTTAGCTTTGGGATTAATGAACGGTCTTGCAATTGTTATCCTTGCCATTATTTTTGATCGTGTTACTCAAAAATTTGGACTAAGAATGCAAAAATATAGGAATGAAGATAAGGATTAATATAATGAATTCAAAAGATATATTAATCAAAGTCAATGAACTTTATAAGATATTTGGAGATGGTGATAAAAATGCACTTGATCTAGTTAAAAATGGAATGGGTAAAGATGAACTTCTTGAAAAATCTAACTGTGTTCTTGGATTAAATAATATTAATCTAAATGTTAAAAGAGGAAAAATACAAGTTGTTATGGGTCTTTCTGGTTCAGGTAAATCAACTCTTATAAGACATCTAAATAGATTAATAGAACCAACAAGTGGTAAAATATTATTCAATAATAAGAACATTCTAAATTTAAGTCCGAAAGAATTGATTCAATTTAGACAAAACAATATGTCTATGGTTTTTCAAAAGTTTGCTTTATTTCCACACAAAACAGTTTTACAAAATGTTGGCTACGGGCTTGCAATTCAAAATATTTCTAAAGATGAATGGTCAGAAAAAGCCCAAAAATGGATAAAAAGAGTTGGCTTAGACGGATATGAAACATATTATCCAGGCCAGTTGTCAGGTGGAATGCAACAAAGGGTGGGGCTTGCAAGAGCTCTTGCAACAGATGCAGAAATTCTCTTAATGGATGAAGCTTTTTCTGCTTTAGATCCATTAATTCGTTCAGAAATGCAAAATATACTTTTAGATCTTCAAAGTGAATTACATAAAACTATAATTTTTATTACACATGATCTCGATGAAGCTCTAAAAATTGGGGATAGAATAGCTATTCTTCGTGATGGAAGCATGGTTCAGGACAGTGATCCTCAAGAAATAATTATGAACCCTGCAGATGAATATGTCTCTGATTTTATTAAAGATATTAATAGAGCAAGGGTCATTCAAGCAAGATCAATAATGACGCCAACAAAAACTAAAAGTTCAGGAGCAACTGTCAAGGAAGATATGGTGTTAGAAGATATACTTCAAATAATGTCAGATGCACCGTCAAAACCAGTTACAATAATAAATTCAAAAGGTAAAATAACTGGAAAAATTGAAATGGTTAATTTAATTGAAGGAATGAAAAGACCTAAGTCACTTGGGACAAATATTACTGGCTAGGAGTTGGTCTTCCTATTTGAATGAGATTGAATCCACTTTCACAAAAACTATCTGGATTAAGGGCATTTCTTAAATCAATTAAAAGATTTCCTTTCATATGTTTTTTTAATCTTTCTGGTGACAAACTTCTGAATTCGTTCCACTCAGTTAAAATTACAAGCGCCTCACTCTGATTAATGCAATCTTCAATACTTTCTGCAAATTGGATGTTCTGTAATAATTTTTTTGCTTCATCCATTGCTACTGGATCAAATGCAGAGATTTGTAAATTCTTTTCTAGAAGTTTAGGGATAATATCTAGACACGGACTTTCTCTCATATCATCCGTTTCTGGTTTGAATGCTAACCCTAGGATAGATATTTTCTTATTACTGTAATTTTTTCCTAAAGCAGAAATTATTTTTTCTGCCATATCTATTTTTCTCTGAGAGTTATAATTTATAACATTTTCTACTATAGAAATATTTGAACCATAGTAATTAGCTGTTTTTACAAGAGCTTGGGTGTCTTTTGGAAAACAAGATCCACCATAACCTGGTCCAGGATGCAAAAATTTACTACCAATTCTTTTGTCTAAGCCAATTCCTCTTGAAATGTCATGGACATCAGCCCCAACCTTTTCACACAAATCTGCCATCTGATTAATATATGAAATTTTTAAAGCCAAAAATGCATTACCAGCATATTTAATTAACTCTGCTGTTTTTAAATCAGTAAATAAAATTGGCGTTTCAATTAGATACAATGGCTTATATATTTTTGAAATTACTTCTTTAGCTTTTTCAGTTTCACATCCAACAACAACTCTATCTGGCCTCATAAAATCCTCAATAGCATTACCTTCTCTTAAAAATTCTGGATTTGAGACCACATCGAAATTAGCTTTGGGATTTGTTTTTTTAATAATTTTTTTAATTTTGTTTCCTGTTCCAACTGGTACTGTAGACTTGGTAACAATTACTGTGTAGCCCATTAAGTTTTCTGCTATTTCTTCTGCAGCTTCATAAACATATGATAAATCGGCATAACCGTCACCCCGTCTTGCAGGTGTTCCCACTGCAATAAATACTATTTCTGCGTCTGCTATATTTTTTTTTACATCATTACTAAAAGTGAGCCGATTAGCATCTTTGTTTTTTTTTACTAAATTCTCAAGACCCGGTTCATAGATAGGTATAATATTTTTTTTTAAGTTTGTGATTTTGTTTTTGTCTTTGTCTACACAACATACATCAAAACCAAACTCAGAAAAACAAGTTCCAGACACTAATCCAACATAGCCAGTTCCTAACATTGTTATTTTCATGTTATATCCTCTTAAATTCGAGAAACGTAAAGTTATTGACTGATTGAAAATAAAAAAATAATAACCATATCAACTTCTATACTAGTTTATAGGATTTGTGAATGAAAGTTAAAAAAGCAATATTTCCAGTAGGTGGATTAGGTACAAGATTTCTTCCTGCAACGAAGTCAATGCCTAAAGAAATGCTTCCAATTGTTGATAAGCCCCTCATACAGTATGCTGTAGAAGAAGCAGCTAATGCAGGTATTGAACAATTTATTTTTGTAACAAGTAGAGGGAAATCAGCAATAGAAAATCATTTTGATCACTCATTTGAGCTAGAGAATAACTTACTTTCAAAAGGTAAAAGAGAAACTCTTAAAACTGCTCAAGAAATGCTCAAAATTCCTGGATCATTTGCTTATGTAAGACAACAAGAACCAGCTGGTCTAGGTCATGCTGTTTGGTGTGCTAGACATTTAATTGGAGATGAGCCAGTGGCTATAATTCTTGCTGATGACTTAATTCATGGTGGAAACACAATTAAAGAAATGATTGATAATTATAATTCTGGTAATATGCTTGCGGTAATGGATGTAGACAAAAAAGAAGTGTCTTCATACGGAGTAATATCTCCTGGAAAATTAATAGATAATAATGTTACTGAAATTTTAGGTCTTGTAGAAAAACCATCCATAGAAAAAGCGCCCAGTAATATGGCTGTTGTTGGAAGATATATTATTGAACCAGCCGTTTTTGAAGTTTTAGAAAAACAAAATAGGGGCTCTAGCAATGAAATTCAACTTACTGACGCTATAGCAAGTAGAATAGGTAAATCAAATTGTGTGGGATATAAATTCTCACAACAGCGGTTTGATTGTGGCTCTAAATTAGGCTTTATACAAGCTAACATTCGTTTTTCAATTGAACGACCAGAGATGAAACAAAACCTTAAAAGTTGGCTAAAACTTGAAATATTTAGTGATGATTGATGTATAAACATACTTTTGATAACACAATTCTTCGATCATACGATATTAGAGGTATTTATGGAAAAACCTTATCAGAAGAAGATGCTTTCATGCTTGGTTTTTTCTTTGGTATTACCGTCAGAAAAGAAAATCCAAGAAAAAAACATCCATTAATTGTAATTGGAATGGATGGAAGATTATCTAGCCCAATACTAGAAGAAAAACTTAATGAGGGATTAGAAATTTCTGGATGTGAAATTTACAGAATTGGATTGGGACCAACACCAATGCTTTATTTTGCAAGTAACTATTATAAAGCTGATGGAGCTATACAAGTCACTGGCAGTCATAATCCAAAAGATTATAACGGGTTTAAAATAGTCTTAAATCAAAACTCTTTCTTTGGTGAAGACATTCAAAAACTAGGTCATTTTGCAAATAAAGGCTATTCAAAAACATATAATGGTTTTTCTAAATCTATTGAAATAGGAAGTAAATATATCGATGAGATCACAAAGCCCCTAAAAAACATTGATAGGGAACTTAATAAAAAAACAATAGTTTGGGATTGTGGTAATGGCGCATCTGGTCCTTTGGTTGAAATGTTAACCAAAAAAATTCCTGGAAAACATGTTGTTTTATATTCTAAAGTTGATGGTAATTTTCCAAATCACCATCCTGATCCCACTGATGAGTCTACTTTGAAAATTATGTTAAATAAAATGAAAAATGTAGATGCTGAACTTGGAATAGCCTTTGATGGAGATGGAGACAGAATAGGTGTTATTGACAAACAAGGAAGATCCGTTGCTGGTGATTTATTAACTGCATTTCTTGCAAATTCAATTGCTACAAATGACAAAAATAATCAAACAATAATTTTAGATATTAAGTCAAGTTATGTAGCATATGAGAAAATTATGTCATTAGGTTTTCAAGCAGAAATTGGCAAAACAGGACATTCAAACATCAAAAAAAGAATTAAAGAAATAAAATCCCCATTAGCTGGCGAAATGTCTGGTCACATTTTTTTTGGTGATACCTATTTTGGTTATGATGATGCACTTTATGCAGCTATAAGACTGCTTACCTTAACGGCCAATAATATTGAATTAGATAAATTTATATCAACTTTGCCTGAAACATTTGTTTCACCTGAAATTAAAGTTTTTTGTTCTGATGAGATTAAATTTTTAACTATAGATAATATATCTAAAAAAGTGTTTGAAAAATATAATTCCAATGACGTTATTATATTAGACGGCTTAAGAGTTAAAAATAAGCATGGTTGGTGGCTAATACGTGCAAGTAATACAGAAGAAGCACTAGTAATTAGATTTGAAGGTAAATCTGAAAAAGGTAAAAAAGAATTATTTTTGGAAGTTAAAAATCTTCTAAAAAATGAAGGATTGACTTTAGATTATTTCTAAAAAATGATATTAATTTTTGAATAATACATAAATTGGGGACAAAAATGATTGAAAGACTGAAACGTGGTAATCTACAAGTATCAAAAACTCTTGCTAATTTTATTGAAAATGAAGCACTTCCTGATACAGACATTTCTTCAGATATTTTTTGGGAAAAGTTAGAATCAATCTTAAATCAATTTGTACCTAAAAACAAAGAATTACTTCATATTAGAAATGAAATAAAAAGTAAAATAGACAAGTTCTATTTAGAAAACCTTAGTAAAGATATTGATCATAAAGAATATATAAACTTTCTAAAGAAAATTAACTATATTGTACCCGAAGGAGAAAATTTTCAAATCAAGACAAAAAATGTAGATGATGAATTAGCTCTCAAAGCAGGACCTCAGTTAGTCGTACCAGTTACCAATGCGAGATATGCACTTAACGCTGCAAATGCACGATGGGGAAGTTTATATGACGCATTGTATGGAACAGATGCTATTGCTGAGAGTGGCAATGCTGAAAGATCTTCGTCTTATAATCCTATTAGAGGAAATAAAGTAATATCATATGCGAAAGAGTTTTTAGATAAAAATTTTCCATTACAAAATTGTTCGCATAAAGATGTAAATTCATATAAAATTGATGGTAATTCTCTTTTAGTTGAAACCTTAAATGGCACTAATTCAAATTTAAAAATAAAAAGTCAATATATTGGCTATCAAGGTGATGCTAAAAATCCCAGTTGTATTCTTCTGAGAAATAATAATCTGCATATAGAAATATTAGTGAATAAAGAGGGTAACATTGGGGCTGAAGATAATGCAGGTGTCGACGATATTATAATTGAATCAGCTTTAACAACAATACAAGACTGTGAAGATTCCGTTGCAACTGTAGACGCTGAGGATAAAGTATTAGCCTACAGAAACTGGTTAGGTCTTATGAAAGGTGACCTTGAAGATACTTTTGAAAAAAATGGTAAGACAATAACAAGAAAATTAAATTCAGATAAAACTTACATTACCTCTTCTGGAGAATATAAACTTCCAGGTAGATCAGTTATGTTAATCCGTAATGTTGGACATCTAATGACAAACCCAGCTATTTTGTTAAAAAATGGGGAAGAAATACCAGAAGGTATTATGGATGCAATGATTACGTCATTAATTTCAATTCATGACATTAAAATCCATAAAATGAACTCTAGAACTGGATCCGTATATATTGTGAAACCAAAAATGCATGGACCAGAGGAAGTCAAATTTGCGTGTGATATCTTTGGTGCTGTAGAAGATGCTCTTCAACTAGAAAGAAATACTCTCAAGATTGGTATTATGGATGAAGAGAGAAGAACATCCGTTAATTTAAAAGAATGTATTAGAATGGCAAGTGAAAGAACTGTATTTATTAATACTGGTTTCTTAGATAGAACAGGCGACGAGATTCACACTGCAATGGAAATGGGTCCAATTATACCAAAAGGTGAAATAAAAAATACAAAATGGATTTCAGCATATGAAAATAATAATGTAAAAATTGGGCTTGAATGTGGACTTTCTGGCAAGGCTCAAATAGGTAAAGGAATGTGGGCAATGCCTGATCTTATGCATGAAATGTTGCAACAAAAAATTAATCACCCAAAAAGCGGTGCAAATACCGCTTGGGTACCTAGTCCAACAGCAGCTACACTTCATGCTTTGCATTATCACGAAATTAATGTGTTTGATGTCCAAAAAGATAAATCTAATGATAATAATAATTACTTAAGCGATATACTTTCTGTTCCAGTTTCAAAAGGTCACAACTGGTCACAAGAAGAAATACAAAAAGAAATGGATAATAATGCACAAGGTATTCTTGGGTATGTAGTAAGGTGGATTGATCAAGGTGTTGGATGCTCTAAAGTTCCAGATATTAATAATGTTGGATTAATGGAAGACCGTGCAACTTGCAGAATTTCTAGTCAACACTTATGCAACTGGCTTAAACATGGTATTTTTTCCAAAAATCAGCTTGTCGATACAATGAAAAAGATGGCTAAGGTTGTTGATGAACAAAATAAAAACGATAACAATTATATACCTATGTCTAAAGACTATGATAAATCGATTGCTTTTAGAGCATCATTGGATTTAGTTTTAGAGGGGGATGTTAGTCCCTCCGGTTATACTGAACCAATTTTACACAAAAGTAGATTACAATTAAAATCTACGCTTGATTAACTGCCCTTGCTGCATGTCTCAAACTATCTATTGGGATAAGCTTTCCAGATCGCTTTATATGCCAAAATGTCCATCCGTTGCAGGCCTGTAATCCTTGCAAGTCAGCACCTACTGAATGAATTGAACCTTTCTTATCTTTAGAAATCAAACTGCCGTCTGCTCTAATTTTAGCAGTCCATCTACTTCTAGAATCTTGTAATAATTCACCTGGATTTATTAGCCCTTGTTCTAATAAATGTCCAAAGGGTATTCTTAGTTCGGCAGTTTTTTTAGGTGTCTGAATAAGATCTTTAGTTTCAATTTCTTCTACTTTATTAATTCTTTTTTCAGCCTCTAATGCATATTTTGCATCTTGTTCAATTCCAATAAAATTCCTACGCAGTTTTTTTGCTACAGCTCCAGTAGTTCCAGTCCCAAAGAATGGGTCTAGAACTACATCACCAATATTGCTACTTGACATTATAATTCTATTTAAAAGATTTTCTGGCTTTTGTGTTGGATGTATTTTTTTACCATCTTTATTCTTCAGTCTTTCATCACCGGTACAAATTGGAAGGGACCAATCCGATCGCATTTGTAGATCACCATTTAATGACTTCATAGCTTCGTAATTAAATGTATACTTTGATGTTTTTGTTTTTGAGGACCAAATAAGTGTCTCATGAGCATTAGTGAACCTTCTACCCCGAAAATTTGGCATTGGGTTAACTTTTCTCCAAACAACGTCATTTAATAACCAAAATCCTAAATCTTGTAAAATATACCCTAATCTAAAAATATTGTGATAAGAGCCAATAACCCAAATACTACCATTGGGTTTTAATATTCGCCTAGCAGAACTCATCCATTCCTTAGTAAAATTATCATAATCAGAAATAGATTTAAATTTATCCCAAGATTCTTTAACACCGTCAACTTTAGTTTGATCAGGTCTTTCTAGTTCTCCATTAAGTTGAAGATTATAAGGAGGGTCTGCAAAAATTAAATCCACACTTTCTGGAGGTAATTTATTCATATTCTCGATACAGTCGCCAACAACGACCCTATTTAAATAACTTTTTAATAACATAATTAATCTTTTGTTTATTTAATATCTTGTTTATATACTGTGGATAAAATGATACTTATTCAATAAAGTCAATTACTTAGTTAAATTAATTTAACTTATACAATATGTGTATATTTATTAGTTTATCTTACTATATATAGTAGCAATAGGCTTGAAAGTTTTTCTATGTAAATCTAAAATACCATCTTTTAAAATAGCACTTTTATGATTTTTGGTCCCATATCCAAAATTACTGTCAAACAAGTAAGATGGGTGTTTTTTTGACCATTGCCTCATAACAGTATCTCTTGCTTCTTTAGAAATAATGCTTGCTAAAGCAATAGTTTTGCAAAGGCTATCACCCTTAACAAGAGCTTTAATTGAATAGTTATCTAATTGCAATTTGTTAAGTTTTAAAAATTTATCCAGATTTTCAAAATCTGGTTTAAATTTACCATCAACATAAATACAAAAATTTTTATTTCTATATATTTGTGAATGTATTTTTAATTTATGTGCTAGTGAAAAGATAGATCTCTTCATAGCAATTGCATTTGCATATGAAAGACCATACTTATCAATTTCAATTACGCTAGCAATAGAAGAAGAATATTTAACAAAATTATCTAATGATAATATTATTTCTCTTCGCTTAGACGATTTTAATTTCTTGCTATCATTAATCTCTGGATGCAAAGATTTATATTTGGTAAAATCAAACCAACATGCAGTCGATACTAATGGACCAGCCCATGAACCTCTTCCAGCTTCATCAACTCCAATCATAATAATATTTTTTTTATATAAGTCTCTTTCTATATCGAA
Source organism: uncultured SAR116 cluster alpha proteobacterium (assembly GCA_902619615.1). Lineage (GTDB taxonomy): Bacteria > Pseudomonadota > Alphaproteobacteria > Puniceispirillales > Marisalimonadaceae > Marisalimonas. Next base: position 10,117 of record CACNFD010000006.1, on the reverse strand, counting down.
ACTTATCATTAATTTTTAGAACGGAAAAATTTATGCTCTTGGAGTCTAGGCATAATTTCTACAAAATTACATGGTTTATGTCTTATATCCAATTGATATTTCAATATTTCATCCCATCCATCTTTACATGCAGAAGGAGAGCCAGGTAAACAGAAAATATATTTACCACATGCGACTCCAGCAAGTGCTCGTGATTGTAATGCTGATGTATTAATTTTTTTAAATGATAACCAACGAAACATTTCTCCAAAACCATCTATAGTTTTTTCAAAAAGTGTTTCCATTACTTCCGGTGTAATATCTCTTCCTGTAAGCCCAGTACCACCTGTAGAAATTATTACATCAATATCATTATTTTTCAGTAACTTTTTAAATAAATAAGAAATTTCATTAAAATCATCTTTTACTATTTCTCTTACTGTTACTTTGTGCCCAAATTGAGTAATTCTATTTTGTAAAGTCTCACCTGACTTGTCGTTTATTAATTCCCTTGTGTCCGAAATAGTCACAACTGCAATATTTATAGAAATAAATTCATTTTCTGCCATTATTAAATTTAACTTCCTGTATTTTTGAAAAAAAGTTTTGAATCTATAGATTTTCCAGATGCAAGTGAAAACAGTACTGTATTATCTTGATTAAATCTGATCTTATATACCCATAAATTTGTAAGCACCAACTTTATATAATTTCTAGTTTCTCTAGCAGGCAAACTTTCTAACATTAGTAAAGTATCTTTATATTTATAATTTTTGTCTTTTGTCCATTTTTTAAAGTTTCCAGGTCCAGCATTATAACTTGCTAACATCCACATCAAGTCATTATTTACTATTGGTAAATTAAAAAGAAATTTAATATATTTTGAACCAATATAAATGTTGTGAGGGGGGTTATAAAGTAAATGATTTTTGCTTCTTCTAAGTCTATATTCTCTATTTTTCATCACAAATGCTGCTGTTGATGGAATTATTTGTAAAACACCCATAGCCTTTGATGAACTCTTAGCTCTAGGGTTAAAACCTGATTCTTGTCTAGCTATAGCATAGAGAAGAGCTTTATCTTTCAAATCAGATGCATTGATGTTCCAAGATGGTATAGGATACAAACCACCTAACAATATTTTATTATGATCGTTTCTCAAGATAGCAGCTAGCCTAAAAGTTAAACCAGGCATGTTATTTTGAGATGTAAATGATAATAGTTGGGTATAGTCTTTTATGTCAAATTTAGGAATAATCTTTCTGAATTCTCTTGCAGCTTTGTGAAATTCATTTATTTCTAGCAATGCTAGAGCTCTAATACCCCCCTTGTGCTCAGTAATTTTATTTATTAAATCCTGGTCATATTTGGGTAAATCAAAATTTGGTTTATATTTGTAACCTAAAGAGGCCATAGCTAATGAACCATAAAATGTTCGCTCGTTTTTTGCTGCTTTTTTTAAGAAATAATTTGCTTCCTTGGCGTTTCCTAATAAATATGAAATCCGTGCTGACCAATAACCTCCACCAGCGTTTATTCCTTCAGGTTCTTCTATGTCTGATAATTTATTAAAGAAATACTTTGATAATGTAATATTTTTTATTCTCCAAGACGCCAAACCGCCTGCCCACAATGCTAAGGGATTAGGTTTTTCTGACAGGCTTAGAGAAAGTCTAGCTTGTCTTATTGATTTATAATCTCTGTTAAAAATGAAAAGAGCGTGTGAAAATTCAGCTCTAAGTTGTGACAACTCATTTTTAGTCAAATATTTTTTTACTTTTTTAGAATTTATCAAATTTTCAGCGTATGAAGTTTGTCTTTTATTAATCGCTCTCCTAAATTTAATTGATGTGGAATATGAAAACTTTTTGTATTTATTATTATCTAAAGGAAATTTTGGTTTAAGTACATTTGCTTTATAAGTGCCATAACCATTTAAAAAACCAGGTGTTGGTTTTTTTGGACTTTTAAAATTATTTGGTTTTCTCCTGAGAGCTATTCTTGTAATTCTAGTGGCATCTGGATGATCATTATATTTATCAAGCCAATTTTTTAAATCAATATAAGAACTTCTCCACCCTGTAGGATGCAAAAATCTTTCGGCATATACATTACCTAATAATATTTTATTATTTAGCCGCTTAATTAAATTATCTACTTTTTTCCATTCTTTGGATTTTTTGTTTTTTATTGGAAGTTTATGAATTTCAAAAATTTGTTTATAAATTTTTACATCACTTTTAGTAAGAATGTTTATAGTTTTATGAGTTTTTGCAAATGAAACATTATTTAATATTATTATAATAGAAAAAAAGAAGACAGAAAAAAGTTTTTTGTTTTTTACAAGCATCATGTCATTATGAAGTTTCTTTGATTTTATCTCTAAGTAATTTCATGTCTTCCCAAGCATATTTTTTTAAATCTGGTCTTTCTAACAAATGAGTTATGCTAAAAGTGGGGAGAACAAAAATATCATATTTAAATTCATCTAGTATTTTGATTGTTTCTGATTTAAATAATCGCCATTTACCTCTTACTCTTAAAATACTTTGGTCCAATTCTAGAAGTTGATTTGTGGGGACTTCTCCTAAACAGACAATAATTTTTGGTCTTATCAATTCTATCAAATTTAAAATAAAGGGTCTACAGATTTTTACTTCGTCATTAGTAGGATATCTGTTTCCAGGTGGTCTCCATGGAATACTTTTTACTATGAAAACTTCATGCTTTTTTAATTCTATGGCATTTAGCATTTTTTCAAAAAGTTCTCCTTTTTTTGAGACAAAAGAAATACCAGTCTTATCTTCATCTATATCTGGGGGGCTATCAATTATTAATAATTTTGAATTGATATTTCCATAAAAATTTACAAAGTTACTTGATGTTTTTTTTAAATTGCATCCTTCAATATTTTTAAACAAGTATCCCAATTCTTCAATTTGTTTTTCTTTATTTACAATTTTTGAAGATACTTTTTTATTATCAAATAAAACATGCTTTTCGTTGAAATTGGAGTGCTTTACGGTTTCTAACTTATTAGTTATACTTTTTTTAGGAATGTAAAAATCTATTCCAATTTCTTTATAAATACTTAAAAAATTCTCAACATTCTTTTGATTTTTAGTTTCTATTTGTTTCAATTAAGAAATTCCTCTAAAATTCAATTATATGAACAAAATAGATTGTATTGATTTTTTATAAAGGTAAAAATTAATTTTTGGTAAATTCTTATGATAAAAAACATTATTATTCTTTTTATTATATCCGGTTTTATTAGTTGTAATTTAAACAAAAATATCTCTGATGTTCCACAAATAAATTTAAGTAAAAAAGACAATAATTCTTACAGCGCTAACTATCTAACAGCTAATTATTCAATATCTAAGGGAGATGCTTACACAGCAAGTCAAATTCTTGAAAAAACTTTTAGAAATCGAAAACTTTTAGAAATTAAGTTTTTTTCAAATTTAGTAAGTGGACAGTTTGATAATGCAGAAAAAATCTCTAGAAAACTGATTTTGAACGACAACCATAAAAACATATACGATTTACCTAAATATATATTAAAAATTAAAAAAAATGACTTAGAAGGAAGTTTAGCTGTATTTAAAAATCAGAAATCTTTTTATAATTTAGATAATCTGAATACTTTAGTAAAATTTTGGATGAAAGAAAAAAATAGAAAAGATGAAACTATACCAAATCAAGTGTTCAAAAAGGACTCATTGTATAAATTATTAATATTAGAAAACTTTCATAATTCCAAAAAATTAATCAAAATTGCGGATTTCATTTACGACAAAGCTTACTTAAACAGTCATGAATTTTTGTTGTTAGCCGGTTTTTACTACAGATTAAATAATATCAAAAAGTTCAAAAAAATCATCAATACTAAACTATCAGACCAATTTGATAAACGTTATATTATAGATAGCTTTTCTAATTATGATAATATATTTTACAAGATTCCAACACTGCATGTCATTTTATCATCTAAATTATATGAAATGATTAATGAAAAAGATTCTAATGTTGAAAAATCTTATTCTTATCAGAAAATTTTATTAGAATTCAGTCTATATTTAAATCCAAAAATAGATATTTCAAAATATTCTTTAGCTGAAATATATAACTTAGAAAAAACTGATAAAATTGCTTTGAAAAATTTAAACTTGATATCAAAAAGTTCATTTTTTTTCTTAGCTGCTAATTTAAAAAAATTAACAATAATTAAATCTTCTAAAATTAATGTGAACTATGAAGAATTACTTCTTAAAGTTGTTGATTTATGGCCCAAAAACAAATTAGTTTTACATAGATTGGCTAATTATTATAAAACTAAACAAAAATATACAAATTCAATAAAGGTTTATGAAAATATTTTAAACAACCACAAAACAACTAATTATGATTTATTTTTATATGCATCAAATTTAGATAAAATTGGAAAATGGGATGAAGCTAAAGTATTACTTTTAGAACTTATTGAAAAAAATCCTAAAGATACTTATACATTGAATTATTTATCATATAAATTAGCATTACAGGACCAAGAGTTAGAACTAGCATTAAATCTAATCAAAAAAGCTCTAGTTTTAGATCCTAAAAATGGGTATTTTTTAGATACACTTGGATGGGTGGAGTATAAGCGACAAAATTATAAATCAGCAGTTTATTTTTTGGAAAAATCAGTTTCAATTCTTCCGAAAGAATCTGAGGTAATAGATCACCTAGGTGATTGTTATTTAATGTTGAATAGAAAAAAAGAGGCTGTTTTTGAATGGAAAAAAGCTTTAAAATATGAAACTGATTCAAAGATAATTAAAAAAATTAAAGTAAAAATAAACAAATATGAGCATCTACTATAGCATTTCTGCACCTGCGAAACTTAATCTAAACTTATTTGTCAAAGACAAAAATTTAAAGGGTATTCATTTCTTACAGAGTGATATTTGTTTCTTAGAATTAAAAGACAAAATATATATTAAATTTAGTGAAAAAGATATTTTTCGTCAATGTAATGATGATGCTTTTATGATTAATCCTAATAATAACCTAATACTTGATGCTATAAAAAAATTTAGATCTTTTACAAATTGGAATAAGAATTTTGAAATTTATCTTGACAAAAAAATTCCAATTGGTGCAGGGCTAGGAGGAGGTTCAGCTGATGCTGCAGCCACCCTAATAATTTTAAGAAAGTTATTTAATAAAGAAAAAAATTTTAATCATATTTCTTTTTCAAATATTTTGGAAATTGGGAGTCAGTTAGGATCTGATATTCCTGCTTGTTTGTTGAGCAAAGATTTAAAATTAAATGGGTATGGAAGAGAAATAAGAAGAAAAAAATTTCCAAATAATTTTTATTTTTTAATAATAAATCCAAATATTGTATTATCTACTAAAGATGTATTTGATAATTATTCTAATTTTGAAAATTTAAGTATTGGTTATAATGTTGAATTTTTTGAAAATATTAAAATTTATAATTCTCTTTTATCTTCAGCAATAAATCTAGCACCGGAAATTTCAGAAATATTAAGCATTATGAAAAAAAACCCAAACATAATTGCATCGGGAATGACTGGAAGTGGTTCTACATGTTTTGGAATAATTAAAAATTTAAAAGATATTAAAAATATACAAAAAAGTTTTCATCAAAATTATTTTGTTTGGTTTGGACAAAAGACAAATTACAACTTGAATAGAGTTTGTTGTTCTAAAACACTTGAAAATAAATTTTAAATAATGTAATTGAATAAAAAAATGGGGCGTAGCCAAGCGGTAAGGCATCGGGTTTTGATCTCGTGTACCGTAGGTTCGAATCCTACCGCCCCAGCCAATTTTGATTGATTTAATTAATATTATCTATAAATGTTTCTCATGAGAAACTATACTTATTTAAGCACTTTCATTTTTGATAGGTTTTCTAAACATTCATTTATAACTTTTTTAGAAGTGTCTTTAAACTCTTCTAAAAGGTGATTGTATGTTACGAATTCTTTGTCAAGAATGTATTCAGTTAATTGGCTATATTTTTGGGGAACCTCAACAGCATTTTTACCACTTATTAAGTAAGATTTATTGTCTTTTTTCTCAAATCTCACTGATTTCTCAATATCGTATCTAATACCCTTTAAAACCAAATTATTTATGGAGTATTCTTTAATTTTATAAGGCCAATTTTTTATATTGCTTTTTAAGATTTCAAGTGTTTCTTCTGTGTTTACAATGTTAGAAATTTCTTTTGAAAATCTTTTCAAAAAGCTTCTCATTTCCTCTTCATTTGAATTGAGACCAATGTCATTTCTCATAAAATCATTTAAAATAAATTTCTCCCATATAGTTGACATAAAGTCTATAGCCTTAAAATAAGTAAGTCCAAATGCCACATGAATTGCGCCATTTTTAGAAGCTAAAGCGTCGTGATATTGCCCCCTTGGTATATATAGCAAGTCGCCTGGTCTTAAAGTAACTTGGTCAATGAGTTTTCCAGCTCTTTTTATTCTTTCATCTGGACTAATTCTAAAAACAGGATGATTAATTGGAGAAGCTTCAATATTTTGGTATATATTCCAAACTTTTTCACCTTCAAAGTGAATTGCAAAAACATCGTGCAAATCAAAATGTGGGCCAAATGCTTTGTGGCTGGCCATTGAAAAGTACAAGTTTCCTTGACATCTACCTTGGGTTAACCTCTGAAGTTCATCTGATATCTTCAAAAGATTTGTATTATATTTTTCTATATCATTTAAAATAATTGAAGCACCTTTAGAAACTAATCTTTGTACTTTATCAACATCAGGTCTGATATTATTTCCTGTTATATCAATGCTCATCGATGAATAATCATTATAATTTATTTTTTTTTGATCTAACATCATGATGAAGTTATGATTATTCCAAATATTAGATTTTGAAAGCATGTCATCAAGAATTTTGAGACTAACAAAACTTTTGACATCAATTAAAAAATCTTTTTTATGCAAGTATTTCTTTCCAAAATGGTTTGAAAAAAAATTATTATCAAATGGTTCTTTGAAAACTTTATTACTCAACACTTTCTCCAAGTTTTTTAAAATTTATTTTATTCTTCATATTTTAAACAGTATAGTCCATTTTTATTAACTAATGAAAATGATAAATTAGTGTCTAATTTAAATAATTTTTGCTTTAATCTATAGATATGTGTTTCGAGTGTATGTGTGTTTATTTCTTCAGAAAATCCCCATATATTTGTTAACAGTTCTTTTTTTAATATTTTTATGTTCTTTTTATTGAAAAAATAAATCAGGAGATTGTTCTCTTTTTCTGTCAAATGTTCTGTATTGCCTGTCTCTAGATTTGATATAATTTTTTTTGAAGGCGAAAAAATTATGTGAGTCATCAAATATTTTTTTGAATCATCTAAATGATCTTTTGCTTTAATATTATCTAAATGATTTAGGAGAGTAATTAATTTGAATGGTTTTTTTAATAAAATTAATCTACTTTTATCAATCAACGAATTTTCAAAATGATGGTCATAATAACCAATAATATTATTAAGATTATTGTTTGTTTCAAACAAATCTAACAATTTTTTAAGATCTTCATCGAAATAATTTAAATTGATAATACAACTATCAAAACTTTTTTTACTTAAACTTTCAAACATTGATATTTTATCGTCTGTTACAAGTACTTTATAGTTATTATAATTGGATATTTGATAATTAAGAATTGAGTTTAAAAGTTTCTCTTTTTCATATATTAATATTAAAAAATCTTCTTTCAATGAAGTCACCACTAATTTAATAAAAAATAGAAAATATAATATCTACATGAATAATAATACTTTAACAGTTAAAATAGAAAGAGCAATATCTGAACTTAGAAGAGGTGGAAAACTTGTAGTTTCTGATAATGATACAGGAATTTCTGTTTTACTTTTAGCTTCAGAATTAATTGAAATAAATACAATTAAGCAACTAAGTAACTTAGCTTTATCAAGACCAAACATTATACTTTCAAAAAATCGTTGTAATGCTATCGGTATAAAAAAAATAAATGGACCTTGTTCAATTTTAGTAAATAAAAATTGGACTATAAATGACGTCTTGTCTCTTTGTATGCCACTTACAGGTCACAAATTGCCAAAAATAGAGGGAGCGTTGCCAGAAAATAACAAAGGAATAGTTTCATCTTGTATTTTATTATTAAGACAATCAAGACTTCTTCCGGCAGGTTTAATGACAATAATTTCAAAAGTTTCAATTGATAAAATTAATAAATGGGCCTTTAACAACAACCTAGTTCATGTGAATATCTCTGATATTAAATCCTATGAACAAATTAAAGCTAAAAATTTAAATATGGCAGTAAAAGCCAAAGTACCCATTTCATATACTGAAAATTGTGAAATAATCATTTTTAGACCTAAAGATGGTGGAAACGAGCATTTTTGTTTGGTTTTTGGAAAAAACAGAACATTAACAAAAAATGATGCTTTACTAAGAATTCATAGTCAATGTATTACTGGTGATGTTCTTGACAGTCTGAAATGTGACTGTGGACAACAATTAAAAGAGTCTATTAAGATGATGGCTGAGGCTGATGAAGGAGTTTTAATCTACTTGGCACAAGAAGGCAGAGATATTGGGCTGTTGAATAAACTTAGAGCCTACTCCTTACAAGAAAATGGAATGGATACTGTTGAAGCTAATGAGGACTTAGGATTTAATGATGATGAAAGGTTATACTACCCTGCTAAAGAAATTTTAAATCAGCTCAATATAAGGAATGTTGAATTAATTACAAATAATCCAAAAAAAGTTGAGCACTTAAAAAACTTAGGAATAAATGTAATTAAGCGTATACCCATAAAAATTAATCCTAATAAACATAATAAGAAATATCTTGAAACAAAGTCCAAAAAATCTGGTCATATACTCTAATCAAGTTTCTCTGTTTCCAAAAAAAAGTGACCCAACTCTGATTGAAGTAGCCCCAAACTTTATTGCATCTTTATAATCACTACTCATCCCCATTGATAATTCTAATAGATTGTTTCTATCAGCAATTTTTTTTAACAAAACGAAATGCATGGAAGAATCTTCATCTTGTGGAGGTATACACATAAGACCAACTATAGGAAGATTTAAATCGTTAACACAAAACTTTATAAATGAATCTGCCTCTAAAGGGTCTAGTCCACTCTTTTGAGGCTCATTACCTGTGTTAATTTGTATATAAAAACTTTTAGTTTTTACATTATTATGAAAATGTTTAATTATTTCTAATGCTAGTTTTTCTCTATCAATTGTTTCTATTACGTCAAAAAGATTTAGAGACTGTTTAACTTTGTTTGTTTGAAGGGGACCTATTAATCTTAACTCTAGGTCCTTGTATATTTTTATTCTCTCTTTCCACCTGAGAGATGCTTCTTGAACTCTATTTTCACCATAAAACTTTTGGCCACACTCAATAGCTTTGTCTATCTTATAATCCTGTTGTTTTTTTGAAACAGCAATTAATTTTGGAATTCTTAGATTTGAAAAAAAACTTTTCATATGAATTTTCTCTATTTCAGACAAAAGAAAATCTCTATTTTTTTGGATATTTATCAAAATTATTACTCCTTTGATAAAAAATGTGTAAATTTATAAATTTTTATTTTAAATTAAAAAAACGTTGCAAAATTACAACAGTAAAACATAAAAGTGATAATTATGTCATTACTAACTGGTTTTTTTATTATTTATCTATATAAATCATTATCAGATACATTTCTACGGTAGAAATGTAATTTAAACCGTTTTCATAAAGAAAACAATTTATAAGGGGATACGCAATGCGTAAATTACTTTTAGGAACAACTGCTTTAGCTGCAGCTGCAACACTTTCAGCAAATGCTATAGCAGATATTTCGATCTCTGGTTATTATGAGTGGAAGTATCAGTCAAGAAGTTCAAACATTACAACTAACGACGGTACAACTTTTGGTAATGATTCAGAAATCGTTTTCAAGTTTAGTAACAAAACTGATTCTGGTCTTGATATTTCTTTGACTACAGAATTAGAAGCTGACGACACTGACACAGCCATTAACGAAAGTTCACTGACTATTGCAGGTGGTTTTGGTAAGCTTGTTTTAGGT
>CACNFD010000005.1 GCA_902619615.1 uncultured SAR116 cluster alpha proteobacterium | reverse complement strand
ATGGAAAAACTAAAGAAGGTATTTGGAAAGATAATGTTTTCCAATATTCTAAAAAAATCAAACTTCCTGAAGCCACGATAGCTAACTTATTAAATCAAAAATCTAATGAAGTAATATCAAAATCCTTGCAACGATGTTCTAACCAAAATTATAAGCATCTATGCACTGGCTCTCACAAATTCTCTAATGGTGCAATTTACAATGGTGAATTTAAAAATAATAAATTTGATGGTTATGGTTCATTAATTTGGAAAGATGGAGCCAAATATGTTGGTCAATTTAAATCAGACTTTGCAAACGGCAAAGGGACTATGTTTTGGGCTAATGGTAACAAATATGTTGGCCAACATAAAAATGGTAAGGCTAATGGGAAAGGTATCTTCACTTACGCAAATGGCGATGAATATGAAGGTGAGCATAAAAATGACAAAGCACATGGTTATGGGATAATGAAATTCAAAAATGGAGATAAATATTTTGGCGAACATGCAAATGGTAAAGCAAATGGCAAAGGTACATTTATTTATTCAAATGGAAGTAAATATGTAGGAAGCCACAAAAACGATGTTGCTTATGGACAAGGAACGATGGTTTGGTCTAATGGTGATAAATATGTTGGTGAGCATAAAAATGACAAAGGTAATGGAAAAGGTATTTATCTATGGGCTAATGGTGATAAATACGTCGGACAAATAAAAGATGACAAACCTCACGGTAAGGGAGCATTTACTTTTGCTAATGGCTCTATTCTCAAAGGTGTTTTTAAAAATGGAGAATTCTTAAAAGTTCAAAAAAAACCTAAATCTGCGACTGCTGCAAATTCAGAAGAATTTAATAAAATTAAACGTGAAGCAGAAGAATTAAAAAGGAAACTAGCGGCCTTCGAAGCCAAAAAGAAAAGTGAACAAATTAAAATTAATAATGATATAGAAAAGCCTAAAATAAAATCTTCTCATAAAGTAATTGGAGCAAACGCAAAAATAATTGGAACTGTAACAGATAATACAGAGGTTGTTGAGATTTTAATAGATGGAGAACAAATACCTTTTTCAAAGAAAGGGATATTTGAAACAGAATTATATATTCCTCGTGGTGGACTTTCTTTTGAGATAGTTGCTTTTGATAAAAAAGGTAATAAGGCATCAAAAAATATAATCATTGAACGTGATGATATTGAACAAGCTTCAGGCCCAAGTTTTGATAGGCTTAACCCTTTAGAAAAAAAAGCATTTAATAATCCTGATGCTATTGCTCTTATAATAGGTGTGGCTGATTACGAAAAAACTAATGCTAACGCTATCTATGCAGATAAAGACGCACAACAGTTTTATGATTATGCAACAATGAAACTAGGTGTTCCTAGGGCTAATATAAAAGAATTGATTAATCAAAAAGCTGATAGAGTTGAAATAGGGTTAGCTATAAAAGATTGGATAAATCGTACAACTAAGGAAGATATTACAGACATATACATATTTTTTGCAGGACATGGCTTAGCATCTGATGATGGTAAAGATATGTTTCTTCTTCCATATGATGGTTCACCTAGACTATTAACATCAGCAATTAAGAGAAAAGAGTTATTCAAAGATATCAAACAAGCTAAACCACGAAGTGTCACAATTTTCTTAGATACATGTTATTCTGGAGCAACACGTGGAACAGATATGCTTATTTCTTCTAGACCAATTACCATACGTGCAATTGAACAATCCATACCTGAAAACTTCACAGTCTTTTCTGCAGCTGCAGGTGACCAGACAAGCAAGCCACTAGAAGAAGCAAAACATGGTATGTTTTCATACTTCCTCATGAAAGGTATGGAAGGTGATGCAGACAGTAACAATAACAATAAAATCACAGCACGTGAGTTACACGCATATGTAAAACAAAACGTTGTACAACAATCCTCAGGCTCACAAACCCCTGAACTACAGGGTGATAAAGATAGAGTGCTTGTACAATTTAATTAGGATAATCATTCCTCACTCATACAGACTTATATAATTACTATAATCATTTCTAGTCAAAATCCTTATTATTTTAAATCAAAGTTTTTTCTTAAGGAAATTAACAAAATTTTTTTCAATCAAAAACTCTTTTAATTTTGATATAGATGCATCTTTTATAGAAATCATTTCAATATCACATTGTTTTATCTTAAAGTTAAAGCTATTAATTAACCTTGGGACTTTAAACCATTCATTAATTGCATTTCGAATTGTTTGATAAGTTTTGTGTCAGAGGCGTTATTACAGTCAAATTGTTTTTTATTATATGATTGTGTTGTACCATTCCATATCACCTTATTTTCTACAGCAACTGACTTAGCATCAAAGTAAGAATACAAAAGACCAAACATCATCTCACCCATTTCTGGTTGAGTATAAAATAATTGACCAATTTGCTTAAATAAGGCTAGTTCTAAATTTTTAGACTTAAAACATACTTCTGATAGACCGGCTACACCACCCATTTGTTTATATTGATCCTCAGCTGAACCTTGAGCATTAACGTTATTTGAAAAAATAAGACATGACACTAATAAAGGCATTATCTTGAATAAAATATTTTTTATCATTTATCCCCACTTTTTAATTAATATTAATTATAAATTTTAAAAATTATTAAAACGTTTTTTATTGTAACTTAAAATAAAAAATTATGAAATGTTGTTCGTATTTTATAATTTCAATAAAATGACTATTTATGCGTATTAAGTCATTAGATCATAGGTATAAAAAACATTATATTGTTTAGTATAACCTAAATGTTACATCTTAATTTAGCGTTAGTATTACAGATAACGAGAACATGAATATTTATAAATATAAATAACTATAATAACATTTATTTGTAACACTGCCTGAGCGTAAAGATATTTTTAATATTTATAGTTAGGGCGTGCAGCAGATAAGTATTTTTATGGTTTACAAATTCTAAATATGCATCTATTAAAATCTACATAATTTATAGGAAGATTAAATGCCAACATCAAAATTAATTAATTATACTACAAGAGAGTTTATGTCAGACAATGAACTTGAATTGTATGCCAAAAAGCAAGATGAAATTTTTACTCCAAGAGTTATTGAAGAATTCAAAAAAGCTGGAATGTTAAGGAGAGTTTTAACTAGAATTTGGAATAAAGAAGGTGTTGCAAGAGTAGGAATATTATTTGAATATAGAGATGAAAAAGCATTTGTTGCATGTCAAACTCTGTTAGATAAATATCATGCTCCAAAAGTAAAAACTTTTGTTAATAAAGTAGTTGGTAGTAGAGGCATTGTTTTACATGAATTTACCTCAGAAGACTTCAACTAAACTTTTTAAATAAGTATTCTATCTTTATGGCCTTCTATTTTAGTAAGTGTGACAGTTTTAATTAGCTTATTTAAAAACAACAGTAATCAGTTTTATTATATAACCATAAAAAACAGTCAGCATTGCTAAAGACAAAGCAGTACCAGTTTTATCTATATCTCACCAATTCTCCCATTTACCAGCAGTTAAAGCTATTAATCCTATTAGAGTACCAAACCATCCAAAATAAACTGCACCATTACCACAATTTATTATAAATTTACCCTCTTGGTCTTTTAAGAAACCATAACCAACACTTCCACCTGCAACAAATGAAAAGCTTAACATATCATTATAATAATTCAAACCAACGTGAGATATAGCTCCAATTATAATTAACAAACATATTAGTAATCCAATATACTTTACTATATTAATTAAACTCCTTTATCTTATTCACACTAGATTTTATTAATTTTTCAATTTTAATTTTTAACCTTTTATCTAGCTGGTCTGATGAAGTGATTTTACAACTCCATAAAAACCTCCTGCTCCAATCTCCATTAACATAATCTAATGATACATAGTCTAAAGTTCTTCTAAAAATCCATCCAATAGGTTTAGAGTTTTTATTTTTGTTAAATTCTATTAGTGGTTTTTTAATTAAAATTACGTTTTCAGCGAGTTCATATAAGTGATTAATGGAATTTATACTTAGTTCATCAAACTTTATACTCAAAATTTCAACTTTATCCTTACTAATAAATTTATATCCCCTACTATCTTTATCACAAATTAATGTCTTACCTTGGACGGATGCAATTGCATTATTAGAAATTATCGCAAATAATATAAATAAAAAAAATCTAACCATAACTCATTCATGCGTATTCAATATTTATCTCTGTATTTGGACTATTTAACCTCAATAATTATTATATCTACCACATCCACTTTGAGGAACTTTTTTGTGCATCAATATGGACATCAGTTTAATCGTGAATAAAGTATAATATCTAATAAAATCATTATTATAAGAAAATTAGTGGTACACTCTGACTGAAATTATGTTTACTTACAGTACATAAATGATTTTCCTATGTTATTGATTTTATATGTTATTATTTATTTATAATTAAGTTAAAGTACAAATTGATATACATTTCTTTCATATTGAAAATGTATTTAATATGCGTATTTATAAAATATAAGGTATAAATAAATAAGTTAGAATTGATTTTAATCGTATTATTTATATTGTTCTCACCTACAATACTTATTGGGTGGATAAATAAAAAAATTAGAGGATTAAATATGATTGAATTAAAAAAATGAGTACTGGAATAATTTTAGGTTTAGGTCTAATTACCATAGCCATATGTTTTTACATCATGCTTAATATTCCTTATTGGTTCTTATTATGGAATAAAAGGAAAAATGATGATTTAGGATTAGAAAAAAATTATCATCAATGGGTATATACTTCAGATGATATTTTAAATAAGATTCTAAAGTTTTGTGTTTTCTGTTTATATGGTTATGGTATATATATTTTTATTTTAGAAATTTGGTCTAAGTTTTTTTGAATTAATTATGATTGAAGTATGATGTGTTTAAGAAAAATTAATGGTGCGCTCTGAGGGACTCGAACCCCCAACCTTTTGATTCGAAGTCAAATACTCTATCCAGTTGAGCTAAGAGCGCATTCATATTAAATGAACATATATTAAATTTCACATAAAAAAAATAATTAATCTTTTGAAATAGGAGGCATTACTCCATCTGGTATCGGACAGATATATGGATTTCTTGATATTTGATCATCGAATTCCTTTTTAGCTTCAACAATTTTGTCTGGGTTATTGATGAGATTAGAAGCAGTAGATGCCATAATTTTTGCTGCATGAATCATACCTTTATGAGCTGCTGCAGATTTCCCCTGAGCTACAGTTTGCCATGTATGAAAGGTTGTTCCAACTGCACAGGTCGCTACACGAGCTTGAACAGTAGGAACTACCCAGCTTACATCTCCAACATCTGTAGAACCAATGCCTCCATTATTTGAATTGTCAAGAGGTGCAACAAAATCACAAAGTGGTAAATCTAGTGGAGCTTTAACACCTATTCTTTGAAAACTATCTAAAATCTCAGTCTCTGTAAAAGTTGAACGAATTCTGTTGGCAAACTCTATGTCTTTTTTATCAAATTTAACAGGTCCTAACTTATCCCACTCAGTTTGCATTATTTTTTCTAATGATTTATTTCCTAATAAATTTGAAACCCCACTATAAACTTTTTTCTCTACTGTTGTTTCAGTCATTAAAGCAGCACCCTCTGCAATTTTATAAACTCTTTCAACTAAAGGACGAAGTTCCATTAAATTTGTAGCTCTAATTAAATGTCGAACAGTTGCTTTAGCATGCACTACATTTGCTGCATTGCCTCCAGTATCCATATAAGCATAATGCACTCTAGCCGAGTCAGGCATATGTTCTCTCATATAATTCACCCCAACATTCATTAGTTCAATTGCATCTAAAGCACTTCGGCCCAAATGAGGTGCGGTAGCTGCATGAGCTGCCTTACCAAAAAATGTAAAATCAATTCTTGAATTAGCAAGAGAAATTGGCTTGTTAACAGAGTTGAAAGTAGCTGGATGCCAGCATATGGCAACATCAACATTATCAAATAATCCATCTCTAGCCATATAAGTCTTAGCAGCCCCACCCTCTTCAGCAGGACATCCGTAATATCTTACTCTAGCTTTAATTTTATTTTTTAATAGCCAGTCCTTAATGGCTGTGGCCGCAAGAAGTGAAGCGGCACCAAGCAAATTATGACCACACCCATGACCATTTGTAGTGTTTTCTAATGGTTTGTGTTTCGTAATTCCAGATTCTTGACTCAAGCCAGGCAATGCATCAAATTCACCTAAAATTGCTATAATTGGACCACTTTCTCCAAATTCACCCATAACTGCAGTTGGCATACTACAAATACCTTCAGTAATTTTAAATCCTTCTTTTTTTAACATTTTAGTATGTTCTGATACTGACTTGAATTCTTGATATAAAATCTCGGGAGTATCAAAAATTTGATCTGAAAAATTTATAAATTCTTCTTTTTTATTTTCAACTAATCCCCAAATTTGTTCTTCATTCTTCATTTTTATACTCATAATTTCTAAAATTTTTAATATATTAACTAATCAAATTTTCAATAGAAGGGCTAGCTTTTAATAAATCTTTTGTATATTTTTCTTTAGGGAAGTTAAATACATCATCAACTGCACCTTGCTCAATAATTTTTCCTGATTTCATAACAATAACCCTATCAGCTAAATCCTTAATTACTGGCAAATCATGTGCAATAAAAATATATGACAAAGAAAATTTATTTCTCAAATTTAATAATAATTTTATTATCTGGGCTTGGATTGAGACATCAAGAGCAGATACTGCTTCATCACAGATAATAATTTCTGGTTTGAGTGCCAAAGCTCTCGCAATAGCAATTCTCTGCCTTTGTCCACCAGAGAATTGATGAGGAAATTTGATTGCATCATCTGGATGTAAGCCTACACTTGTTAAAAGATCTGATACTTTACTTTTATGTAATTTTTTATGTAAAAAGTCTGAATGGATTAACCATGGCTCAGATATAATGTTATATATATTCATAGTTGGATTTAAGGATGCATAAGGATCTTGAAATACTACTTGAACCTTCCTTCTAAAATTAAATAAATCATTTTTGTTAAAATTTAAAATATTTTTTCCATGAAACAAAATTTCACCATTAGAGGGATTTGCCAATCTTAAAATTAAATTAGAAATAGTAGTTTTACCTGACCCAGACTCACCAACAATTCCCAGGACTTCATTTGGAAACAAATTAAAACTTACATCATCACAGGCAATAGTATCGTAGAATTTTGAAATATTTTTTATTTCTAAGATTGGATCAGAAAACTTTTTCGATATTTTCTTTTTCTGTTTAGCTATTTTTCCAGGAATAGAATCCATTAGCTGCCTTGTGTAAGCATGATTAGGGTTAATAAATACATCCCTTGTTATTCCTTTTTCTACTATTTTACCTTCATTAAGCACTATTACCTTGTTAGAGATTTCTGCAGCAATAGCTAAATCATGGGTAATTAAAATTAAACCCATATTTCTTTCATCCCTAAGTTCACCTAATAATTCTAAAATTTTAGCCTGAATTGTAACGTCTAACGCAGTAGTAGGTTCATCCGCTATGATTATCTCTGGCTCTAAAGCAAGAGCCATTGCAATCATTACTCTTTGCCTTTGCCCTCCAGAAAATTGATGAGGAAAGTCTTTAGCCCTTCTTGATGGATGTGGGATCCTAACTCGTTCTAATAATTGAACTGCTTTTTCCCAACTCTCTTTTTTTGAGAGATTTTTGTGTACCTCGAAACATTCTGCTATTTGAGACCCTACTGAAAAAACAGGATTAAGGTGAGATAAAGTGTCTTGAAAAATAATAGCTACTTTAGTTCCCATTAACTTTCTTCTATCAGAATCTGAAAGTTTTAATATATCAAGGTCATTTAATAAAACTTCGCCACTTTTAATTCTTCCTGGAGGACAAGTTAGAATACCCATAATTACAGATGCTGTTACACTTTTACCTGATCCACTCTCCCCAATAATTGCTAATGTTTCACCTTTGTTTAAGTCAAAGTTAACAGATTTTACTGCATCAAAAGAACCTTCAGTAGTATCAAATGAAACTGAAAGGTTACTTACTTTTAATAAGGATTTATTTGCATCAATCACTTTTATCACCAATGTTTTCTAGACGCCACCTTTGTCTCGGATCTAAAACAATTCTTAACCACGATGACAATAAATTTAATGATAAAGCTACTGACATAATAATTAGACCAGGAAAAAACGCCAACCACCATGCAATTTGTAGGTAGTTCCTTCCTTGAGCCACCATTAAACCCCAAGTAACCTCAGGAGGTTGTATCCCAACACCAAGAAAGCTTAGCGCTGACTCACCCAACATTACAAATGCAAAATCTAATGTTGCAATCGTAAGAAGTGTTGGAATTGTCAATGGAGCTATATGTTTAAAAATTATCCTTAGGTTTGAAGCACCCATTGATATCGCAGCTGAAACAAACAACCTTTCTCTAATTTCAAGCACCTCAGCTCTTGCAGTTCTCATGTATATGGGCATTCTTGTAAAGGCAAGGACAATAACTAAATTTAATAAGCCAGGATCGAACATATATAAAACGATTACAGCTAATAAAAGTGAGGGAAAACTCATAATTATATCAGCCATTCTCATAATCAAATTTCCTGTTCTACCACCATAATAACCTGAAATTAGTCCTAATACTCCACCTAAAGTCATTGATAAAATCACCGCACTACCTGCTATAAACATTGTGTTTTGTGTAGCAAGTATAAGTCTTGCAATCATGCTTCTACCCAGTGCGTCTGCCCCAAAAAAATACATAATGTGATGATCAAAAGAAAAAGGTTCTAAGTTTCTAAGTCTTAAATTCATTTTTGTATAAGATTCATTAATTAAAGAGGGCCCAAAAATTGCTAAAAAAACCATGAATAGTAAAAAAATTATTGATATTAAAGCTAGCTTGTCATTCATAAACATAGAAAATATTTTTCTAAATTTATTTATTAAATGATTTTTTTCTATAATTAATTGCATATTATTTATGCCTTATTCTTGGATCTAGAACTGCATACGCAATATCAATTATTATATTTATAGAAAGTATAACTATTGCTGTAATTAAAATTGAGGCCTGTACAACTGCAAAGTCTCTTTGCATTATAGAATCTATCATGAGCTTCCCAATTCCCGGCCATCCAAATATTGTTTCTACAATTACTGCACCATTAGCAATTGCGGCGGCTTGATCACCAGCAACTGTTATTACAGGTAACAAACCATTTCTAAGAGCATGTTTAAAAATAACTACTTTTTCTTTTACACCTTTTGCCCTAGCTGTTTTAACAAAATCTGAACTAAGAGCAGTAATCATTGACCCCCTTACTACTTGCACCAAAAGTCCAAGTGGTCTAATAACCAAAATTCCGATTGGCATTATCCAATATGGAACTCCTCCAATTCCTGACGTAGGCAACCAACCTAAGGAAACTGAAAATATTAAAATCGCTGTTATAGCAACCCAAAAATCTGGAGCACTTGCAGCAGTTAAAGAAACAACCCTTGAAATTCTATCAAAAATTCCATTTGGTCTATATGCAGCTAAAGAACCAATTAAAATAGCACCTACAACAGCTATTGACATTGCAACAGCAGCCAAAGATAAAGTAACCGGAATTGCCTCTAAGACTATGTCAATGGCAGGTCTTTCTTTTCTTAGTGAATAACCAAAATTACCATCAGTTAAGTCTTCTAAAAATTTCCCAAATTGAATATAAATGGGATCATTAAAACCATGTTTCTCAGAAAATTCTTTTCTAACCTCTAATGGAGCATCTATAGGTAAATACAAGTGCCCTGGGTCACCAGTTAAACGAGCTAGAAAAAACACCATCACAAAAAGTCCAGTGATAGCTAAAATACTAGAAAAAATTCTTTTAGATAAATATTGTCTCATAAATTTATTGTAATTTAAAACAAAATTTCCAACCAGAAATATCTCTGGTTGGAAAAACTTTTATACTTTTAATTAAATTTCACCTGAGAAATTTGTATTTCACTATTAGTAGAAATAGTAGGAGTAAATTTAATTCTAGGGTTTACACGAGAAAATCCTACCATGTGAAACATTTGAACATCAGGTATAATTTCTTCATGTAATTTCTTTTGTGCTTTACGCCAAGTGTCTCTTCTCTTGGTTCCAGTAGCAGCTGTTGCCTCAGTGATCCAAGCGTCTACTTGCTTGTCGCAAGTTGTAGATTGAGCACCTTTACATGCATATTTATTAAACATTGAAAAAACTGCGTCACCATTATTGTTATCATGTTGACTTTGTTGCAAAGCTGGACCTCTATCTTCAGCATAAGGTCTACTTAAGAAATTTAGCCATCCTGCAGTTTCCATCATTTTAATTTTAATGTTGAAACCAACTTCAGTTAACATAGCGTGCATAGCTTCCATTGCTTCTGTGGAGTTTGGATAGATACCTAATCTTCCAATCAAAACAATTTCCTTATCTACTGGTACGCCATCTGCCTTAGCAGCTTTAACTAGTCTTTTTGCTTCAGCAGGATCGTATGGCCATGGCTTAAGATTTGGGTTGTGACCGTTGATACTTGGAACTACAATTTGTGTCATTTTGACAACACCTTTTGGAAAAATTGTTCCCATTAATCCATCTAAGTCAATAGCTAGATTCATAGCTTTTCTAACCCTAATGTCGTTTAAAGGGGCCCTTGTCATATCAATTCTAAGTCTAGAAGTTTCCGAGTTAAAATAACTGAAATCCATTTTTGGATCATTGGCATCTTGGACACCAATGCTTGCTGCTATGTCAGCTTCACCAGTTTTAACCATGGCTGCTCTAACTGCAGACTCATTTCTCCAAACATATGTAGCATTTTCAACTTCTGGTTTATCTCCCCAATATCCATCAAATCTCTTTAGAGTAACAGATTGACCTGGGGTCCAAGTGTTAAATAAATATGGACCAGTTCCTTTAGGATCACGAACACCTTTTGCCTCTTGAGTGTTTGGGCTAACAACAGTCATTGTGCCCATCAAAGCAGGCATAATAGGTTGAGGTGATTCAGTTTTAACTGAAATGGTATGACTTCCTATTGCAGAAGCTTGTAATTTTATGTTTCCAAAAAACTTCGTTCTAATTTCACAGTCATACTTAGGATTTAACGCTCGATTAATTGACTTGACAACAGCCTTTGCATTTAAATCTTCGCCATCATGAAACTTAATACCTTTCCTAATATTAAACTCCCAGGTAAGATTATCAGTCTGCTTCCAAGAAGTTGCAAGCCTAGGTGTTACAGATCCATCAGCAGGATTTATTTCCGTTAATGTTTCAGTAACATTTTGCTTAACTATTTTCCCAACAACAGATCTTGTAGCTTCACAAGGATCTACAATGTCAGGTTCTTCAGCTATGACAATAGTTATATCTTTGCCAGCAGAGTAAGCTGAAGAAAACAAACTTCCAAATGCCATAATTGTAGCTGTAGAAATTGCAAATGAAAAATTTTTTAATTTCATAATTTATTTTCCTCCTTTGATTTAGTTAGTAAGTTTGATAAGTGTAATTTAACCTCCTTTCAAATTATTTTACTTTATTAATAATAATACTAATTTAATTTAAAACTCTTTCAAGCTTTTGAAGAGTTTTTAAATACTTTGGCTTTGGCTCATCTCCATATGTATAAGGCCAATTTGTATATGAAACTTCTCCGACATAAATACTTCCTTTACTATCTAGCGATATTCCATGAGGTGCCTGAAATTGGCCTATTTCAAAGCCAGCACCATTTTCACCACCCAAGCGTGAAATTAAATTACCATTATTGTCTAGAATACTTAACCTTGGGCCTAAATTCTTATATTTTCTATTGACTAATAGTCCTGGTCCCAACTCTCCAACAATACAAATTGGACATTTACCTCTAGGCATAAATAAACCACAAGGTCGGTGAAGATTATTCCACTGTGTCTCGTATTTACCCTCTGTGTTAAAAACTTGTACTCTGTGATTTTCTCTGTCTGCCACATAAATCCAGCCATCATCATCAGCCACAATATTATGGACAAGATTAAATTGACCAGGTCCGGTACCAGACTCACCAAATGTTTTAATTAGTTTTCCATCAGGAGAATACTTATGAACACAAGCATTTCCATAACCGTCAGATACAAAAATGTTATTATCTGAACATAATGCAGTATGAGTGCATCTATGAAATGGCAAATTAGACATAAATTCTGATGGTTTACCAGGAACTCCAATTTTAAATATTAATTTTCCATCAGGTGCTATTTTTTTAACTGTATGATCTCCATCGTCAGTACAGTATATATAATCATCAGGACCAATATGAATACCGTGTGGTCTTGAAAACAGGTTTTCACCCCAAGATCTCAGATAATTACCATCTATGTCAAAAATAATCATAGGATGTCTACCTCGATTAAAGACATGGACTTCGTCTTTACTGTTGACTGCAACTCCAGCTACATCCATAAATGACCAATTTTCAGGGAGTTTGGCCCAGTCTTCAACAACCCTATATTTAAACTCTCCTTGACCGAGTAATACTGACAAAACATTGCCTCCTAAATAAATTATTATGTTTAAGACATAATTTGTCTATAAAATAATATAAACTATTGAAAAAAAACAATAAAAAGAGAATAATTAAATCACATTAAATAAAGTTTATAAAAAAATGAAATCAATATTAATTACTGGCGCCGCCTCTGGAATTGGAGCTGCTACTGTAAAAAAACTGGCTTCTAAAAATGTATCATTTACTTTAACAACTAAGTCTAACTTAGAAGGTTTAAAGTCTGTTATACAATTTGCTGAAAATAAAGGTGCAAAAGTTAAATATATTTGTGGTGACTTATCTCAAAAAATATTTTTAAAAGAATTAGTTAATTTAGCAAGAAGTAATACTGGTAGTATTGACCAATTTATTTCGAATGCTGGTTATGCTGATAAAAAAGAATTTGGAAAATTTAATTATGACGATCTTGATAGATCAGTTCAAACTATGACACTGTCATTTTCAGAAATCATTAACTTATGCATTGAAGATTTTAAAAAATCAAGTTGCGGCAGGATTGTTGTTATTAGTTCGTTTGTAAATAAGAGTATTGGCTTAAACAATAAAATTTTTCCAATTACAGCTGCTGCTAAAAGTGCTTTAGAAGCTCTTACACAAACTCTGTCTTTTCAGTTAGCAAGAGATGATGTAACTGTAAATGCAATTTCACCAGGTTATACAAAAAAAGATGGTAATCATTCTGCTCTATCACAAGATGAATGGGATAAAATTATAGATAAAATACCTTTATCTAGACTTGCAAGACCTGAAGATATTGCCAATTTAGTAAATTTTTTACTATCAAATGAAGCTTCTTATATTACTGGACAAGTAATAAAAGTTGATGGTGGTTTATCACTTTTATAAAATTACAAGATAAATCTATCTGGTAAAAATGGATCAATATTAATAGAAGTTTGCTTATTTTCTATCATATCAGCTATTACAACCCCAGAGCCAGCTGAAGTAGATAATCCAATGTGATTATGTCCAAAATTGAACCACAAGTTTTTATGTTTAGGTGCTTTTCCTATCATAGGCAGACTATCTGCAATAGTTGGCCTTGAGCCCAGCCAAGGATCTTTGGTTAATTTATTTTTTAGTGGTAGAATTGTTTTTAATTTTTGGACTACTTCATTAATTTGTTTTTCATTTAAATCTGCTTCTCTGAAATTTAATTCAACGCCTGATGTTACCCTAATTTCATTTTTGTTACAGCTATAAACAAAACCACCATCCACATCATGAATTGCTGGACTAATATCAATATCATTCTTGGTGCTAAAATGATGATGGTATCCCCTTTCCCATGCAAGTGGTATTTTATAACCTAAGTTAGTTAAAAAATCCTTAGACCAAGGACCTGCGCAAATTACAACTTCATCAAAAATTTTTTTATTTTTATTTAATACAACAGTCCAATGCCCATTGACGAATTTTATATCCTTACAAATTTCTTTATAAAAACTGCCTCCAAATTTTATAAAATATTTAAAATAATTTTTTGATAATTCTATTGGAGACTTTACTCTCAGTGAGTTTTCAAAAAGAACGCCTTTGTAATACTCAATTTGCAAATCAGGAAATTGTTTCTTGATTTCTGCTGTATTTAATAGAATATATCTAGCCTTGTTTTTATCTAAAATATCTAACTCATAAGCATATTTTTCATAGCTTAATTTTGTTTTAAAAACTTTCATCCATCCGGGTGCTTCAATGTTATTGTTCGATTTAGTGTTTTTAATAAGTTTTTTATGTGTTTTTAAAGATAAAACCTGTAATTCCCTTAATGCTTTTGCTGCAAGTTCCATATGTTTTTTTTTACTAAACATTAAAAAGTTAATTACCCAAGATAATCTCGAAAATACAAATAATTTTGAATATCTAAAAGATGTCTTTCTTTTAAAGATTAAACTTAATAAAGATCTAAGTAATTGAGGATTATTAATGATCATCAAAGAAGAATCTGTTAACACACCAGCATTCCCATATGAAGTTTGTGAACCAGGTTGATTTGGATCAATTACCGTAACTGAAAATCCTCTATTAATTAATTCAACAGCTGTGCAAATTCCAACTATACCTGATCCAATAATTGCTACTTTTTTCATTTTTGTAGTAAATCTTGCTGAGTTAAAACATTCTGACAAAAGTAATAATTTATAATTAAGTCATTACTTTCTTTAAGAGAGTATTTGTTTTTAAAATTTTTAATAGCAGTTTGTAAAGAGAGATAATTCAAACCTTCGATAATGACTGCTTGAGATACTATTTGATCACTTAAACCTTGTGATGATCTATATTTTTTTTCCTCAGTATTCATCTGGCCATAACTACTATCACCTAAGATAATATGCATACCTGAAACACCGTTTAATTTTAGTATATCAGGAACAAAGGATTTAAAATTTTCTACATTATGATTATTTGGAATATTATCACCTAAAAATCTTATGGTTGAGAGATAACCTCCTACACCAATTGATTTGCTGCATATAACACTACAAATCGTTCTAGACGGAGATAAGTAATTTGATAAAATTTCTTTTGTCCATTCAGTTGGGTTATTTAACCTTTCTAGATATTTTCTGGATGTAAAAACTTCTTTTCGTTCAGCCTCATACATCATAAAATATTTGTGATTTAAATCTGTGCCAGAAATTCCAACAGCTCTTAGACCTCTTAAAAATCCAGGTAAAGATATCCTCTCTGGCATATGTTCTTTAGAATGCCACTCATTATATTCAATTTCTTTTTCTTCAACGATTCCGCCCCAATTTACTAAAACGGCACTACCTAAAAGACCCATGAACTTTATTACCAATATGTTTAATTCTAAAAATAGTAGATAATTAACTTTATTTAATATCAACAATTATTTGATTTAAATATATTTATATCTAAAAAAATTTATATGTTTACTCTAATTTATTTTTATTTAAGATAAATTAAATGAAGAAAAAATCGCATATACGTTAGGTAATTAAGTGAGGATAATTGGAGTAATAATTATTATTGGTATGGTTGTTGGAGCTGTATCAACAATAGATTATAACAAGTTTATTGATTTACCTTCATTTTTACTAGTTGTGGGAGGATCACTAGGTTACGTTTTGGCAAAAGGTAAATCTAGCAATTTTATAAAAAACTTTGGAGATGGTTCAGTTTATATGGGTTGGATTGGCTTAATGATTGGGATTGTAATTATAGGCAATCATCACGCAAACACAGAAAATATATGGCCAGCTTTTTCAGTTGCATTTCTACCTATATTATATGGTTATTTTATAAAATTAATCACAACTGGTCTTGAAAAAATTAGAACCGAATAATTAAATCAACTAAAATTTTTTAATTTTTTTAAATTTTGGATAAAGAAATTTTTTTGCAAAAATCAACATCACTAATACCGTGCATAATCTAAATAAATGATGTGTCAAAACATAAGCTGGTTCAATATTTAAAAAAGCTGCCAACAATCCCATTTCATTAACTCCACCAGGTGCAAAACCCAATAAAATTGCTTCTACATTTATTGATGTTAATAATCCTAATATAAGTAAAAAAGGAACTATGCATACGGTTAGAGACAAAACTACAATGATCGCATCAATTAAATAATTACCAGCTACTTTCCAAGAAACTCCATTCATGTTACATCCAAAAAAAGTTCCAATAAATAATTGAGAAATTATTAAAAAAGAAATGTTTGCCTCTAATTTAAAATATCCAAATACATGTAAGATTGCACTTATTATCAGAGGACCAAAAAGAGAGTGGCCAGGAAAATTTAGTTTTTTACCAATATATTGACCTAATGGAATTAATACAATAAATGCAATTACATGTAAAAAACTACCCTCCAAATTAGGCCAAGTAGCTTCTCTTTCGTAAGCGCCTGGAAAAAATATGAGTAATAAATTTGGGATAAACATAACTGTTAAAAAAATTCTGGTCATATGAGTTAATGATACTCTTTTGGCATCAGCTTTACATTCTTCAGCGCCCAATGTCATTTCTAATAAGCCTCCAGCTGAACCTATAAAAAAAGCTTCAGGTTTATTTATTTTTCTAGTTTTAAGTAGAATAAAATATGAAAATAAGTGTGCTAAAGGCACGTATAACACCAAAAAAATAAGAGAGATAATCCATATATAAACATCATTCAAAATGCTTGGTTGGAAATAACTTCCAAGCCAAACACCAGTGAGACCTACAAAAGGTGCACGAAAATTTCTGCTTAAATCAACATTTACTCCTGACAAAGCAAAAATAGCTACACTAAATGCTGGACCAAGCATCCACGGTAATGGTAAAAGTAAGAAGTTAAATATTATACCACCTAATAGGCCAATTAAAATTGTTTTAATAAAGATTTTTATATTTTTTTTAGCAATATTTTTTACCATTACCATCTTAGTCATTTCCTTTCTTGCTAAAATTAATTTTTCAATAATTAACTCAGCAGAACTTCTTTAAATTTCTTTTTCTGCATTAGAAATACCTTTAAGAATTAAATGTGAATAATTTTCTAAGAAACTTGCATATTCTGTAATTTCAATTCCATTTGTATGCCTTGTAATTAATTTTACTTGCAAAATTTCTTCAAGTTCTCGAATGACTTTACTTACACTTTGCAGTAAAACATTCAAACTTTCAGTTGCTTTGACAAAACTATTGTATTGAAGAACAGAAAGAAAAAATTGTATTTGTCTAATTTTAATCATAATAAGTAATAAATAATGATATATATATAAAAAAAATTAAACAAATTAATTATATGCATAACTAAAAGTTATGAAAAAATAAAAAAGTTGTATTGGCTAAAATCTTAAAATTTGTTCATAATTTTAACTAAATAAATATAAATATTATAAATCACATGAAGAAAAATTTACCTAATATAATTTGGTATTGTACTGACCAACAAAGATTTGACACAATAAATGGTCTTGGCAATCAATATATAAATACTCCTAATATAAATAAATTCATGAAAAATGGATATACATTCAAAAATGCGTATGTACAAAGTCCTATCTGCACTCCAAGCAGAGCATCATTTTTGACAGGAAGATACCCTGCTTCAACTCATGCACACAGAAATGGTGCGGAACATTTTCCTGATCATGAAGTGCTAGTTACCAAAATACTTAAAGACGCAGGATATGACTGCGGGCTAATTGGTAAGCTTCATCTATCAAGTGCTGAAGGAGGAGTTGAAAAAAGAACAGATGATGGATACAATACATTTTATTATAGTCACGATTCAACTCCCAAATTAAATCCAGAGACTGATGATTATAAGAGATGGATTGTAGAAGAAAAAAAACAGAATCTAAAAAAACTTTTTGAACCCGTAAATAATTTTTGCTGTGACGGCGTCCCTGAGGAATTTCACCAAACTACATGGTGCACTGAAATGGCAATAAAATTTATTAATAAAAAAAGAAAAGGTCCATGGATGTTATCTATTAACCCATTTGATCCCCATCCTCCTTTTGATCCTCCAAAAGAATATAGAAAGAAGTATAATCCAGACGACCTTCCTGGACCTTTGTTTAAATTAAATGATATTGAAAGACAAAAAAAATTTAAAGAAGTTTGTCAGCAAGCAGTTAACGCTGTAAATCCTGGCGGAGAAAATCCTCCACCTCCGCCAGAGGGTGGGTATAAAAACCCAGGCAATTGGCCTCCTGAATCATTTAATGGCAAAATTGTTAAGGCACATTATTATGCCATGATTGAACTTTTAGATAAACATTTTGGGATACTTATCAATCATTTAGAAGAAATAGGCCAACTTCAAAACACTCTAATTATTTTTCATAGTGATCATGGTGAAATGTTGGGTGATCATGGACTAATTTATAAAGGAAGTCGTTTTTTTGAAGGATTAGTTCATGTACCATTAATGTTTTCGTGGCCTGGAAAGATAAAGTCAGACATAGTTAGTTCAGCATTAGTTGAATTGGTTGATTTAGCCCCAACTATCTTGGATGCTGCAGGCATAAATATACCTTACTATATGCAGGGAAAGTCCCTTTTTGAAAAAATGTGTTCAGGTAATGACGTTAACTTTCACAAGCATGTTGTAGTTTCAGAATTTAATGACTCATTAGGATCTCCAAGAATTGTTAGAGATACACACGCTACTATGACCTTTGATGGAAGATATAAAACAATAATTTATCATGGACTTGGATTTGGTGAAATTTATGACATAGAAAACGATCCAGGAGAATTCGAAGATCTTTGGGAAAAAGGAATAAATGATAAGTTAAAATTAAAATTAATGCACTCACATATTGATGCTATAATGAATACCAGTTCAGCTGGAATACAACGAAAAGGTAGATTTTAAGAAAAAGAAGTTATCAAAAACTTGACTAAAAGCTTATTTCATTTTTGTGTTTTTTAATATAATATCAGCCCCCTTTTCACCTATTACAATTGAAGGTGCATTAGTATTAGAAGATGGCATACAAGGCATTATAGAGCTGTCTACCACCCTTAAATTTTCTATCCCAAACACTTTTAAATTGTAATCAACAACATCATTTGGGCCTTTCCCCATTCTGCAAGTGCTAACAGAATGCCATGAAGTTTGTCCTGTTTCACGTGCAAAATTAAGTAAACTTTCATCATCTTCTATATTTTTTCCTGGACGAACTTCTCTAACAATATATGGAGAAATAGACTTCTGGGTTGCAATTTTTCTTACTAACCTAAGTCCTTTAATCGTTAAATTTTTATCTTCTGGTGTAGATAAATAATTTGCTTTAATAATAGGATTGTCCCTAAAATTATTACTTCTTAAATGAGTTGTTCCCCTTGAGGATGGATATAAAGGAAAAACTCCTAAACTAAATCCTGAAAAAGAATCCATTCCATGATTTTTCTTTCTTGAATATCTATTATTTCCAGAAATAAGCATTATTTGCACTTTTAAGTCTGGGTATATTTTGGAATTTTCACTTCTCATTAACGCATGAACAGTTGCTGATGCAATAGACATTAGGCCATTTCGCCTAACGATATATCTTAATGCTTCCAAAGCTCCTCTAAATTTATTGTTTAATATGTCATTTACGGTAACTTTTAAATTAGTTTCATAAGTAAGTCTTGTTTGCAAATGGTCAGTTAGGTTCTCTCCTACACCTTTAATATCAGAAAGAACTTCTATTCCATGAGACTTCAATAAAGGTCCTTGCCCAATACCTGAAAGTTCTAATATTTTCGGTGAATTTATTGAACCTGCTGATAATATCACTTCACCTCTTATTCGAATTTCTTTTGAAAAATTATCTCTATTATATATAACTCCTACTGCTTTTTTTCCTTCAAAAATAATTTTTTCAACTTCGGCATTTGTTATAATTTTTAAGTTTTTATTTTTTTTTGCAATTTTTAGATAAGTTGAGGATGTAGAGCATCTTAGTCCATTTTTTGTAGAATATTGAAGCCAGCCAACACCATCAAAATTTATATTGTAATCTTTATTAGGTTTTGCTCCCACATCAACACAAGCTTGAAAAAAAGCATCTGAAAGCTTGTCACGATAACTTCCACTAGATATTTTGATAGGGCCACCTATCCCCCTATCTGGATGATTACTTTCACGTCTATCTTCTAACTTACGAAAGTAAGGTAGTAACTCATTATAACCCCACCCTGGATTATTTCCATCTCTCCATTCATCATATCTATGTGGAGCGCCTTTCACATATAACATTCCATTTATTGAGCTAGACCCCCCCAAGACTTTTCCTCTGGGCCATAAAATATTTCTTCTGTTTAATTCTTTTTCAGGCTCAGTTTGAAAATTCCAAATAAATCTGTGGTCTGTAAGAGTTTTTCCTACTCCAATAGGAATATGAAGCCAAGGATGATTATCATTACCACCTGCTTCTATTAATAAAACTTTATATTTTTTATTTTCTGAAAGTCTTGTAGCCAGAACTGCTCCTGCTGAACCTGCACCAACAATAACAAAATCAAAAACGTCCATTAGACAACCGAAATTTAATTTAAAAAGTAATTAATAACTCTAATATATCTTAAATATAAAAATATCTAATTAACAATTTTTTATTATATAAAGCTAAATAATAATTTATAATATATTTGATTTTATTTAAAATTTTTATGTGTCTAGTATGGAATACATTAAACTTGGTAAAACTGGTCTTAAAGTGAGTGTTGCTTGCCTTGGGTGTGGAGGATCAAGCACAATTGGCAAATCAACTGGTAAAACTGAAAATCAATCAATTAATCTTATAAAAACTGCCTTGGATTTAGGTGTTAATTTTTTTGATACTGCAAATGTCTATGGAACAGAAGGAATTCTAGGAAAAGCAATTAAAAGTGTTAATCGAGATCAAGTTGTTATTTCAACCAAACATCAAGTTTCAACCAAAGATAAAAAATATTCACATATAGACATTATTTCAGGAATAGAAAACTCACTAAAAGAACTAAAGACGGATTACATAGATATTTTTCATTTGCATGGAGTTGCACCTAAAGATTTTGATCATGCAATTACATTAGTGCCAGAATTACTAAAAGAAAAAGAAAAGGGTAAAATCCGCTTTCTAGGAATAACTGAATCTTCTCCAATAGACCCAGATCAAATAACAATTTCGAAGGCTATAAACACAAACTACTTTGATGTGATAATGCTTGCATTCTCAATGATGAACCAAAATGCAAAAACAGAAATATTACCAAAAACAATGTCTAAAAATATTGCTACTATGTCTATGTTTGTTGTTAGAAGCCTGTTTTCAGTAAATGGCAGATTACAGGAAGACATTCATAAACTTGTAAAAGATAAACAACTTCCTGAATGGTTTTTAGATGAAAAAGAGCCCCTAGAATATATTTTAAAAGATAGTGGAGCCAATAACATTATCGATGCTTGCTATAGATATGTAAGACATCAACAAGGAATTGACACAGTCCTTTTTGGGACAGGAAATATTAACCATTTAAAAAAAAATATTAAATCAATTTTAAATTTAAAATTATCTGATGAATGTATTAGCAAAATTAATCAAAATTTTAGTCATTTAAAAGGGGTAGGATTAGATTTTCCTGAAAGAAATAAATAATAATTGTTTTTGTTTTAATGTGGTATATTGAAATTAAATATTATTAACATTTTCAAATTAGAAATGAGTATTTAAAATGACTTTAAAAGTTTATGGAAGAAAATCATCATGTAATGTTCAAAAGGTAATATGGCTATGTTCAGAAATAAGTATTGATTTTGAAACATTAGATTATGGTGGTAGATATGGTGGCACTAAGGAACAATCTTTCAAGAATTTAAATCCCAATAGCACAGTTCCATTAATAGATGATGATGGATTTTTTTTATATGAATCTAACGCTATTATTAAATATTTATCGAATAAATATAATCATTTAAATTTAGAAAATCATAAAATAATCGCTTTAAGAGATCAATGGATGGATTGGGCTGGTTTTACATTAGCAGCTCCCTGCGCAATAATTACATTAAACCTAATTCTTCTACCACCTGATAAAAGAGACCCTAATAAAGTTTTAAAAGCTAAAGATCAGGTATTTACGTTATTAAAAATTTTAGATAATCAATTAATTAATAATAAATTCATTTTAGGTGAGGAATTTAGCCTTGCTGACATTCCAGCAGGTTGTTGGTATAATAGATGTCTTAAATTTGATTTTGATTTTTCACAATTCAAAGGAATTTCTAATTGGGGAGCTCGTTTGTCTGAAAAAAAATCATATCAAAATACTGTTTTATCAGCTCCTATGCCTCCTGACTAAATATTATGTGTTTTTAATCAGAAGGGAAATTCCAATTATTATTAATATGTAAAGTATTGTTTTTTTAAAATTTTCATTAGAAATCATACCTCTAATGCTTGTTCCTATTTTTAGACCTAAAATTGCTGGTAAAACTAAAAAGGCACTCCAAATTAAGTCGTTAAGTGTACCTAAACCATTATAAATCCATATAGGGTAAATAATTATAGAGCCAATGAAATACAAAGTAGCCATGGTTCTGATTAAAGTTTCTTTTTCTAGGTTAACAGATACTAGGTAAGCCAAAATATAAGGTGAATACATTGTAGATAAACCTCCAATTATTCCAGAAAAAAAACCTATTGGTATAGTTAGTTTCTTTTCAAGATTTGGGTTGATATATTTTATATTAATCCCAAATAAATTTATAATGGCTGCAAAAATAATTGAGATAGCAATTATTTGAGAAATTGTAGACAAATTAATTTCTAAAATTAAATTACACCCTATTATAATTCCTAAAATTAATGCAATAAACATTGGGAAAAATCTAAAAGATCCAATTCCTTTAGGAATATTCATTTGAATAATATTTGTAATCAATACTGGAACACATAAAAGTATAATTGCCGTAGTAGGCGGCAGAAAAAATGCTATAATTGGAACAGAAAACATTGACATACCAATTCCAACAGTACCTTTAATTATTCCTCCTAAGAATACTGATGCAAAAATTAATACAGTTATATTAAATTCAAAAATATTGAAAAAAAAATTCATTAATTTTGGACTTATTAAATAAAGTTAAAATATTTTTTTTGAATGACATGATCAAAAATTATATTTGTTACGATAATTTTTCATTTAGAAAACTATTTTAATCTAGTGCCATTTATAGTTATGCGATGCATTAGTCTCCTTTGGCCATGATAATCATTGACAGCTAAATGCCATGTAGATCTATTATCCCAAAATGCTATAGAACCCTCTTCCCATTTAAATCTACATGTAAATTCTGGCTTGGTTGCATGAGAGTATAAATAGTTTAATAGTGGTTTTGACTCTTCATCACTCCATCCATCAAATCCAAGTGTGAATGTAGGATTGACAAATAGAGCTTTTTTCCCTGTCTGTGGATGTGTAATAACAACAGGGTGGATCGCATCTTGTTTAGCTTTATCAGAGTTAATTATTCTACCGACTGTATCATCGTTTCTTTTAGCACGAGAATTTCCAAAAACATGCCGACTAGAGTGTCTTCCATACATATTTTTTAAACTGCCTTTGAGACCATCTGATAAAGTTTCATAGGCGGCATACATGCTAGAAAATAAGGTGTCCCCGCCTTTTTTTGGAACTTGATGGGCAAATAGAATAGATCCCATAGCTGGTTCTAAATCATATGTATGATCTGTATGCCAAGCACCACCAATATTCTTTTTTTGAGCAGGTTCTTTTGAAACCAATGCAATTTTAGGATAGCCTTCTAAATTTGTAAAAAAACGATTTATATTTATCTCACCCCACAACTCTGCAAAAATTATTTCTTCTTCAGGTGAGAGATTTTGATTTCTAAAGAAGATAACTCCATATTTACCAAATACTATTTTAATTTCTTTAAATTGTTTTTTAGTAATTTTCTTTAAATTAACACCATCAATTTCCGCCCCAATATTACCTGAGAGAGGTTTAACATTTATTGTTGAATAATTTGTCATGTTAAAAACTGTTTATTTAATAAAAAATTAATTCAGGATTATCGTGTTAAGTTTATTTTTTTCAATATATTCCCAATCATATTTAACTCCCAAACCTGGTTGATCAGAAACCTTAACATTTCCATTTTCATCAATACAATCAAGTTGATCTGAATATTGTTCATTATAAACAGGAAGAGACCAAGGATTTTTACATTTTGGATGTACTAAATTTACTTCATAAAAATTTGAATTTCTACTTGCTGCCATTAATTGCCTCATTGCAGGTCCGCAGGCATGAACTTCACAATCAATACCTAAACCTTCAGAAGATGCCACTAGTTTATGACAACCTGTAATACCTCCATCATAATCTGGATCTGCTCTAGAAAAAAAAGAGGCACCATTAGTTAGCATATCTACTGAAGTCTCTAAATTTCTTACATGTTCACCAACTAGTATAGGAGTTTCTAAGTTTTGGGATAGTACTTGATTACCATTTATAGAAACGCCTCCGTCTTTATAAGGATCTTCGTACCAGTAAAAATTATATTCATCACATACTTTTCCAACTTCAAGAGCATTAGCTAATGTATTAAAATGGCACCCAGCGTCATACATAATTTTCATTTTATCGCCAACACGTTTACCTACAGCTTTTAACATTTCTATTTCTTCTTTTACATCACCTTTGTTCCATCCATGCATTTTATAACCTTTATAACCTAGTTCTAAGCATTCTTCTGCAAAATCAGCGTAAGCTTCAGGACTAGATAAACCATTTTTTTCCCTGTCTCCATGCATAGTACTAGCATATGACGGAAGTAATTTACGATAACCTCCTAAAAGATCCGATATTGAACAATCGTGTTTTTTACCAGCCAAATCCCATAAAGCAATATCTATAGGTCCAATTCCTACTTCTCCAATATGCTTGCACAACCCCCTAAGTTGTCGATAGATCTCTTCTCTATGGAGTGGGTTTTTACCAATAATATGATATGAAAGAGCCTCTGAGGCAGCCATAATTACCTTAGCTCTACTTCTTGGAGGAATATATTCTCCCACATGGCCATCAGTATCAAAAATTCTTATTCCAAATCTAATATGCTTTTTTTTAGAGTTTGGAGAATAAAAAATACCAATACCGCTTTTATTTTCCTCAATATCAATTAGTTCAATTTCAAAAGATGTTAATTCAATTTTATTAATTTTTGATTTTGACACTTTCACCTTCCTTTTTTACAAATTATGTTTTAGGTGGAGGTGTAGCAGCATTTGCACCTAACTTTTTGGCTTCTTCTATTCCACCATAACGCTCAATCATGTCGTCCTGATCCTTAAATGCCAACTCATTAATTTCTTTTGGGTTGCAAATATTGTGTAAATCTTTTTCCAACTCAACCAAAATATTCGAATATTTTGGGTCTTTTGATAAATCATTAATTTCTTCTGGATCATTTTCAAGATCAAACAGTTCTGGTTCAAAACCCTCATAGTATATATATTTCCAATTACTTTTTCGTATCATATAGGCGCCTGAAACTGAAGATGATGCATGATATTCACTAAATATAATCCTGGTTTCGTCTGGTGAATTGTTAGCAATATAATATAAAGACTCACCAGGCCCATTATTAGGGCTTTTTGCACCAAAATGGTCAACTATTGTCTCAGTTAAGTCTAACAAAGAAACTGGTGTATCACATTTAGCAGGTTTAATTTTAGGGCCAGATACTATTAGTGGTATAGCAGCTGACTCTTCATACATATTGGATTTTCCCCATAACCCCCTTGCGCCCACATTATCTCCATGATCGCTAGTATAAATAATTGTTGTATTATCTAAAAATCCACATTCTGAAACTTTATTAATAATTTTTCCAATATTATAATCGAGAAAAGAACATAAACCGTAATATGAAGCTATTGCAGCCCATCTTTCTTCTTCATTTTTGAAGTCATTTTCGTCATTCCTAAGCTCTTTTTGTTTTTTTATCCAAGGATGTTGTATATACCCATCTCTAGGGTTTAATTTAGTTTCAGGTAAAATTTTGTGAGGATACATGTCATAAAACTCTTGAGGGACCACAAGTGGAAAATGAGGTGCTACTAGCCCAATATATAAACACCAAGCTTTTTTATTATTATCTTTTGATTTATTCTCTAACCACTTAATTGTCTGACTTACAACTGCTTCGTCATAGTCAGTGTAATTACTAGTTCCTGGACCAATAT
The DNA here is from genome assembly GCA_902619615.1 of uncultured SAR116 cluster alpha proteobacterium. GTDB lineage: Bacteria > Pseudomonadota > Alphaproteobacteria > Puniceispirillales > Marisalimonadaceae > Marisalimonas. Next base: position 94,739 of record CACNFD010000005.1, on the reverse strand, counting down.
ATTCACCTAACATTCTTTGGTCTCGTGTTTTTCGTTCATTTTCTCGTCTAATTGAACCCCAAACCATTCCGACACCCTTATAAACCATCATAGGAATATGTTTTTGATCAAACCCATCATCATCGTCTTGAGCTCTGTAATGAAGTTTTCCTATTGATTCAACTGAAACTTCCACTTTTTGTAACATATGGCCCCAACTAGGTAATTGTCCATAATATGGCATTGCATTATCCCATAATCTATTTTTATGAACTGGGAGCCCTGTTGCAAATGATGCCCTGGCAGGAACGCATATTGGACATGGTGTGTAGGCATTAGTAAAATTAATTCCTGTAGAAGCTAATTTATCAAGATTAGGAGTTTTAACGAAAGGATGATTAACTGAGCCAAGTGCTTTAGCTTGATGTTCATCTGACATAATTATAATCAAGTTTTCGTTTTTATTTTTCATTCATCTTCTCCTGAAATGATACTCTAAAAAATAAAAGAGAGACAATATATCTCTCTTTTATTTAGATTTTGATTAGATTTATTTACTCATAAATTTACCTTTAATATCAGTGTAAACACCTTGTTCTAAATTTAATAAATCTAAAAATTGTGATGATGTATAATATTTTGGAGCAAAACCAAAATTATTACCAAACTTTTTAAATTCTTCACTGTTGGTTGCTACTTCTATAAATTTTTCTAGTTTTGCAATAACATCTTTTGGTGTTCCTTTTGGAGCCCAAACACCTCTTGTAACACCGACATCAGCAGGTATTCCCATATCTCTTAGTGTTTTTGTTTTTTGAATTGGTGGGTAAGTTATTTTTGCTAAAGATCCTCCTGTACCAATTACATTTAATAATCCTGCTTTTACCTCATTAAGTAAAACAGGAGAATGTATTATACAAATGTCTACTTCGTTGGCGATAGTAGCTTTCTTTAACATTGCACCACCATCAAAGGCAACAATTCTGAACCCAGCATTTTTATAACCATTAACGGCATTAGCCAAAACATCATGGGCACCAAACTTTCCACCAATTCCTGCAATTAATTTACCAGGATTAGCTTTTGATTTTTCTATTACCTCTTCTAAAGTTTTGTAACCTCTATCTTTGTGAGCTAAGACATAAGTTGGCGTAGTATATATACCTCCAACTGGTGTAAGGCTACCTATAGACTTGAAAGGCATTTTTCTAAAAGTTGAAAGTCCTATTATATCGGTTGACCCAGTTAAAATAAGGTTATAACCGTCTGGCTTAGCTTTCATAACTTGAATTATACCCTTAGATCCTGCACCTCCATTAACATTAGTAATGACAACATCTACACCTGCTGCCTTACTAAAAGCACCTACAAATCCCCTGGCAATAGAATCAGTTCCACCACCTGCTTTATAAGGCACTATTATTCTTATTGGTTTTTCAGGGTATGCAGCTAAAGCTAAGTTACCCAGAAAAGTAAAAAAACAAAATATTCCTAAAATTAATATTCTCATGTCGTCCTCCTTTTAGTTATTGTTTTGAAATTTTCTGTCTTATTAAGCCTTGTCTAATTTCATTAAAAACAAGGAATACTATTATTCCAATCATAATTAATCTTGGCCAAGTATCTACAAACGTAAACCAATTTGCATCTGCGAGTTGTAAAGCTGCCCTTGTGTTATACTCTATAATAGGACCTAGAATAACTCCAAGCACGATTGTAACAACTGGGAAACCTCTTTCTTCCATGAAAAACCCAAACACACCAAGAAAAATAGCAACATATACTGGAAAGAATTCATTGTAACTTGCGTAGGCTCCCATCGTGGCAAATATCATTACAAATGGAAATAAAATAGATCTATGTTGCCTTAACACGTAAACAAAAAATCTTATTGCACCTAGAGCTATCACAAACATAAATACACCAGCTAACAGCAAGCCAGCCAACATACCATAAACAACTTCAGCACCAGTTTTCATAAGGGTGACACCAGGTTGAAGACCATGTAAATAAAGGGCTCCAATCATGATTGCTGTTGATGCATCTCCTGGGATACCAAGAGTTAACATAGGGACCATAGTACCTCCAGTTGTCCCGTTGTTAGCGGTTTCTGGTGCTACAACTCCATCAGGTTCACCTTTACCAAAATTATCTGGATTCTTGGAATTATTTTTTACTACACCATATGAAAGCCAAGTTGCACCGTCCGCTCCCACTCCTGGAACAGCGCCAATAATAGCTCCAAAAAAACCTCCGACGCTCCAAGCTCGCCATCTTTTTAAAAAATCTAATGTAGAGGGTAATTCAATTTTAAATTTTGTTGCCACAAGTTGAGACGAAGATTTCATAAGAGATAAATCTGAAATTACTACTGCAAATCCAAATAATCCAACTAAAGCTGCTGCAAAAGGAACGCCAGATAGCAGATCAATAGATCCAAAAGTAAATCTCTCAATTGCATCAGTTCTATCCATTCCCACTGCACCTATTAACAAACCTATACTTACACCAATAAACCCTTTTAACATTGATCCACGAGTGAATGCAGAAACCATTACTAAACCCATAATAGCTATAAGTGCTATGTCAGCATTTGAAGATTTAAGAGCTATACTTGAAATAAAAGGAATGCAAGTTACCGCTATTATCCAACTTGTAGCCCCTCCAAAAAAAGAAGAGTAAGTTGCATAACCTAATGCGAGTGCTGATTGTCCTTTTTCAGCCATAGGAAAACCATCTAGTGCTGTACATGCACCAGCTGGTGTACCAGGAGTTCTTAATAAAATAGCTGAGAACGATCCTCCTAATTTGGTACCAACATAAACACCTATCATAGTTAAAAGTGCTGGAAGCGGATCTAATGAATATGTAACAGGTAATAATATTATTATAGCCATGGGTGAGCTTAAACCTGGCAAAGCACCAACAAGCAGACCTAGAAAGGTTCCTAAAAATAATAATAATAAGTTAAATGGTTCGAAACAATTTGCAAACCCACCTATTAAACCTTCTAACACATCATCTCCTATAAAGGTAATTTAAGAAAATAGACAAACAACCCATAACTGAATCCTCCTCCTAATAGAGACAAGATTATCATAAAGATATAATCTCTTCGGTCATATAAATAAAATCCGAAAAAAAGGAAAATACTTGTCAATAACATAAAATTTATTTCGCCTAAAATTATTGCAAACAATATAAGCAAAATAACAGTGCCTAATCTTTTGAAGTATAGAGATCTATTATCCTTAATTGCTTGTGACATCTGATTATAAAAATCAAAATCGTCACTCGACGATAAATATTTTTTTATTGAAATAATTAAATAAATCAGCCCTAAAACAGTTAGAAATGATGCCACCCCTAGTGGATAGGTAGCAAAATTCATTCCATCAGAGCCTATGTCCAGAGGTGCATCTGCAGGATTATATGTAAAAAAACATCCAACACTTATGACAAGTACCATTAATGCGATTAATATATCTTTAAAGTAGTCAGATTTTTTTTCTTTTTTTTCTATATCATTTGCTAGCATTTAATCAAACTCAGCTTTTTGTCCAGGAGCAGGAGAATAACCAAAATCTCCTCTTTCTTTGATAGCATCTACGCCACCATGTTTTAAAATTTTTTCATTTTGTTCTCTTTTTGCTCTTTTATTTACTTCTTCTGGGTTACATATATTTAACAAATCACCATGAAAGCTTTCAAGAATTTTTTTGAAATTATTGTCCTTAGCTAGGTCATTTTCTTCATAAGGATCTTCCTCTAAGTTAAATAGTTGAGGATTATAACCTTCAGCAAAATAGACATACTTATATTTACCTTTTCTTAACATAAACGCTCCAACAGGAGAGGCTGCTGCGTGATATTCTGAAAGTACTATTCTTTCATAATCTTCATTTTCATTAGCTATTTTGATGAGTGATTTACCTGGTAAATCATTATCTTTTGAGTTTTGTTCTAATTTTAGACTATCTACAACAGTTGGAAAAATATCAACTAAACTAACTGGGGTTTTAATTCTTTTAGATTTTGAGATGTCTGGACCTTTTATAATCATAGGGATGCCAGCAGATTCCTCAAACATAGTACTTTTTCCCCACATACCTCTCATTCCTAGAGCATCACCGTGATCAGAAGTATAAATTATATTAGTATTTTCTGAGAAGGCTGATTTATTTAGAGTTTCTAGTACTTTACCTATATTATGATCAAGAAAAGAACATAAACCAAAATATGCAGACGTCGCTTTGCGTACCTTATCTTCATCAAAGTAGTCATCATAGTTCATACACTTCCTCATTGCTAAATAGTATGGATGCTGACTTCTTTGATTTTCTTCATACAACAATGGCCAGGGAACTTCGCTTTCAGGATACATATTATAAAACTCTTCGGGTGCAATTAATGGAAAGTGAGGACAAACAAAAGATACAAAGAGAACCCAAGGCTTATCATCAACATTTCTATTAGAAATCCAGTCACTAGCATCTTCTGCTATTTTTTTATCATAATTTGAATATGTAGTTTCTCCACTGCCTACATCTTTCGCCATATTTGCAGCACCTTTGCGAACAGGAAGTTCTTGCCGTATCAGTCCCAAAAGATCACCTACTCCTCCTACAACATTCAATGGATTTATTTGCTCAGAAAAACCAGTTGGTGCCTGGTCATTTAAAAAATGAAGTTTTCCAATTGACACTGCGTCACAATCACCTTCAACTGCACGATGTCCCCAACTTGGTATTTTACCATCATATGGATCAGCATTATCCCAATATCCAATTTCAGCATTATACCTTCCAGTTGCTAAAATTGCTCTTGATGGAACACAAATTGGTGAATTACAATATGCATTTTCAAATAAAACACCTTCTGAAGCTAATTTATCTAGATTTGGTGTTCTGACATGGCTATGACCAACTGCACCAAGCATTCTCTTATTATGCTCGTCAGAAAGTAAAATAAGTAAATTTTTACTTTCCATTAATCCCTCCAACTTTACCAATTTATCATAGACAACAAGTATAATAAAATATAATTTATAATTTTTATATACTGATAAAAATAATTTATGACATGAACCTAATAGAATTTAAAACATTTCTAACCGTAATTGAAGAAAAAGGAATAACTGCTGCAGCTGAAAAATTAAACATAACGCAACCAGCAGTATCTAAACGTCTTGAAAATTTAAAAAATGCTTTTGGAATTGATACTTTATTTACAAGAGTTTCAGGCGGCTTGACGGTTAGTAAAAATGCCCAACTTTTAATTCCGTATGCGAAAAATATTATTGCACTTACAGAAAATGCAAGGAATGAAGTAAATAACTTCAAACAAGGAACAAAAGGAAAAATTTTTATAGGGGCTGGAGCAAGTTGGACCTTGAGTTGTCTTCCAAAAGCAATATCTAAAACATTAGAAAGTTTTCCAGATTTAGTTGTTGACTTAAATGTAGACCTTCCAGATCTTCAAGTTAAAAAATTAGAAGATAATAAAATAGATATCTTGTTTGCCAGGAAACCGCAAAATGAAGAATTCTTTTATTTTGAACCCTTAAAAGTAGATAAGTTTATAGTTATGGCGTCAAGAATGCATCCTTTAGCTAATAAAAAAATTTCTTTAAAAGAGCTTACTAATTATAAATGGGCAATCTCAACTACAGCAAAACAAACTCAAGAATTATTTTTTAACTTTTTTTCATCCAAAGATTTACCAAGTCCAACCATTTCATTTTCCACTAATTCATTAAATGTTGCATTAAATTCTCTATTAAATTCCACATTACTTTTATTCACAACACATAATACTCTGGAAATATTTCAATCAGAAAAATTTTGCAAAATAGAAATAAGTGATTTTGATGTATCAAGAGAGACAGGCCTTATTATTCGTCAAGGCTATACAAGTAATTTTTTGAATACTCTCATCAAAAACTTAAAAAAGATGATGAAAGAAGAGAATTAGACTTTTTTAATATATATAGGACTTGACCAAGCTTGATGACCATCCTCTTGTATTACTTTTATATAAAATCTATGATCATCAGATTTATTTAAATTTATATTAAATTCTTTTTCAAAGCTAGTTTGTCTAAGTTTTTTGGGTAATTTTTGAATATGCATTCTGATATCCATACCACCAAATTTGTATACTCGAGGTTTATAATCAATTGAACTTATATTTATATTTATATTTTTGAAATTGTTTTCAATTGTTAGATTATTTTTAAATGTGTCTTTGGCGATCCAAAAATCTATTCCTGAGTTTCCTCCAGTTGTAACTGTTTTCCACTCCAAGGTATTAGGGTTTAATTTTTTTGGTTGTCGATTTGGATTCCAAAAATTAAAGCACTTATATTTAATGATTTTTGCAGTTTTAAATGATGCTTTACAATCCCAATTTACTAGTCTACCTCGACCTCTATAATATTGACCTGCACATGTAATTCTAATTCTATTACTAAATTCATTTCTTTCAAATGCATATATAGTCTTTAAAAGTTTAAGACCATCATACAACTCTATTTTTTCTAAAGGTGATGTGCCCTCAACTTTTACATTTAATTTGAGTTCGTTGGAAGCTGTAAGAATATCATCTCCCATCAAACATGAATCGATGGATACTTTCTTTTTACTGATAGGACTTATTAAATGAGTTTTGTTTGAAAAATCACCTTTAACATCCAAAAAAATTCTTGCTCCAGTTGTGGCATAATGATGCCTTGCTCTAAATTCTTCAAATAGACTATCTCTGTCTAAAAACGGTAATAAATGACATGTTAGACCACCATAAGATCCAAACAGACTATCTCCAGGGTAACTTGCGCCAGGCCTTCCTTTATGACCATCACTTGCTGCCACTATACCAACTTTATAATTTAATTTAAATGCATCTTTTATTAGCCAATCAAAAGTTCCCCACGCAGAGTGCACTTCAACTGAAGGTTCTAAGTTTGCGTCATGAGCATAACCTATGTCAGCATAACGTCCTCCAACATGGGCAACAACCAACGCATCTTCATTTTTTAATTTTTTTATTAATTCTTTAGAAGTATGAGCATCATTTCCTTTTTTACTCTCTTCATACAACAGCGCCCTACTTGAACGGAAGATTGGACGTCCTTCGTTTTTATACCAAACATTGTGATCACCACCTACTGATGTATTACCAGACCACTCATAACCAGGAACAGATATAAATTCTCCATTTTTATTATAAGTCTTAGTTATTTTGTTTAATTCTTTCCAAAATTTATCAGTTATTTGAAAATCATTACCTTGGTGACCACATATATCTAAAAATGATTTATTTTTTGCAAAATTAAAATATTCTTCTGCAGTATTTGTTCCGATTGTTTCTCTACTCTGACCATGCATGTCGCTCCAGAAATGAGCAAATGTAGAATTTTTGATTATAATAGGGTTACTTATAGTCAAAATATTATTATCTACATCTTTTAATTCAATTTTATAAACACCCTCTTTATGAATATTTAAATCATGTATAATTACAGAAAATTGACCTTTCTTAAAAGTTATTTTTTTTGGTAATCCAATAATATTTTCTTTAGAGTGAAGAAAAAATACCATTCGTACTTTATTGGATGGATTGCCCCACTTATCCTCACATTTAATTGAAATTCTAAACTTTTCTTTTGGTCTTCTAAGAGAAGGAGCAACTAATTTCCAGTTTTTACCAATAGTAGGTACAATTGAAATTTCTGGGTGCCTTCCATCAGGCAAGGGTATGAAATCTTGAGTAGCAAAAGGATCTACTAGGATTTTAAAATCAAACTTTTTTTCGCAAAATGTTTGCAACCTCACCCCAGGAGATCCAAATCTTCTGTCACCAATTCTAATAATAATTTTGTCGTTTTCTTTTAAAAATTTTTTACAAATGATATATAAATTTTTTTGTAATGGTCTTATACTTCGCCTAATTTCAATTTTGAGTTCAATTGGTATTTTTTTTGAACTTTCAACAGTAACGTAACCTTCAGCTTTAGGGTCATGTTGTTGTAGTTTACTACCATCAAAATGAGGACGCAAACCAACCATAAATCCTCCTTGGTCATCAATTCCAAATTTACCAGCTTTGTAAATTAGTTTAAATGACTGCATTGAACCAACCTCAAAGCTACCTTTAGGAATAATCTCAGCACTTCCCATTAAATGCTGCTCGTAATTATGGTAGGGCATAAATTAATTCTCCAAGGGTTTATCTTTTGTTTTTATACGAAAAAATAAAACAAATAATCCAACAACAAAAAAAGCAATCGCAATTGGTCTGTTTAAAAAAATACCAATACCTTGTTCAGATAAAAGTAGAGATTGTCTAAAAGCTTCTTCAGCATTTCTTGCCAAAACAAATGCTATTAACAAAGCAGGCAGGCTATATCCAGTCAATCTTAGCAAATAACCAATAACTCCGAACAAAATTGCAAGTCCTACATCAAATAAGCTTTGCCTAGCTGAATAAGCAGCTATAAATCCAGTAATCAAAACAAAAGGATAAATCATATTTGGAGAGAGAACAGCGATAATTCTTCCAAGTAAAGGTCCGAAAAAGTATCCAATTATACCATAAGTTACAATTCCCAATAAACCGCAAGCAAATAAACCATAAACAAGTTCTTTACTAGTAGCAAAGATTGTAGGCCCTACTTGAATTCCATGTATCAAGAATACTCCAATTAATATTGCGGCTATTGTACTACCTGGAATACCTAGAGTTAGAAGCGGTATCATTGTTGGTCCAGAAACAGCATTATTAGCTGACTCAGGAGCAGCAACCCCTTCAATAATTCCAGTTCCCCACAATTTTTTATTTTTGGACCTCCGCTTTTCTTCCCCATACGCAACAAAACATGCAACAGCTGAACCTAAACCAGGCATCATTCCAATAAATGCTCCTATCGCAGAAGATCTGGTCATGATCATTAAACATTTTTTAATTTCAGAAAAAGATAATGAATGGTCAGATTTAATGTTGGATTTTATAGAAATCTCTTCAATTTTGCTGGATAGAACTTTATTAAATTGAAACAAAATTTCTGAAAAGACAAATAATCCAATTAATAAAGGAACAAGATTCAAACCATTTTCAAGTTCATAAATGTAAAATGTATATCTCGATTCACCCGTAATTGGATCCATTCCTATAAGTGACAACAAAGCTCCTAATAAAGTAGAGACAATTCCCTTAATAATGGATTTTCCTATAACACTTCCAATTATGACAAATGCTGCAAAATAAACTGCAAAATATTCTGGAGGACCAAAAGACAGTGTCCAAGCAGCTATGTAAGCCACACCAAATATTAAAATAAATTCACCTATAAAATCTCCAAATACGGATGCAACTGTAGCAATTTTTAGAGCTTTTCCTGACTGACCTTTTTGTGTCATTGGATATCCATCTTGCATTGTGGCTGCTGCTGCCGCAGTACCTGGTGTATTAAACAATATAGCAGAAATAGATCCTCCATATCTTCCTGATTTGCCAATTACATACAAAAAACCAAGTGCTGATAGTGGGTCCAAGTAAAATGTAGCAGGTACAATCATTGCAATAGCCGCAGCAGCTGATAAACCTGGAATAGCTCCAACTACCATACCTACAACAGCACCTAAAAAAACAAATATCAATGCAGAAGTATTAGAAAATAAATAATCAAATCCATTTAAAATTTCCATCAGAAGCTCACAATATTAAAAATTTCATAATAAGGATCAGGGTTATGTAAACCTAAAATTTTAATAAAAAAAATATAATAAATAAGAGCTCCACTAATAGAAATACCTAAATTTTTTTTTAAATTTTTGTTTTCAAATATGTAAAGTATTAAGGGTATTATCAGTAATGTACTTGTTAAGTATCCTATAAAATTAGTCAAAAACAAGTATAAAAAGGTAATTAATATCAATAGGACTTTTTTCAAAATTAAAGTCAAATCAATATTTTCTAATTTCTCATTACTGTTTTTATTAGAAAAACTACTAATTATTAATAGAATTGATAGGCAAATTATTCCAATATTTAAGAAAGTTGGAGCTGTTTTTGGACCTACAACTCCTTCCCCTGTTGTGACATCAGAAAATTCTGTTGATCTAATATCAAATAATAAAAACAAACTAATCATGAGTAAAGCTAACCCAGAAGAAAAGTTAAAATTTTTTAATTTATTTAAATTGAACATTTTAAAAAAAAAGGCCATTTGTAAATGGCCTTTTCATTTTATTTATTGAAAACTCTTTTAGCAACAGGTGTCACTTGAGCTCCTAGATCATTTAATAGTTTAACTGATTCTTCTGGAGAAGCATAAATAGCTGATAAACCAAGCTTTTTAATTAATTTTTTAAAACCTTTACTCTCAGCAACTTTTTTAATTGCGACAATTAATTTTTGAGCTGCATCTTCTGGAATATCTTTTTTTGCCCAAACCATCATTGGATTTGCAATTCCCATTGGAGGCAAACCAGCTTCCTCAACAGTTGGAACATCTGGATAATTTGGATCTCTGGTATTCCCTAAAGCACCTAAAGGTCGCATCTTCGTATCAAAACCAGCTAACAATTGTATTCCAACAAAACCGTAATCAACTTGTTTACTAATAATAGAAAGCCTTGCTTTTGCACCGCCTTTATGCGGTATTGTTTGAGCTTTTATTCCATTAGCTTGTAAAAAAGCATGTCCACCTAAAGTATGTAAACTTGCATTGCCTGTATTTGCCCACCTCGCTACTTTATCAGGATTTGCTTTATAATAATCAACAAAATCTTTGGCAGTTTTAAAAGGAGAGTCCATAGGAACCATTAATGAAGTATTTAGAACACCTACTGTCCCAAGAGGTCTAAAAACCTCTAATGGCTTAACTTTAGCTTTATCACCATCTAATACATCTTTAATGAAAAAAGGTCCAGGCGCCATAACATATAGCCTATATCCATCAGATTTTGCATCTGCAACAGCTTTAGCTGCAATGAAACCACTGGCGCCAGGTTTATTAGTTATCATAAATGGCATACCTAAATGCTCATGTATAAAGCTGGCTAATGTTCTGGCATAAGAATCTGTTCCTCCTCCAGCTGCATAACCAACCATTACATTTATTGGTTTTGTTGGATAATCAGACGAATGAGCACCAAAAGAAAACAGAAAAGAACATAAAATTACAGAAATTAGTTTAAATTTATTTTTTAAAAAAACCATTATAACCCCCAAAAAAATGATATTAACATGTTAATTTAAAATATTTAATATTAGAAATTTATATTTTTTATATATCCATAAATTATTTTTATATAATTTCTATATAACCTTCTGAAGGATCGACAATGACTTTATCACCAGTTTTTAATAAAGATGTTATATCCCCGTCTATAAATCTATCACACATAGTTAAATTTGCATGAGCTGCTCCTTGAGCTAATATGGTATTAGCCTTGTTAAAAAGAATTGCTTTTGGAACAACATCTCTTATCTTCATTTCATATAACATCCATGCAGAAGCCACACCTCCCTTAGATTCATTAAGAACTAAAATCTTGTTTTTATACGACTTACCAAATAATTTATGTTGTGGTCTTGAAAATACACCTTTAATTCTATCTAAATCATAACGAGCAGAAAAATTATCGTTGGCACATAAAACAATCCCTTCTGTCTTATCACCTATACCTGGGTGACATTTCAATATTTTACTCATACTATTTCCCCCTTGACTGCTCCTAGAATGCAATTTTCCATACTTGCTAAGGCAGGTGTATATCCATAGCCACCTAATATATTAACAATTTTTGTTGAATTACTTAATAATTTTTTCCAACCATTTGCCTCTCCAATTTCACGAGCGTATTGTTGATAGAAACAGGTACCCTGTAAAACCTTTGCACCAGAATTTTCGATTTTTTCAATAAATCCCATTCTTAATGAGTCTGCATATACTTGTGGTGATGTACAAACTATGACTGGTACCTTAAAGCTTTTATCCTTGCTTAAACTAGCAACTTTTTGCATTTCAACTATTGATAATTGAGGTGCAGCAAAAACAACTACATCTATTTTATCACCCTTTCGACCAAATAAAGATTTTAAGGATTCAAAATCAGACGAATTTATGTCGATTAAATCAAGATTATCAAATTGTTCAATTTTAAGATTCTTTGCCTCAGGTGTAATATTATGAAGATGAAATAAAGGTGTGGATCCATAACTTGCCATAGCGGCACCCAAGTGTTTCATTTCATCAGAGTTAGGAACTACTTCTAAAGCCTCTACTATGGGAACTTCCCAATAAGACCCTAGTTGTTTTCCAATAATAGCTCCTAAAATTCCCCAATCTGTTAGATCTTTTGGTTGGTATTTCACACAAAATCTCTTAGTTGGTAACCTATTCTTATCAAGGTGGAGACCATAATCAGGTGTTCTTCCAGTCAAACCTGCAGCTAAAGCTGAAGGACCTCCCTCAAAATTAGATCTTGCTCCACATACACTGTTGGAATAAATTACTACACCCGTGTCACCATACGCAACGTGTTCTCCATAGACTGGGGGCATAATAGTTTGATAATTAACACAAGTGTCAGTCATTATAATACCCATTGAAATACAAGCTTTATTTGTTCTTCGATCTATCTCAGCCATTTCTTCAGTCTGACCAAGTGGCTTATAATAATTCAAATCAACACCTCTTGGGTCAGTTATAGTAGGGATAGATACTTTAGCACCCTTATTAACTAAATCTTCTAAAAAAATAACTCCTGCTTGACCTATTGACTCAGGATCCACCATCATATGTGCTTGACTTACATTTACAAATTTACTGGCAGAAAAAAAATTTCCTACTTTTATTTGATGTTCTAGTGCCCATTTCTTTGCTTTACCAAAATCACCATTAAGCATTGATTTTTCTTCATCATTTAAGTGCATCCATTTCCTCCTTTGAAAATATGTATTTACAAAAAATATAAAAAATATAACTTTATTTTATATATTTATAATTTATTAAAATTTTTTATATGACAAATAAAATTATTAAATCCAATTTATTTGAAGTTAATGTTACGAAGAAAACCAAATGGTTATTTGTAAAATTAGAAAATGATATTGGTATTTCCGGATGGGGTGAAGCAACACTTCAGGGAAAAGAGAACGAAATTTTGACACAAAGTGAAAAGATTTTTGAATTGATATTGAATAAGCATTACTTAACACCTCAAGATTTAAAAAAACCATTACCTTTTAACAATATTGTAGAAGCTGCACTGAGTTCAGCAATCATGCAGTGTTTATGGGATATTGAGGGTAAGTTAAAAGAAAAATCAATTAGTTCAATTTTTGGTAATAATCGCAAAAAAGTAAACATATATGCTAATTTTAACCGTTCAACTGTCGATAGAACTCCTAAAGGAATTGTAAATAAACTGCATGAAGTATTGAAAGATGGCTTCACAAAAATTAAGTTTGCTCCTTTTGATGAGGTTTCAGCAGGATTGACATCTAAAGAGATACGAGAAGCAATGCAACCTGGATTAGAGAGGATAAACACAATCAAGCAAAATGTGGATCCAAAGATTGATGTAATGATTGATTGTCATTGGAGATTTAATTTTGAAACAACTATAGATCTAATCAAAGAGATTGAGGGTTTAAATTTATATTGGTTAGAGTGCCCTATACCAGAAACAATTGAAAGTTTAGGAGAAATAAAAAAAATAAGATCAATTACAAATTCAAAAGGTATGTTTTTAGCTGGTTTGGAAAAAAAAATTCTTACTGTAGGTTTTGAAAGATATGTCAAATCTGGTGTGTACGACGTTATGATGCCTGATATTAAATACGCAGGCGGGCCAGATGAGCTTATAGCTTTAGATAAATTTTTTAATGACCATAATGTAAAATTTTCACCTCATAATCCAACTGGGCCAATAGCTCACGCTCATACTCTTCAAATCTGTGCAGCTGCGAATGAGCCACCTTTGATGGAATATCAATATAAAGAAACTGAATATTTTAAAACATTGTTAAAAAATCCAAATCCTGAAATTATAAATGGTAAATCAAGACTTCCAGCAAATAGTTTTGGGGTGGGCGTAAAAATAAATGAATTAGAACTCAAGAAATTTAATTAATCACACCTTCTTTTTTAAGTACCCCTAATAGATCTTTATTTATTCCAATGTTTTGCAAAACTTCCTTAGTGTTTTCTCCTAAAGTTGGAGGTGGATTTTTGGGTGAAACCTCATTTTTATCAACTTTAAAACCAATACTTGGCACCAAAAAATCTTTGTTAATACTTTTTATATTTATTTTATTCCACAATTTTCTTTCTTTGAACTGCTTTTCTGCTACTGCCTCTGGTAATGATCTTATTTTTCCAGCAGGCACATCAAAATTATTTAAAAGTATTTCTAAATCTTCTGCTGTTTTTGTAATAAATATATTCTGAAATTCCTCTCTAAGCTCACTTTGTTTTGATTTTCTTATTTTTTCTGATTTCCACTTTTCAGCATCAAATGACCCAATTGTGTTTAGTGCCTTACATAAAGATAAAAATTGAATATTATTGTTTGCAGCAAGTAAAATAGGGGATGTTAGAGTATTATACATTCCAGATGCAGGTGAACCACTTTGCGCTTCATTTCCCATTGGGGTAGGTATCCATCCAGAATTCAAATGTTCAGTAACCATATTTGCCATTAACAAAAATGACGTATCAAGCATGGAAACATCAAGTCTAATAGATTTTTGTTTTTGTTTAACTTCATGAATTGCAGACACGATAGCAAATGCAGCATTCATTCCCGTTGAGTAGTCTATGAAGGGGGAACCCACTTTAGTTGGGCCAGTTTGTTTAGTTCCAGTAGTGGTCATAATTCCACTCATCCCTTGAACCACGTGATCATAAGCACCCCTATTCTTGAAAGGTCCATCCTGACCGAATGCAGAAATTGAACAATAAATAATTTTATTATTAATATTTGAAACCTCTTTCCAACCAAGACCTAATTTTTCAGCTTTTCCAGGTCTCATGTTTTCAACAAAAATATCAACCCTTTTAATCAACTCTAATGCAATTTCTTTTCCTTTTTCTGACTTTAGGTTTATTTGGATAGACTTTTTATCTGAATTTTGAATTAAAAATGAAGTCCCCATATATAAGCTATTAAGAGATTGATCTTTTCCGCCAACTCTTGTCCAATCACCTTGCTCAAGATTCTCTATTTTTATTACCTCAGCACCCAGTAAAGCTAATTGGTAAGTACAATAAGGACCTGCTAAAACTCCAGTCAAATCCAAAACTTTTATACCCTTGAGTGGTTTAAACATATAAAACTCCTAAATTTAAAACTTATTCGACTCTAAAGTGATAGCCTGAAAAAATTATAATTGTAGTTAATATTTTAATTTAATTAATTAAACCTCTTCTTTTGAATGTTGGCTCCCATTCTCTAGTTCTCTTATAAACTTCTGGAAGGGGCCTTTCATAAGACATAGATAACCATAATCTAATCATGCATCTTCTTTTATTAGGATCGGGATAATCTTCATAAGTTTCCCTTGAGTGAAACGTAGTTGCATTACTAGCTATTTCTAGATCTCCAGGACTTAGATTCATGCTTAAACAAAACTTATCGTCATTACATAATTTATCCAACAGATCAAGAGCTTCAAATTGTAATTTTGTTAACTTTGGGACTTCTTCAAAACGTTGAGCTGACCTGATATATCTTCTTTTATATAAAGCTGTTATGAGATTATCATGCTTTACAAATATTGGGATTTTTTGAATTTTGTCGTCGTTTGGATTTTGAGTTCTGGAGTCAAAATGAAATTGTTCTTGAAGAACTCTGGCAAGATCAGGTCTGTTTTGTTCAATTTCTTTAAATATTGCTACTGATGATACTAATTTAGATAATCCTCCTTTTTTAGCATTTCTTATGCATAATAAAGCAAAAATATCTGCTCCATCAGTATGAAATTGAAGTTCCTCATTTGTTTGAAACCCTCTTATATGATCAGTATTGGCAAAACTTGCCCCAGTATCAGTGACTACGTGAAGTAATGATCCTGCTTTATCTTGTTTTTCAGGATATCCCAAATATTGTCCTAAACCCCAGAGCATTACCTTTGTTTCTTCATCATTAAATTCTGTGATAGGAAGCCCTTTAATAACAACGAATCCAAAACCAAACTGAATTTGTTTTTTTATAAGATTAATTTTATTAACAAAATTATTTAATGGAAAGTCTGAATCTTTAATATCATAAAGAGATTTATTAGATTTAATTGCAAATTTAGTAGCTTTAAAAAGTTCTTGTTTATCTAAATGATCTAAATTTATTAACCAGTTTTTATCAATTTGAAGCTCTTTTGTCGTCCATTCACCTTTGATTTTACTAGTTTTCATAATTACAAGAATTTCCTATTTAATTACAATTTATGCCATTCCAACAGGTTCATCAAAATTTGATAATTCTTTTCCTGGTCTTTCTTCAATCATATCCATCAACTCTTTTTTAAGATTACTCGAATTATCATCATTAAATAGATTTGTCATCTCATTAGGGTCAATATCAAGATTATACATTTCACCAGCACCAGTATTTTTTTCAATTGTAAGTTTTGCATTCTTTGTTCTTACGGTACGTAGTTCTAACTCAACGCCACACCTACTAGCATTAACTTTCCACTCACTATGTGCAACATCTCTTGATTCATTGTTTCTTATGACTGGTATCAAGCTTTTACTTTGAGCTACATGAGGCAATTCTGCTCCAGCAATATCGCAAATTGTTGCTGCAATATCCATTGTAGAAACAGGATCTTTTATAACTTTATTTTTAGGTATATTTGGACCATTTACAATCAATCCAACCCTTAATAGACCTTCATATGGAGTTGGTCCCTTTAAATATAAGCCATGATCACCTAAAAGATCTCCATGATCAGTTGAATAGATAATAATAGTATTTTTATCCATGCCTAATCTTTTTAGTTCTAAAATTATTCTGCCTACATTATGGTCTATTAATGAAATCATTCCAAAATAATTTGCAGTCATCTCCCTCAATTGTTTTTCCGTTTGATCTACTGAACGAGAAAGCTTAGCTCTAAAAAATTTGAGTTGGGGATCAGCAAGATTTGGTTCACTTTCCAAAGAAGCTTTATGCCACCAAGGCCTATTATCTAAGTCTTTTTGACCTTCAGCAGGTAAATCAACATCATCTAGATTATACATTGTACTCCAAGGAGTAGGACAATCAAAAGGATGATGAGGATCAGGAAATGATACCCAAGAACAAAAAGGTTCGTTTTTATTTTGATTATTTAAAAAAGAGATCGCCCTATCCCCACACCATGTACTTGAATGCAATGCTACAGGTAAAGATGAATGCCAAGTTTGAGCGGCACCATAACCTGGTTTAGCTGGTTTATGCCAAATATCAAAAATCTCTGGTCCACCAACTTCTTCAAATACAAAACGTTCAAAATGTTGACCTTCTGGTGGAAGTGTAGGCCCTTTTTCTTTATACCAATGGCCTAAAGTCATGAGTTCAACATGCTTAAAGCCCATGTAAGGACCATACCATTCTGAACCAAATTTTGTTGAACTATGTTTGCATTCTGGTGTACCAGTAGGCTCAAAAGTTGAGGAAGTAGCAAAATGCGCTTTACCAATAAATGAAGTTTTATAGCCTACTTTATTAAGTTGTTCTGCAAATCCAAGTTCCGCAATTTCTGGGTTTAAATCAATGCCATTATCACAAACCCCATGTGTGAAAGGTAGTTGACCAGTAAGAATTGAAGCTCTTGAGGGCTGACAAACTAAATTTGGCGTAATACATGAATCAAAACGGCTACCAGTTTTTGCTAATTTGTCCAAATGTGGAGTTGAAATTTTACGACCAGCAAAACCATAACAATCTGCTCTTTGTTGATCTGATGTAATAAAAATAATATTAGGTTTTTTTTCTGACATTTTTTTCTCTTTTTATAAATATACTAGTAGTCCAAAAAATATTAATAAAATAAAAAATATCTTTTGTTATATAAAAATAATTTATGAAAATATTATTTATATTGAAATAATTTTAATTTTTGAGAAAAACAGGCAATACAATACAATAAAATCGTTACAGCCAAAGTTAATTATAAAAAATTTAGTATTACCAAATTACTTATCTTCAAAAAAAACTACATTGTTTTTTTTAAAGAGTTTGATTTGATAATTTTTAAAACCTAATTCTTTTAAAATATCAACAGTATTTTGTCCTAACCTACTTGGAGGCGTAATTGGAGGATGATTTTTTTGGTTATTAAATCGAAATGGTAAGGTAAGGACTTTAAGGTTATCACTATCAAATTCATGAATAAAATTTCGAGCGCAATTTTGTTTTAGGTTTAAACTTTCTTTTAAGGACAGAACTCTAGCAGCAGGAACTTTAAAATTATTAGCAAGTCTTTCCCATTGTTCAGCAGTTTTAGTTTTTAAGATTTCTTGAAGCTCCGCAATAAGTAAATCTTTATTTTTTTTTCGATTATTTTTATTTGAAAATCTCTCGTCAACAAGCCATTTCTCTTTTTTTAACATTTTAGCTAACGCAACAAACTGATGTTCTTCATTAATTCCAAGGGAGATTAAGCCATCTTTACAAGCAAAACTTCCTGCAGCTGGACTTTTACTATTAGCAGCGTTCCCTCTCTGCTTTGGTTCATTGCCTGTGGTTAGATAATCAACAACGGTGGAACTCATAAGTGTATATGCAGTTTCTAACATAGACACATCAATAAAACTTCCTTTACCAGTTTGTGATCTTTTAAAAAGAGCACTTGAAATTGCAAAACTAGCTGCTAATGCAACTCCATAATCTATAATTGGTGCACCTGTTCTAACTGGTCCTTGCTCTTCAAAACCAGTTAAATTCATTAGACCACTTATTGCTTGGATATTTACATCATATGCTGGTACGTTTTCTTTATCTCCATTTCTTCCATAGCCCGTAAGAGAACAATGAATAAGTTTATTATTAATTATGTTAAAGTAATCTGGAGTTAACCCAAGTTTATCTAATGTTATTGGTAAATGATTTTCAACTAGAACGTCAGAGATTTTTAAAAGTTTTTCAAAAATTTCAAAACCTTCTTTTTTGCTAATGTCAATCGCAATTGATCTTTTACCAGAAGCTTGAGTAAGATAAGGAGTACTCATTCCAATAAAATTTCCCTCTTCATAAGTACCTCCCCTATGCCTCATTGAATCACCTTTAAAAACGGATTCTACTTTAATCACATTAGCCCCTAAGAGGGCTAGATAATAAGAACATGCTGGACCCGCTAATACATGAGTAAAGTCTAGTACTTGTATGCCTTCAAGAGGTTTAAACATCACTTTTTAGGTAATAAATTAATTGCGCAACAATAACATTATAAAAAGTTTTAAAAAGGTTTGTCGCCTTTAATTGTAACCCTTCTTCCTTTCCTTTCATTAGGAAAATAGTCCCAAATTGCTTTATGCAGGGTACATCTATTATCCCAAAAAGCCATATCATTTTGTTTCCATCTATATCTAATCTGAAAATCTGTTTTTTCGCAATGTTCAAATAAATAATTTAAAATAAGTTTACTTTCATGTTGACTTAAACCTTCAATTTGCGTTGTAAAAAAGCGATTTACATATAATGCCTTCTTTTTAGTTACAGGATGTGTTCTGACTACAGGGTGAAGAGCAGATGGATATTTTATATTTTCATCTATTTTATTATATCTTCCTTTATAAAAATGTTCAGATTCATGAAACGCTCTAAGACCACTTAAAAACTTTTGCATAGGTTTACTTAAAGATTCATAGGCCATATACATATTTGCAAACATTGTGTCCCCACCACATTCAGGAAGTATATGAAGTTGGAGCATTGTTCCGAGAGGTGGTTCCATGTCACAAGAAACATCAGAATGAAAATCTTCTGCTCCATTAGATATCTTACTATTTTTGTTGGTATGTATTTCAAAGATTTCGGGATAGTTTTTCATTTTAGGAGCTGCAGGATGGATATGCAAATCTCCAAAATATTTACCAAACTTTATATGATTTTCTGGTAAAATTTCAGATTGATTTTGGAAAAATAAAACCTGATATTTATGAAAAGCATCTCTTATGACTTTAAGCTCTGCATCATTTATATCATTAGATAAATCTACGTTAGTTATAATTGCTCCTAAATTTGGTGCAAAAGGTTTAATATTAAAACTATTATTCATTACATCTAATTTGTTCATATATTACCTCCTCTTTTTATAATTTAAATTTTATTTTCAATTAATTTCACATTTTTAATGCTGTTAATCGTATAACCATAACCAAGGGCTCTTATCCTCTTAATAGTTGTTTCTAGCAAAGACTTTTCTCTATCAACACGCTTTAACCAATCTATGATCTTAATATCAAACTCCTTACTATAAACTATAAATAGAGTTATAGGTTCATGGCTATTTTTTATATCAATTAAGAAAGCTTCGTTACTTTTAATCATGCCATTTACTATATCTGATTTCTTATTAGTTTTTTGAAATCCTTTTTCCTCTAAATTAAGATTAGAAAATTTTAATGCCCACAAAAAAACTGTATCTACTCCAATATTAGAAACCTCTAAGTTTAAATTACAGACATGATCTATAGACTGACTACCTGGTGTACATTTTAATTTATTAGTTTCTAATTCATTGTATGGAATAAAATTTAATCTCATTTGTTTGTTTATTTCATTTGACTGCAGTGTCTGAATGTAATCATAAACATAAGCGATTACCCTTTCAGTCAAATTACCATATCTATACATTTTTAAAGTTGTAAGTAATAAACTATAGTTTTTATTGTTATTTAAAATTATTAAAGGTGAAGTTTTTTGCCAAACATTTATGAACATAAGAGCAAACAAAATTGTTACAAAGATGATAGAAAGTAAGTTAAGTGTTTTTTTTGATTTTTGAAAAAAATATAACCGCTTAGTTGGTTTTTTTAGTAAATTTTTTAAATTCAAATGATCAAATAGATCATATAAATTCTTAAAAAATAAAACTTTAATTAATTTAGTTTTTATTGCGTCTCTTAAGAATTTATTATTTATCAAAAGGCTGTTTAAATCATCTTTATTGTGAATACTCAATATAATATTAATTTGAACTTCATTTTTTATACAATTTTTGAAAAAATTCATTGAATTATCAATTTTTTGATCAAGGTAATTTATTTTTTTTATTTCTAAATTTGAATTGATAGTTCCACTTGCCCAAATAATTTCGTCCGTTTTATTTGTTAAAAGCTGATTTTCATTTGAAAAATTTAAAATATTATGTTTTGTGAAAATATGGGCTATAGCAATCGCCAATTGCCAACTTTTTCCATTATGAATTGGTTTGGTTATATCTATCCTAAATGAGGAGTGTCCGACTAATTTTTCAATTATTCCAGTAGGGCTTTTTACAAAAGAATTGTAAAAAGAGCTGATTGGCAAGGCTTCTAAATTATTATTTTCACATATAACTGAAGAAACCAATGGATCTTCTTTTACTATATCAGTAATACCTACTACATTATTAGTAGTAGGAATCATAACTGTATATTTTTTCACCTTATAAAAATCTCTGCGTTAGGGTTTGTAATAAGGTTAAAAAAGTTATCAGATTTTTTTATCAAAATTTGAGCCTGTTTATCATTTAAAAAAGGTAGCTTTATGCAATCACTTTTATTGTCGCAAATAACATATAAATTTGAAAGTTGTAAATCAATATCATTAATGAATTTAATAATTAAATAATATACGTCTTCATTTTTATTTGATTTAACTATCTCAATTTTAAATTCATTTGATGATCTAGAAAATATTCTTTCACTAGATGCAGCATTTAATTTTGATTGATAAATACACCCTTCATTTTTAAGAATTAAAAAATAAGCATCAGAAAAAACTTTGTTTTTTAAAAATTCATTAATTTGATCTTGGTATTTAAGTGGGTTTAAGTAAACATCCCAAACCATTTTAATGTTGAATTTTGATTTTAGTTCTGGCGTAGAATAATTTTTAGATAAATTTAAATAATTTAATGCTAAAAAGGTGTCTGAAATTTTATCTTTATTATCCATCTTAAATACCTTCTTTAGAATATAATAATTTAAAATGTTCAAAGAAAATTATCTTATCTTCATTAAATTTAAACTTCAGATTATTTACATTTTGATTTAAGGTTTCTAAAAAATTGCACAAAAACTCTTTAATAACCATAAGAGCATTATAAATTTCAGTTATTGTTTCAAGATTTTCTTTATTACTTTTATTAAAATCAAAGCCACTTCTTCGAAAAGAAATAGAATTTTTTTTAGTCTTACTCAAGAAATTTAAGAAACTATTAAAGTTAGACTGGAATTCACTCGATTTAATATAAATTTTAAATTCATTGTATAAATTAGTTAAAATTTCTTCTCTATATTCATCTGGAGAGTAATTCTCTTTTTTCTTATCTAATTCTTTAAGGAGTGCAAAGTCATCTAAATTAGGATCAAAATCAAGAGTTTCTTTTTTCTGATTTAAAAAGTTTTCAAATAAAATACTTTCATCCTTATTTAAATAGTTTCTAATCATATTTAAAATTTTAGGAGTTTCAAAGGACCATAGTTTATAAAATAAAATTTCACATAAAAAAGAATTATTATTTATAATGTTTAGTATAATTTGGCTTTGTTCATAATATTTGGAATCATCACAATATGACTGAAAAAAATCAGGAAGATCTATTTTTTTTCTTCTTCCATTTTCTATTATCTTATTCTGCATGTTTCCAAATACACATATTCTTAAAATAGTTAAAGGTAGTTTCATAGATAAATCATCATATTTAGAAAAGACTTCTATATCTCCAAGCTCTTTTTTCTTAAGAATATTAATTTTATTGGAATTCAAAATACTAAGTTTGTTAAAACTTTTTGAAAACACATGCTCATCATTTGAAATTATTTGTTCAAGAAATTCATTTAACACTTCGTTTGAAATCGAGTTCGCAGAATACTCCTCATAATCCTTATGCTTTGAAGAGACTTGATATTTTTCACTAAGTTCTATTGATTTTTTATAGGTCAGACATAAATCAGCAGCTAAAGTAAAGGTTTTAATTAATAAATCTTTTTCTCCTGACCCTGAGGAAACCCAAAACTCAAATATAAAATCATCCGATATATCCTCCGACACGATCTTATGATTGTCATCTTTATTTATTTTTATAATGAGATTTCCAATTGCTGCTGAAAAACTTTGCAGATGTGATGTTGGAAGTAAGTTCTTTAAATAAGAATAAACTTTCTTAGAAATATTATTTGAAACTGCTTTTAAATCACTTTGGGAATTTGCTTTATTAATAGATTTATCTAATGACAATATCTCCTCAAGACCTAAAATTTCTTCTAAAAATTCAATGATTATAATTAAATTTGAAATTCTAGAGTAAGCAATATCAAAATTATAACTCTCTAGTTTTAAGGTGAATTTGTTTGATATTTCATGGCTGTTTCTAAAATTTATTTTTTTAATTTTTTTTAAAAGATCATTATTGTCCATGATCATGATATTGTAAAAAGGTAAATTATTTTGACTTAAATATCTTAAAAAATTACATAATTCATAAATTACTGATCCATAATTATGAGTTATAAAAAGCGCAAAAACTTTGTTTACTTCTTTTAAATTTGGGTACTTTAAAGTTCCATTTATCGTAGTTTTATTTTTTATGTTTTCAAAATGATTTAAAATAACCTCATCAGGTTTTTGAAGAGTAAACTCTTTCCAGTCGTCAAAAAAAAGTTTGTCACGCATTTAAAAACCTAACTAAAGTAAAAATTAATAATAAGATTAACACAAATTAATTTATTAATTTATTTTATTTAATTTATAATTGTTATAAATCTCCAACCAATCATCTATTTTAGCAACTAATAAATCGATTTCGGACTTTTCTTTACTTTGAATTAGTTTGAATTTTGCTTCAATCAAATCTTTTTGTTTTCGTAATGTAGGTGCCATATTAACTAATTCATTGGACTTTTTTAAGACTTTTACAACATAGGGATACGTAGCAGGAATAATTTTTACATTTGGCCATACTCCAACTGCTGAACCTCCGTTATAATGTGATAAGGCAACTCCAATATTCCCTCTATACTTTTTTATTAATTGGTCTAAAAATTTAACACCTATTTTAATATTAATAATTGGGTTAAATAAATCTTTTCTTTTTACTCCAAATTCTAATAACCCAGTACGTGGCATAATTTGCATTACACCTATAGCGCCTTTGTTACTAACTGCATCAGGCCTTAAATCAGATTCAACTTTAGCTACTGCAATTGCTAAGGCAGGAGTAACGTATTCTGAGAGCCTTGCATTTTCAATTAATAACATTTTTATATATGGACGATTATAACTTTTAGCATTCGCCATAGAAGCTGATAAAATTATAATTATTGTTAATACTAATTTCATGATAATTTATCCTATTTAGTTGATATTTTCTCTAAAGCTTCATTCCATTGCTGGTTTTGCTCAGTAACTTGCAGGTCAAAACCTTGAAAAAGATTTTTAATTTCAAATAATTCTTTAACTGACATTTTTGTTGGAACAGCTAAGGTATATCGGACGGTTTTTTCTCCATGATTTTTAAGTCTCCATCTTTTTAGATTTTGATCATAAAAATTTTTATTGTGATAAAAAACTAATGTTCTTTTTTCATCTTTTTTGTCTTTATTAACTGAAGATTTTGAATTTATTGAAATTTTATCACTTTCAGTTGATTTTAATTGTTTTTGAGAAAGTGCAAAAATTGTTAGGACCATTAAAGCAAAAAATGCCATTGATAATGCTAAAGCAACTTCAGTTAGAGGGTTATGTGAGTAATTCGAGTTCATATTTTTCTCCATATTTAAATTATGGAAAAATTAGAAACTTTTTTGATTTAATTAAATTTCTTTGTGTTGCCTTTTGAGCCTAAAGAGTTAAATGATGGGAATTTTTTAATAAAAAAATTATTGTCAGACACTGATATCTCATAATCCTTGTCAATTTTAAGATCTATGTCTGATAATGAAATCACTAACCATTTTTTTAATTTCAATAAATCAGTAGATGAATAGTAAGACCAGCTATTCTGCTTGCCAAAACTTTGTTCATTAGTAATTTTGATAAATCCAGGAAATTCATTTACCATTATATCTGTTAAATAGATGATATCTTTATCTTTAAAATTATAAAATTTAAAATTATAAACTTTCGAAATATTACTATAATTTTTCTGTTCTTTTAACTTTGCATCCAGAATTCTTAAGATACTATTCCCAAGTTGATCAGACAATAGAATAACTTTTTCACTTAATAAAAGGTTTTCACAAATATTATCACAATCCTTAGGAAACTTGATAATTTTCCTTGGAGTAGACCAAGTAGATATATAATTTTTTGTTTGGGTATTGTATATTTCTGAAGAAATATAAACACTTGATGATAGTTTATTGATACGCTGATAATTTAATTTTAAAGTAATCAATAATTCAGCATCAATAATGTCACTTAAAATATCAGAATTTTCAAGAAGCTTATCTAAATTTTTTGTGTTTTTTAAATCTAAATTTTTGATAGACCTATTGCCATCTTTAATTACAAAACCGCTTTGATTAAGAGTTGATTGTATAGATATTTTGATAGATTTATTGTTTTTATTTTCTCCTAATACATATAATGAAATTAATGGTTTTTGCTCAGCAGAATAAGCATTCATTGATATCAATGATAAAAATATTATTAAAAATGTAGCTTTTATTTTGTTCATCTTATTCACAAACATAAAAATATTTTGATTTGCTGAGTTTGTTGATATCAATTTTTGATTTATAAACCCTAATAAAAAAATCATCTGGACTAAAACCATATTCATTGATTGTCAGACCAAGCCATTTTTTAATTTTATATATTGTAGAGACAGTATAGTAAGCTAATTTAGTTTTACTTTGTGTATTATGACCTTCAGTTTCCATGTGAATGAAACCTGGAAACTCTTTTTCCATGACATCAATAATTTTGTTACTCTCACATGAGTTGAAATAATTTAGAGAGATGACGATTTTCTTTTCTTTTTTATCAACAAATTGTTTGTCGCCTATTACAAATTGGATACCGTTTTTCTTCATCTGCTCTAAGCTAGAGCTCACTAACATTTTAGCAATTGTTTCTATTTCCAAAAGGTTGGATTTTTTTTCAAAAGCAAGTGATCTAGAAAAAGCATATGTTTTATTATCAACTTTATTAACAATCTTTAATGTTGGGATTAAAAGCCAATCTTGATTGATGTTTTTATTTAACAAATCGAAAGAAACTAGATATTCAGACTTTTTGATATCTAAAATTGTGACATAATCTTCATTAGAGTTTTTCTTAGTTATGATCTGATTAGATAAAAACTCTTTTTCTAAAAAAATTAAAAAAGTTTTATTTAATAAATTGGTTTCTTGAGAGAATGAAGGGGTAACAAATAATAACAAAAGAATTGTAAAGATATTCTTGAAAAAAAAATTCTTAATCATTTTCGTTTTCCATTTTATTTAATCAATTTGTTTATGGAAAAAACAGACAGTTTTTAGTAAATTAAACAAATTAATTTTATATTTGGATGAGCGCTCTGAAATTAAATATAAATTAGTATTTATATTATTGTCTAATTTTCAATTAACATGTTGTATATTATATTATATATTATTGTTTATTAAAAGTAATTAAATTTAATAATAAAAGTATTAATTTTTAAATCCGGGTTAAACATGAAAAAATTTATTTTCCTTTCAATTATGATATTCTTTCCTTTGAACGCTTTTGCTGTATGTAATGCTGACACAACATTTGATGCGACTGTGAGTGTTGATATACCAAAACCAAAAGGTTTTTTTTCTGGAACTCCCAAACCATCACCTGAAGTAATTTCAGAAGGTATCACAAAAGCTAAACAAAGTGTTTTACAAAAATTTATTAGTAAGTGTGTTACTGAAAGAAATAAATTAGACCAATATCTTAAAGTGAAAGAAACTATAAATTCACAAACTGATAGTTTTGTTAACGTTACTAAGTCAAAACAAGATCAAAAAGATCTTAAACTAAACGTTAAAGTTAGAGCTACAGTTAATGGTAAACTTTTTGAGTCCCTTCTATATGGCGGAAATAACACAGCAAGTAGTTCTAATTCGGGTAAAAAGCGTAAAAGAATGGTTTCATTTTTTATAGCCAGAAAAGCAGAATCAACTGATACAAAAGTATATGATAATAAAGTTGCCAAAATTCAAAAAGTTGAAAAAGGAGTAGCTGCTGAAAAAAATGCTACTACAGACGGAACTACAACTGTCGTGAACAAAGAAGCCAGTGCTTTTAAAAAAACAGTTACAGGTGGAAGCACAGAAATAAAGCAAAGATCTTCGGAAAGAGCATGGGTTATAATGCCTTCATCTGACTTAAATAATAACATAGCCAAAACATTAAGTAACAATGGTTTTAGAGGTATTAGATATCCGTCATTTGCAAAGAGATGTGGTGCTCCTCCAAGTGATATAATTGAAGAAGAATTTTCAACACTGGATAAATTAACTGATGACACCGAAGCTGAAATTTTTGATGCTATTGCCGAAAATGATAGATGTAACAAAATCATTGGTTTCGTTGCTATTGGTACCATTAATGTGAATACTGCTCTTGTAGACAAAGTTAGTGGAAACTTTACAGTATCAGCAAGTATAAGAGTAGACGTGTCCCAAATAATTGATGGATTTCCTGAAGTAGTAGCATCTATCGGTCCAGTCCAGGTAAGATCACAAGGATTAGAA
This sequence comes from uncultured SAR116 cluster alpha proteobacterium, assembly GCA_902619615.1. Taxonomy (GTDB): domain Bacteria; phylum Pseudomonadota; class Alphaproteobacteria; order Puniceispirillales; family Marisalimonadaceae; genus Marisalimonas. Next base: position 66,847 of record CACNFD010000005.1, on the reverse strand, counting down.
GACAATGAGGCTGAAAAAAATGCTTTAATAAAAGCTGGTGAGAAAGCTGCACAAGAAATTGTAAATAGCTTAAAAGCCCAAGGCATATAATTTTATAGGTGAGTAATGTTAAAATCTTTTTTTTTACAGAAACGTTACGTCTTTCTGCTATCATTTTTCTTCTTCTTAAATGCAAACGCAAATGAAGTTGAGAGAGTGAGGAATCTAGCTAATTCTGAGCCATTTGTTCTAGAAAATAAAACTGCATCTGAATTAGCACAAGATTTTATTTTAGATGCAGGAGTGTCTGAAGGTTGGAACGAAGATAAAGGGTTTTTTATTTCCATTGGAAGCAGTGTATTTGAAGAAGTAGATCCATCTACAAATCCTAACTTCTTGAACATTAGAGCAATGAAGGCCTTTGAGGCTAATATTACTGCTAAAGGCGACATCATATCATATATTAGAACTACAATTTCAGCAGAAGACCTTATAACTATTCCTAGTTCTGGATTATCAACTGAATTTGATGAGAAAAAATATAACTTAGAATTGAAATTACAAAGTAAAATTAGAAAATACAAAAAGGCTGCAATTAACTACGATAAAACACTTAGTAATAATTTTAATAATATAGATGGTATATCTATTAGTGCTGTAATGGCTGGCCCACTGTCTCAATTTATTTCAAAATTAAATATAAAAATAGATGCTTCCGGCAAAAAAAAAGCTAAAGATTTAAAAAAAGCTGAAGCAGAACTTTTAGCCTTAGAGAGTGAAATAAGTTCTTTAAAACAATTAGCCAAAAAATTGCAAGGTCAGATTTCGCAAGAAAACACATCCTCTGTCAAGACATTATCATCAATGACACTTGTAGGTGCGTATCAAGTTGCTCATTTCGAGTCATTTGTAGATGGACAATATGAAATTGCAGTAATAAAGATGTGGTCTCCTGAGCAAGAACAAAGGTCTCTAGCACTTTTGAAGGGAGTTCCAATAAAGCTTGAACCAGGAAATATGAGTGTTAAGGATTATATCAAAACAACTAATTGGGCATCAGCAATAGGTGGTAGAAAATTTATTGATAATAAAGGTGAGTTTTTTTTATTTGGTATTGGAGCAACACCAATTAAGGGCAAATCATCTGCGCAAATGAGGACAGCAAAAGGAAGAGCAGAGTTATTTGCACAAAAGGAACTTGCACTTGCACTTAAAGGTGATGTTACTTTAAGTAGAGAAGCCAAAGATAAGATTCAAGAAATGTCTAAAGCTGATGGTACTTCTGAAAATCAAGTAGCAAGCTCATTTGCAGAAACAATTTACCAAAAGCTTGAAAACCTTCAAATTCAAGGTGCTTCAAAGAGATTTAGCGACATTGTCACCCACCCTATTACTAATCAAAAAATGTATGTGGCTGTTTATTCATTATCTGTTTCATCTACACTAAATGCCAGAGCTATGGAAGCATCACAATATTCTGCTAGCGTTAATATGATAAATGAAAATCAAAGGTCTCAAGGAGTAAAATCTGGCCTTGACAAAGCAACTGATGACGCAAAAAAAGATAAAGCTTCTTTTCAAAAGGGATTTAAAGAAGGTCAAGCTAATGCAAAACCACAAACTAAAGTATCAGGTAAAAATCCAAACCCAACATCTTCAACTGAATCAAATTCCAGAAGCAAACTAACTGTGGTTTCAGTCTCAATTACTGGTGTAGGTTTCAATTCTAAAGACGCGATCAAGGATGGTCTCGTACAAGCAATTTCTCAGGTGAATGGCCTTCAAATGTCATCTCAGACATCTTCTAACATGGCTTCTTTTGAAACAGTTAAAGATGGAGATGAAACTTTTGCTTCTTCTTCATCCTTTCAAGAAAAAGTAAAACAAAGCACAAAAGGTGTTATCCAGAGCTGGCAAATCATATCAGTTGGGAAAAATCAATCTGGTGAAATGTTTGAAGCTAAATTGAATGTAAATGTATCAAAATTACAACTATCCTCAGAGCTTAAAAGAATGAGATTTGTCGTCTCACCAGTCAAAATTAATAATCGAATAAAAGATAGATCCTCTGCGAAAAGTTTCGAAAAAATATTTAATCCACAACTGAGATCAATGCTTGTTAAAAGTAATAGGTTTGCCCTATTGGATAGAAAAAACTCAAAAGAAATTGATAAAGAGATAAATTTTATTAAAGGCTCAAATGTAAGAACTGAAGAATTAGCAAAATTAGGTAATAAAGTCGGTGCTGATTATATTATAGTTACTTCTCTACAAAATATAAATAATAAAACTATAAAAGCAAAACTGATGGGAGAGACAATATCAACCAAACAATCTGAAATAGATTTAACTGTTAGCATTGTTGATATTGCAACATCACAAATCATCTTCTCTGATAGTATGTCACTATCACAAGCCGGAGGAAGTTTATCTAAGTTTTCTAAATTAATCGCTGAGAGATTAGCAAGAAAAATAACTGACACCTTTTTCCCTGCTAAACTTATAGCTTTCAAGAACAATAAGTTGACTGTTGACCAAGGTAATAGCTTTTTTAATAAAAAAAGTACTTATAATATCATTAAGTTAGGACCAAGGGTCATAGATCAAACATTAAACCAATTTTCTGGAAGGGTTGAGAATATTGTTGGTAAAGCAAAATTTCTAGAAGGTTCATCTAAGCAATCCGTTTTAAAATTAATAAGTTTAGAAGATAAAGAAACTTCATTAGATGCACAACAAGGTATTATTATAAGACCAATATTTGAAAAACTGCCTTCTGCTTCTGACATTGCCAAAGAAAAAATTAAAATAATTAAGGCAAAAAACAAAAAAATGATGAAAAAAATTGATAAAGATAAAGACTGGTAAAAAATGAAAAAAATTTTAATAATTTTTATTTTTGTTATTTTTAATTTTTCTAGTTTAGCTTCAACCATTAAAAATGAATTTGAAAAAATTAGAAATAATGATTTTAAAAATTCTAAAGTTTTTGAAACTAAAAATTTTTATTTTTCTCAGATTATTTATAAATGGGAAAAAGGATCTAGTAGGAAATTATTATCTAGACAAGGAATGTTAGATTCCATAAACCAGTTCAAGTCTTTCTTTATTAATACCTCTAAATTCTTTAACAAAAAAGAAATTAACGTTTCAAATAAGTCAAAACTAAATTTTAATAATTCTAGGAAAATTGAAGATAGAAGATTTAAAGATAAATATATTGTGGTTTTCGCCTTTCCTAAAAAGGAATTATTTTTTAAAAAATATAATATTAATTAGGAGTATTTTATGAAAATTTTAATTAAAACAATTTTAATTTTAATAGTTTCAATATCAAGCCACTCTTACTCAGTTGCATCGCAAACAACTAATGAAGTAATTGAGAAGACACAAAAATCCGAAGCACCTCTTTATAGCGAAAGCGCATCATCAGAAGACTTAGCACAAGAGTTTTTAAACGAAGTTGGCCTAACTGAGGGTGACAATGATGGCTTGTTTGTGGCTGTGGGAACAGCAGTTTTGCCTGAGCCCGATCCTGCAAGCAATCCCGACTTCCTAACAATGAGAAGAATTAAAGCTTCTGAGGCATCTCTTGAAGCTAAAAGACAATTTATAGAGTTTATAAGAACCACTATGTCAGCAGAGGATGTTATAACTATGCCAGAGTCACCCTTCTCTACTGAATTTGATAACAAAATGAAGGCTACACAGAATAAAATTAATAAGGCATTCAGAAACTATAAACTTGCTCTTAGGAGAGCAAATAAAGCAGAGGCTGCTAAGTTCAATGGAATTGATTTTTCTGTGTTAGCTAAGGAAGGAATTACTGCGACTATTAAAAGAATAAATCCAGAATTTGACGCAGGCAAAGTTGAGAAAAAACTAGCAGATGATCTTGCAAAAGCAAAAGCAGATTTAGAAGCAACTGAGACTGATCTAAATAATTTAAAAAATGAATTAGAAACCCTTAGAGGATCTTTGCAACAAGAAAATGTGAGTTCTATTGAAACATTTTCAAAAATGAATGTGGTTGGTCTTGTTCCTATAGCAAGCTTTGAATCTTGGGATGGAGAACAATATGCTACAACAATTGTTAGTATATGGACGACAAAAGAAGAAGAAAGAGCAAGAATGCTTTATTCTGGTCAAGAGGTAGCTTATGACCCAGGTTCTTTATCTGTGAAAGATTTTATAAATTCTATAGATTGGTCTACAGCCCAAGGTGTAAGGAAATTTTTTGATGACAAAGGTAACTTCTGGTTAATATCAATTGGTTCCAGTCCCCTTAAAGGTAAATCCTCAAAAGCTACAAGAACAGCAAAAGGACAAGCACAATTGAGCGCTCAAAAGCAAATAGCATTTGTATTATTTTCAGAAGCTTCTTCTAAAAGAAGTGCTAAAGAAAAATTACAAGAAGTTACTACTGGGAATGTGGGTGAAACAGAAAATCAGTCAGTAACATCTTTTGCTGAAACTATTTCTCAAAAAGTTGAAGACCTTGATATTCAAGGTATGTCCCAATTAAAAGGAAAAAAATACACACACCCTATCTCAGGTCAGGAAATGTTTGTTTCGATTTATGGAATTTCATCTAAAGCAGTTAGACAAGCTCAATTAATGGAGGCATCTCAAGCAAGAGTTACTCAAGATATGATTAGAGAAAATCAAAGATCTAAGGGAGTAAAAGCAGGTTTTGACAAAGCAATTGATGATGCAAAAAAAGATAAATCTTCTTTTCAAAAAGGATTTAAAGAAGGTCAAGCTAAAGCCAAGTCTCAATCCAATACTCCTAAAAAATCTTCAAGCTCTAGTCCAGAATCAAGTGGCAGTTCAAAAGGTGGCTTTAAAGGAGCTGGAACTGGCTCTAGTGCATTCAAATAATTAACCTATAAGGATAAAAAAATGACAAAATTTCTTAAGAACTTTTTTTATATATTTTTAGTTTTAGCTATATCTAAAAATGTTCATGCTTTTGATCTGAAAGCGCTTACTGATAAAATTCAAAAGGATGTTGGTGAAAAACTAAAAATCCCTCAAACCAATTCTGGATCTAATCCATTAGGAGGAATGCTCAAGGGATTAAACCAAAACAAAAGTTCAACAAATATGAACACTAGTGGGCAAAGTATGTCTGGGAACAATTCAAACACAAAACTAGCTAAACAAATGTGTGAACCCACTATACCTCAAACTATTAAAAATCTACCAAAGCCAAACGTTGCATTAGTTGAAAATGATTTTGGAAAAAAAAGGAGTGAAATTGTCAAAATCTTGAACTCCATGCCATCTTCAAGTAATGACCCTTATGTTTCATCACTAAATACATTTAATGGAGCCTTCGAAACGAAAGAAATTGAGACACTTTTTAATAGATTTTTAAGAATGAAAAGCATCGACGATCTAGCAACTATCAGAGCTATCGGTGACATGAAAACTGGTTTTAATAAAAATAAGAAACAAATAAAAGCTGATGCTCTATTTGCATATGGTCTTGTTCATTATTATTTAAGAGATATTGGTGGTAAGAAAAATCTTGGAATACAATATATATCTAAAGCCATTAAGGGACCAGATAACATAGGTGCTCTTACAATTTATGGTGCGTGGCAGTTTTATGGTATAAATGTAAAACAAAATATTCAAGCTGGTAATATGAATGCTTTAACTGGCTATCAAAGAGCAGGCGATAAAAAATTAAATCTGAATACTGACGGACCTTTCAAAGGATTAAATCCTTTTAAATGGGCTGAGACTGTATTTTTTGAAATTGCTGCTGATAATAGAAATCCTTATAAACAACAATATCAGTCACAATTAGCTGATGCCAGAAGAATGAATAAGCAAGTAATGGCAGAACTATCTAAATCAGAAAAAAACGATCCTAAGAGTGGTTGGTGGCCATTTCTTATAGAACAACAAAACAGACAACATGCCATACTTGACGCGTTAGGAGAAAATTTAGGCTTAGGTGAACAATTAAGCGAACTTAAAGCTCAATACGCTGTTCTAGCAAGCAAGGTTGCTACAGATAACAAGCTTGTTGAGAGAATGGTTATAATTAATGAAGAAATGAATTTAAGAGTACAAAAAGCCCTCAGTGCAACAAAAAAAGTTGATGAACAAGGGAAAATTCAAATTGCTAACCTTTCGCATGATAACGAGATTCTACTTCTTAGAAATCAAAGTCTTTTATTTTCACTTGCTGCCAATTTAATGTCAGGAGGTGGATTTGGTGGATCAGGATTTTATGAATTGACAAAAACCATCGGGATTACAGGAAAAAATGAAAAGATTGCTTGTGAAGTTTACACTGGTGTAAAATCTTATGCTTCAAGAACTAAAATCACCCTGCCAAAGCCTGTTACCTCTGAAAACACAAAATTCAGAAGCAAGTTTAGAAAAAAAAGAAATAGTTAGTTTAAAAAGTATCAGCCTGAGGAAGCACACTCAAAACAAGCTCTGATTGTTTGTTCACTTCTTCAGGTTTATCAGTATCTAACTGAAAAATTGCAGAAGTATATTGAGATTGTACTTCGTCACCCGAAATAATTTTATTTCTGTAGTTTTTATGTTTAATACTAAAAAATGCTCTTTCTAATATAGCCTCAGTAAGCTCACATACGTTGGCAGCATCAGAGCGCATAATTTTATTTTTATTTTCAATATAAGTTTTTTCTGCAAAAAAGTATTGTTTATATAAAACCGTTTCATCAAAATTGTCATATATTTCAATTTCTATTGCCATACCTAAACTAACTTTTAATAATGATTTAGCATTTTCTTGATATGTTTCTTCTGCAAATTCCCAACCTTGATGATAAATTTTTATTTCTAAATCAGGATTAGGTAATTTTACATCAATTTTATTATACAACTTAGTTGCAAAATCAAATCTACTGATAGTTGTATTTGTTAAAGCAGCGTTCATCATAAAAGGTAAAATTGGACTTTCTAATTTATAACCAAAAGCAAACGTCGATGACTGTCCTAAAAAACTCATAAATTGTTCTTTTGTAAGACCAAAATTATTAAAAAGGTTTTTGCTATTTTCGGAAAGACTTACCATAACTACCCTTGGTTTTTTGCCTTCCCATGCTTTTTTCTTAAATGATTGTTTTCCAACCATAATTCTAAATTGCTCTAACATTGTGGATTGTGGATTTGATGTATTATAAAAAGCTCTTTTCATAAGTTCAGCTTTTATATCAGGATATTTGATACTTTCTTTTTCAGATATCAAGTTAGTAGAGATTGCTCGTATTGGAACAGAAGATATTATAACTCTATCATAAACGTTGTATAATAAGCTTTGCCCAAAGGAATACATCAAATAAGCAGTTTTATTGACTTCATTGTCTTTAAACTCCCCAAAGTCAAATTCAGCTGAAAATCCATATGTAAATGCTAATGTAGCATTCTCAGCGAAACCTTCTAATCTAAGATCAATATTTTTAATGGGTTTTTCTTTTAAGCTTTTGTTTAAATAAGAATTAAAGTATGAAGCATTATCTAGATCACTTTTGAACTCTGATGCAGCTTTTGTTACTGGCATTAATGTTTTTATTTCACTGAATGGTAACAAAAAACTTACCCCTGCCCAATTAACAGGTCCTGAATAATTTTCTGCATAACTATTGAAGGAAAAAGAACTTGCTACAATGGTTGAGGTTAAAAGTTTATTAAAATTTCTTCTTTTTATTTTCATTATATTAGCCTAATAACTAGGCTAAACCATAACATCTTTTATTTAAATGACTCAATAATATTCTATTTGAAATTTTTTTATTATTTATAATTAGTTTATCTAAATACAGTTTATTATTATCAATTAAGTATTGACCTTGAATTTTTTTTAATTTCAAATTATTTCTTTCAGAAATTTTTAATAGATACCCAATTATATAAGCATCAGTATTTTTATCAAAAATTCGTAAATGACGTCCCTTTTCATTATTCAGGTATTTTGTTCTTATTTGTTTAATAATAGTATTTTCTTTGTTTGAATAAACATTGTTAGGCATCCTTATTATACTAGAATATTTTTCTTTAAAATCATTTCTATTAATTAAACCATTGAGACCGAATATCTGATTGTTCTTGTTCAATAAAACAGTCTGACTAAACAAACATTCATTAAGAATTTTATAAATTTTATCGTGACTTAGAGTTTTTAGAGGCCATCTAAATTCAAACAGAAAATCATCCTTAACATTTTCTAAAATATTTTTGCCATTTTTTATTAACTCCAATTTATTAAATTTTAACAATTCTTTATTATCAACATTTACTTTAGCTTTGTCCTTATCATTAATCCTTAAAGAATTTTTTTTAATAGGCTTTATTGATATAAGTTCAATTTTCTTTTCAAAGACAACTGGTTGTAAAATTGAAAGATCTTTTGATTTTATATTTAAATCTTTAACTTTTATATCACTATAATCAATAGGATTTATTTTAACATTCTGAACAATTTTATTTTCAGGAACAGTTTTTGATGGCAACAATTTAAAATTTTTTTTATTTTTATAATCAAGTTTGTTTATTTCTAAATGTGGAAGAGTTACATCTTTTATTATCAAATCATTTTCAAGATTCGAGATTTTAATGTGTTGTAATACTTTATTTTTATTTTCTATTTCTACTTTTTTATCATTATTTGGTTTGATTAAAATTAAAACAAAATACAAGACAAATAAAATTGATGCAGTGATATTAATATAAATAGTTATTCGGCCGGTATTCTTCATTATTTCAAGGTTTTAATGTGAAGTAATTCCATATCAATTATTAACTGAGCAAGAGCATTCTCCCTTTCATCTAGAGACATAAACTTTTCTTCAGAAATTTCTACTTTCTGGTTTATTTTTTCTTGTTTATAAGTTTCACCATTATCAATTTCAACTTTTTCTTTAAATGAATTTTTATTTTTAGCTTCTAAAATATCATTTATAATTTTCTTAATCTCATTATCGTTTGTTTTTTGTTCAATTTCTTTTTTAATATCTAAATTAGCTATTTTTGAATTTTCCTGAACCTTAACTTCATTAGAATTTTTTTTATTTGAATTGAGTTTGCTATCAGTATTTAATTCTTTAATTTCATCAGAAGTTTTTGTTATTTGATTATCATCTATTGATTTATTACTTGAAGTGGCTTTTTTAATGGTTTTAACTACTTCTTCTTTAGATATGTTAGTAATTTTATCTTTTGTATTTGAAAACCATTGATTAAAATTTTCGTTAGGCTTAGAGCTTAATAAATAACCAAGAGAGCACAATACAATTACATTAAATATTAAAAATTTCATTTTTTCACCTATTTGCTTAATAATTTTGAGGATGATTTAAGGGATTGAACAGTGAAATGTTCATAAATTATAATTAAAAGACTTCTAAACAAACCTGACAAAGGTAAACCTATTACCGAAGTCATGAAAGCCATGCTAAATTGTTGAGTTAATTTAGAAATAGTTTGATTGATTGTATCAATATCTAATTTAGATGATGATAACTCACCAATACCGAGACTTATTCCTAGAAGAGTGTAAGTTAAAGCTAAGGTAGAAATCAAATTAGATACTTGCAAACCTGTTTCAAACCAAAATTTTCTTCTTATATTTTTATAATTACTAATATTTATAATACTTATAATAGCAATAAAAGTTAGGAAAGTCGTTATGATTAAAAAGCTATATCCTAAAGTCGATACTAACCATTCAAAAATGAAAGAGGGGTTGGCATCTGAATAACCTACACATAAAAATAGAATTAAAACTATTCCTCCTAAGAAAACACTGATGGCTTGAGAAGATTGGTTAAAGCCTATTAATAAATAGTTAATCATCTTCTAGAGATCCTGGTAGTCATTATATTATCTGTTGTTAAACCCATTTTTTCAAACCACGTAACTGATAATGGTTTATTTTTTTCAAATGAGTTATGTACCAAGAAAGTTAAATCAAAATTCTCAAAAGCCCTTATTGTATGGGTATCTGGATTTTTATTTATTTGTTTATTATTAATTGTCATTCTCTCTAAATCTAATAATTTCATTTTTGATTTTTCTAATTTTTTCTTCCTTTCTGCTATTGAAATTGTCTTATCTAAAATGAGATTTAATGTCTTTGCTCTTTCTCTCTCAAGAGGTCCAATTGGGCTTGCGTTTGCATATGAGGAAGCCGCAAATGAAATTAATAAAGTTAATTTAGCGATTGATTTATACATTTTTTTTCCTTTCTTATAATTTTGTAAAAATATCTATTACGTTTTCTGGATTATTATAATTTTCACCAGGGACAAAACTTCCGTCTAAATTTTTATTTATACCAGACACGTTTTCGGCTAAATTCATAGCATCTAGAGCTACAATTTTAGCCATATAACTCATCATCTGCTCTTTCATTTCTAAAACAGCAATTTCTGTTTCAATGTTGTATATATAATTGGCAATCGCCTCTAACTTGTTATCAGAGTTATTTGAAAGTATACTTTTTTCGTTCATTGGATGGTTTTTTATCGCTATTTTAAGTTTTTCTATTGCGTTTTTGTTTGTTTCATATTGTTTAAAGTACTTACTTTTTTCGTTAATATTTAGCGAAGTTTTTTCCATGATTTTTAAATCAAGTCTCTGCGCTCTTTCTAGAGCTTTACTTTTATTATTTAAAAAAACACTTTGATTTATTTTATTTTTATTTGTGTATTTGATATTATTTTTTATTTTTTCAAAGAATGCTTTTTTAGTCTTAAGTTTCTGTTTCTTCATTATGATAAGATTATTCATATCCTTGATATAATCTCGTTTATTAAGAATAATCTGATGTTTGATTTCTAAAGTTTCATCTTTTGAAGCGTTTGGTAAAAAAGAATTAAGTTCATTGATTTTATCAATTTTACTTTTTATTTTATTATCTGTAACTCTCAAATTTGAGGCTAATACAGAACTTTTAAAGTCATTATTTAAAACTTTATTTAAATGCTGAGGTGGCAAAACAAACATTTTCTCAACAATTTGAGGTTTCCAGTCCCCTCCACTTACATTAGCTGATGCTGTAAATGATCCAAATAAAGCTGGGGTGATAACCAAAAGTAGTTTTATAGTATTTTTTTTCATTTTTAATTCCTTTTAGTTTTTAGACCAATAATTAATACGTTTTAACTCAGATCTTATAACTCGATTATTATTTGTAAGAGCAAATTTCCCTGATGTTTTAGGATCACTATGATTTAAGATGGTCTCAACATTCTCAATAAAACTTGAGCCATCCTTATAAATCAAATCTTTTTGAAAAGTATTTTTGTAATCTATTAGATTTAATGATGCCTGAATGAGGTTACCTGCCTTAATATAATTTTGAATACTAAGTGCAAGGTTCTGCATCCTCTCAACTTCGTTAATCATGTATGAGTTGCCTTTAATCAGCAAGTCACAATCACTTAATATTTTGGCACTTTTATTATATAAACTTTCTGCTTCTTCGTTCTTAGTAGCAGCAAGCCTATCAAAATTTCTTCCATCTTCAATACAGGCACTATAATTTCTTATGTTATTACTAAGTTTAATATCTTGTAATTTTGTTTCTATAGAAGCACTCTGTTGATTGTCTATAATATTACAACTTATAAGAGATAAACTTGTAATACTTACTAATATAAATTTTTTATAATTATTTTTCATATTTTAATTCCTATTCTGACTAGTTTAAATAAATAATATCGTGCACAGAGTATGGTGTAGAAGATTGAATATTGATTATTCCTCTTTTTGTCCTAACTCTAAGATTATAATGAGAAAAGTGATTAACTCTTTTATTCCTATAGAAGGTCTTCTCTTGACATGTCTCTGAGGTATAATTTGATGAGTTATCAATAGCTAACATTGACCCAAACAAGGCGCCAATAGTACCTGCTCCATGGACATCGCTAAGTTTATTGCCAACGACACTTCCTATTAACCCTCCAACTGCCATGTTGGCAAAGTTGTTAGGGTTTCTATGTCTGGATTTTTCACAAACTACCCTTGTATATGGTTCTGAGTAGTTGGATGTAACATTTACTGAATTTACACCAATAACAACACCCCATCTAGATTTAAACTGTCCAGCAAGAGACAAGCTTGCATTTGAAAATATGATTGTTAAAGTAATAATAATTAATTTTTTCATTGTTAATCTCATTGTTATTTTTCATATTTTTGTTATGGAAATTTTTGTAACTTTTTTGTGTGGGTTTTTAATTATGAATAGAAATTTTATTTTTATTATTAGTTTTTTTTATATTTTCAATCTAATATTGCTCAAACAAACGAGGGTAATAAAAAAATTGAAAGCTTTTCAAAATCCAAAATCTATTTAAAGAAAATCTATCAAAAAAATCCAATATCACTCTATTGTCAATGTAAATATATTGCTAATAAACCAAACTGGAAAAGTTGCGGCTTTATACCAAAAAAAGATAAAGAAAAAGCCTCTAGAATTGAATGGGAGCATGTTTTACCAGCATCACATTTTGCAATAAAGTTTGATGCTTGGGTAAGTAGTCATCCTGATTGTATTAATAAAAATTAGAAAGATAATAGAAAATAAATAGTTTTTAGTTACCATTGATTCACGAATTCTCTACTATATTGAAATTTTTTTATGGGAGTAGCTTCACCTTTTGGAATTTCTGCTGTTGGGTTATGTTTGAATTCATCAACACCTCTAGCAAGTTGCGTTTCAAAATGCGGCCAGATTGATAAATCTGCTTTGACGTTTACAGGTGCAAACCTCATAGTTATACCACAGCGTCTTCTATTAGAATAATTTGCCTCAGAACCATGAAGCAAACCATCATCATGTAGTGAAATCTCACCTGCTTTTAAATTTAATGAAACTATATCATCTTGGTTGATTTGATCATTAGAAACCTCTTGATCAAGAACAAGATTGCTAGCCTTGTTAATATGATGCTTAAACATTCCTTGTTTATGACTGCCTTTAACAACTTTCATAGCAGCATTTTCTTCGTCAGTATCATATAATGCCAACCAAACAGTAACTGATTTAGCTGGTGATAAAGGCCAATATTGAGCATCTTGATGCCAAGGGACTACGGACCCATCTTTGGGTTCTTTAAGAAAAAATTGACCTCCCCATTGAAAAAAATTTGGACCCAATAGATCTTCCACGTAATCAAGGATTGCTGGTGTTCTACATAAATTATAAAATTTTAAGCTTGCTTTATGCCACATATTAGTTTGATTTATATCAATGTCATTACTTAATTGAGAACTCAAAGAAACAAACAAATCATTTAAATTATCTTTTGCTTCATCATCAAAAACTGGTAACCCAGTCAAATACCCATCTTTGAGATATCTTTCTTTTTCTTCACTAGTTAGTCTTCTAACTTTATTTGAAATTTTAAACATAAAAACCTCATATTAATTATAATTTTATAACACCTCAAATAAACCAGCTGCGCCTTGTCCTCCTCCAATACACATTGTTACAACAGCATATTTGATTTTTCTTCTTTTGCCTTCCATTAATGCATGGCCAACCAACCTTGCTCCACTCATTCCATATGGATGACCAATAGATATAGAACCTCCATTAACATTTAAGATTTCATTTGGAATTCCTAATTTATCCCTACAATAAATTACCTGAACTGCAAAAGCTTCATTTAGTTCCCATAATCCTATATCATCCATTTTTAAATTATTTTGCTTTAATAATTTTGGTATAGCATAAACTGGACCTATTCCCATCTCATCTGGTTCACATCCAGCAACAGCCACCCCATGACATATACCAATCGGATTTAAATTTCTCTTCTCAGCAAGTTTCACAGACATCAATACAGATGATGACGATCCGTCTGATAATTGGCTTGCATTTCCTGCAGTTATAAATGACTTCTCACCCATAACTGGTTTCAAATTTCTTAGACCCTCGATATCAGTGCTAGGTCTGTTACATTCATCTTTAGTTATTTCTACTTCTTCATAAGATGTTTGATTATTTTCTGCATTTTTCAATAGCTTTAGAGTTTTAACAGGTATGATTTCTTCATTGAAAAAACCCTGATTCTGCGCGTTAGCAGTTCTTTTTTGACTTTGAAGTGCGTATTCATCTTGTTCATCTCTACTAATATTATAACGCTTTGCTACTACTTCTGCTGTATCAATCATACTCATATATATGTCAGGCTTATTTTTCATTAGTAACTTATCTTGAGATTTATATTTGTTAGAAAATTCATTTTGAACTAATGAGATTGATTCAACACCACCAGCAACTACAACATCCATTTCATTACAAGCTATTTGTTTTGCACCAATTGCAATAGCCATTAGTCCCGAAGCACATTGTCTATCAACACTCATACCCGGAACATGAACTGGCAGGCCAGATGAGACAGCTGACAGCCTTCCTATATTATATCCTTGACTTCCCTGCTGAACAGCAGCTCCTAAAATAACATCCTCTATTTCAGAAGGATCTAAGTCAGCTTTTTCTATTGATGCTTTCATAGAAAAACTAGCTAGGGTAGGAGCGTCTGTGTCATTAAATGCGCCCCTGTACGCTTTCCCAATAGGTGTTCTAGCAGTTGATAAAATTACAGCTTGATCCATAAAATCCCCTTTTTGTTATCTCTTAAATATATGTTAGGTTATTTTTTCCTGAAGTATCTTTACCTCTCATATGATATATTTTTCTATCTTGATATTTGCTAGCATTTAATTTTGAGAATAAATTTTTATCTTTTACCATTTGATGATCAAAAACACTTGATGTTGGCATAAAGCGCATTGTAATAGCTCTTCTAGCCATTGAAGAATTGTTTGCTTCAGATCCATGCACTAAATAAACATCATGTAATGAGATCTGTCCTCTTTTAAGTATCAAATTAACTGCATCTTTTTGGTTGTATTCACTTTCATCAAGTTCCTGATTTAAGGTTAAATTTTTATTATCATTAATATTATGACTTTTAAGTTTTTTCTCTTTATGTGAACCTTTAATAAAACGCAAACATCCATTTTCAACGTTTGCGTCATCAATTGCCAACCATACAGTACATGTTGCTAAAGGTCTTATTGGCCAATATTGTCCATCTTGATGCCATGGTGTTGCGTGACCGTTAATTGCAGGTTTAGCAAAAAAACTTGAATTCCATAAAGCAAAATCAGAACCTAAAATTTGTTCAACATAATTCAAAATAATTTCATTTTTGCAAAATTCAAAAAAACTTTCATCGTAATGTAAGATTGCAGGACAATAATTTTTAAATTGTGGGTATTTTCTTAATAATTCATTATGTCTTTCTTCAATTTTGTTAAGTTCATCCTTTGGCATTTTGAAATCTGGAATAACATAACCATCATTTTCGTATTGCTCTATCTGTAATTTGGATAACAATTTATATACCTCATACTTGCTAAGTTATTTTTAGTATTAAAAAAGCTATTAAAAAACCTTTTCACCTTCAAGCATAACTCTATGCATAACTCTTAATTGACTTGTATCATAATCTGAATTCGCTTTATGCATAGTGCAACGGTTGTCCCAAATTACCAAATCACCTTTTTCATAATTATGACTATATTGATATTTTTCTTGAAATGAAAACTCATATAGCTCATCTAACAAAACATCACTTTCTATTTCATTTAAACCTTCAATATAATCAATCCTATTAGGATTAATATAAACTGATTTTTTGTTAGACATAGGATGTGTTCTAATTAATGGATGATCAACAGGAGGTGTTTCTAGTTCTTGTTCTTTTGATAGCTGTGCAACTTTTGAAACATTACGTCTACTTTGCCATTTGTGGATTGCTCGAGAGGTTGATATTTTATTTTTTATTTGAGAAGGAAGATCATTGTAAACAGAATAACAATTTATAAAATCTGTTCCACCTCCGTTTTCTGGAAGAACTTCTGGATATATAAATGTTAAAGTTGCTGGTTTATCTCTGTAAGAATCGTCAGTATGCCAATGACTTGCATATACTGCAGGTTTGTTGTCTTTAGTTCTATTTGTAACAACTATCACCTCAGGAATATTTTTAATGGTTTCATCTTTAACAAAATATTTTTTTGGAGTTCCAAATATCTTTGAAATCTCTACCAATTTGGTCGCACTAAGATTTTGATTTTTAATGCATATTACTAAATGATTTGTTATCGCTTTGATTAATTTCTGCTTATCTTCATTATTTAATTTATTATTCAAATCTAAGCCAGTTATTTCAGCTCCCATTACGTTTGAAAGTGATTTGATCTTAAACTCTGCCATGACACCCCCTTGCCATAAAAGATTTATATGATAATGCTAATTAATAAATACAAAATTACAAGAATCTAATTAATAAAATAATATAGAAGGTTTTTAGAAATAAGACCTCAAAACAACTAAAGGCTTTGTCATAATCAAACTAATCATTCTTAATAAACTAAATGTGGTAACTAAAAATGGGACTAATAAAGACAAAACAAAAATCATTTTAACATCAAAATATATTTCAATATTGAATATATAATTTAGCAATACATAACTTACTAAAAAACCAATAATTAGAGAAATGACTGACGAAATTAATCCTATTATGAAGTATTCTTTAAACCAAAGATACGCAACTCTTTTTGGGGTGGCACCAAGTATTTTTAAAATGGCAACTTCATATAATTTATCTTTTTTACCTACATCAATTATACCTGCTAAGACAATTATTCCAGAAAAAAGAGTTACTAATGCTATAGAATTGATAATAATTATTAATAAATTTAAAATAGACTTTATAGCTTTATAACTTTCTTCAATAGAAATAGAGGAAATATTTGAAAATTCAGAAACTATTTTTTCAACAAAACTATTATTTAAATTTTGTCCAATATTTTTTGTTGTTGCAATCCATGAATGAGGAGCGTTTTCAATATTACTATTACTCAATATAAATATAAAATTTATATCCATATTCTCCCAAATAATTTCCCTTGTATTGAAAATTTGGGCCTCAAAGTTTCTCCCAAGAATATTAAATTTAATTTTATCTCCAATCTTTAAATTCAAACCTTTTGCAATTTTATCACCAATTGAGACTAAAAGACGCCCATCATAGTTTTCAGGCCACCATTCACCAGAAATTAATTTAGTATTGTTAGGTATTTTATTACTCCAAGAAAATGCTCTATCTCTTCTTAAGACCCATTCAACTTCTTTATCTACTTTTAGACCTTGAACTGATTGGTTATTTAGTTCAGTAATGCGCCCTCTTAACATAGGTTGTGAATTGAAATTATTATTACCTAAAATTGATAATGCTGTGGTTTTAATTTTTTCGATTTGCTGAGGCTGTATATCAATTAAAAAGTGGCTAGGAGCTTGCTGATTTATTGCAGCAGTAATTCTTTTATCAAGACTTGATTCAAGTATATTTAAGGTAATTAAAAGTGATAATCCTATACTAAAAGAAATTACTATTGATCTTGCAAATGAATTACTTTTAGTAATTGTTTTTCTGATATATTCAAATGTTGTTCCTAATTTAAATTTAATTTTTGATAAAATATAAAATTTTAAATTTGTAAGTCCATAAATAAGAACAAATGATACTGTCATTGATATCAAAATATAAAATGATAATTTTTTATCATTTATTAAATTCATTGTTAAAACACACAAAATAGATATTAAAATAAATATTATACCTTTTATTTTGTAAGTTGTTTCATTCAATGAGTTTTCAGATGAATTTCGTATTAACTCTATTGGCTTAATTTTATAAGTTTTTAAAAGAGGTAAAATAGTGAATAAAATACATGTAATTAATCCGTATAACAAACTAGTTAAAATTGGTTGCAAAAAAATTGATGGTTCAAATGTATTGAAAAGTTCCTGACTTATAATTGATGAAAAAAAATATGGAATAGATACTCCCAGCATTATGGCAGGAATAATACTTACTAAAAAAATTATCAGAATTTGATTAAGATATATATTTAATACTTTTGAATTTTTTGCCCCTAATGATTTCATTATAGCTATATTTTTAGTTTTCTTAATTATGTAACCTTTAACTCCGTTCGAAATTCCTACACCAGAAATCAAAAGTGTTATCAAGCCAACTAAGGAAATGAATATTGAGGTTCTATCAACAAAATTATTAAAATTATTTGTAGTATTTTCAATACTCCTTATAGAAACATTCGTCCCTTTTACTAAATCATTTAAAAATGCTAGGTTAATTTTATTTTTATTATTTGGAATAAATTTTGTTTTGTATTTAATTAGTGATCCATCTTTTATCAGACCTGTCTCTTTTAAGGCATCTATAGACAGTAAAACTCTTGGTCCAAACGTAGCAAAAGAAAACATTCGATCCGGTTCTTTTTCTATTATCCCATTAATTTTAAATTTAGATTTACCTAAATAAACGAAATCCCCAACGTCAATGCCAAGTTGATCTTTTAAAGATTTATCAATTAAGATCTTTTTTTCATTTTTTTTAGTTAGTAAAGACAATTTAACTTTCTGATAAGGAGATATTATAACTTTCCCAACTAAGGGGTAGTTATTTTCTACGGCTTTTAATTCTACAATCCGACGCTTTAGTAAAGATTGAGAGTTATAAGAAAGCATTGTTCTTAACTCAATTAAATGAGTGGTCTTTCCATTATTTTCTAACCAACTTTTAATATTATTTGGAAATTCTTGATAAGTAGTTGATAATTCAAAATTACCACCCAACATCTTTACTCTTTTATTCTTGATTTCAGATTTAAGATTTTCAGAAATACTACCTACAGCTGAGATAATAAATACCCCTAAAAATATCGAAGCAACAACAATTTTAAATTCATTGAATGATCCACGTAATTCTCTAAAAGATAAAGTTAAGTTTTTAAAAGTTTCTATAAACATTCTGGTTATTTATTTCACTATTAAGCCATTATCTAATTTTATAATTCTATCGCACAATTTCGCCACAGACGTATCATGAGTAACCAAAATTAATGTAGACCCAAAATCTTTTTTTAATTTGAAAAGTAACTTAATCACATCTTCACTATTTTTTTTATCTAAATTCCCAGTTGGCTCGTCAGCAATTAAAATTTCAGGATTTGATATTAACGATCTTGCTATAGCGACCCTTTGTTGTTCTCCACCAGATAGTTGATGGGGGTAATGAAAAATTCTATTTTTCAACCCTACTGCAGTTAATAACTCAATTGCCATTGTATTATTTTTAAAATTACCTGATATCTCAATTGGTAGATTGACATTTTCAAGAGCTGTCATTGAAGGTAAAAGGTTGAATGATTGAAAAATTATACCAATATTTTTTGATCTATATAAAGCCAAATCATCTTCTTTAAGATTATGTATAGGTAATTTGTTGAAAAGAATTTTTCCCTTAGATATCAATTCCAACCCAGCAATGCACATAATTAAAGTAGATTTTCCTGCTCCACTTTCCCCAATTATACCAACACTTTCATTTTTAAAGATTTTTAGATTAATTCCTTTTAGGACATTTATTGTTTCAAATGAGCTATTAAGATCTACATGAATATTTTCTAATTCAATAAGATTTTTTTTATTTTCATTCTTCATTTTAAATATCATTCAAAAAGTCTTTTGATTTTGAAAAAATAATCTTTCTTAAAAAAATTAATCAGGTTAAATAAAATGATGAAATTTATATTAAGATTATTTTATACATTAATGTTTGTATTTTCTTTTATAGAACTTGCATACTCAAAAACAACAAAAATTATTATTTTTGGAGATAGTTTAATTGCAGGTTATGGATTAATTAATGAAGATAACTTTGTAAGTCAATTAAATCAAAAAACATTAGAAAACAAAATAAACAATGTAACTTTCTTCAATAGTGGTGTTTCAGGAGAAACGTCTACAGGCTTATTAAATAGATATAAATGGGTTCTTGAAGATAAATATGACGGTGTAATAATTCTGATTGGGGCTAATGATGCATTAAGAGGAATTGATCCAAGTTATACAAGTCAAAATATTGAAAAAATTTTAGGTTATTTAAAAGAAAAAAAAATTCCAACAATGTTAATTGGTATGAAAGCGCCTAATAATTTAGGAGAAAGATATGTAAATGAGTTTAACGAAATTTATCCTAAGTTATCAAAAAAATATGAAACAGCTTTTTACCCATTCTTTTTAAAAGATGTAGTTCTAAAACCTAAATTAAACCAAAAAGATATGATACATCCCAACAAAAAAGGAGTTAGCATAATTGTAAACAATTTTTTCCCATATTTTTTAAAGTTTTATGATAATTTAAAATGATCATCTTTTAAAAATCAACAACCTTACTATACGAAGTAATCCTCTTAAAGCTATAGATCTAAAAAATGGGTTGCTTAGTAAAGTTTTTAACTTGTTTTTGATGTGTGGTAATTTATTTTTAAATAACCATAATATTACAAATAATATAAAAAAAATTGTGAAAGTTTTTATCATATTAAATTAACACTAATTTCACCTAATTCACCAAAATTAGCATTAACAATATCTCCTGCTTCAATTGGTATGGGTTTAGAACATGTTCCTGTGGATATTATCATATCTTTTTCAAGCACAATATTATTTTTAGATAATTCATTTACCAGCCAGGTTAATGCAACCCTTGGATCACCCAAAACATTTGATCCAATCCCTTGATATGAGAATTTTGAATTTGATATTGAAAGTTTGAAATTAGAAAAATCAATATTTTTCCAATCTTTCTCAATTGGTAAAGAAATAACAAATTGATCAGCACATGCGTTATCAGCTATGAGATTAAGTTCGCCAACTGATGAGAAGTTATTGAATCTAGAATCAGGAAATTCAATAGCTATATGTAAAGTATCAACTAATTCCATAACCTCTTCTACACTAAATAAAGTTTTGTTAGGTTTAATTAATGAACCAATCTTAAATGCAAATTCTGGTTCAGCAACTGCCATCTTATTATATCCTAATGCTATCGTACTATTTGGATTAGTTACTTTTTCTTTAAAAATTCTTCCTGCTAAAGGACCTGACACACCTATATGATTTTGACCATCTTTACTAGTAGCTGCTATTTTCCAACCTACAATTGTGTTTTTACTTAAAACTTCAATCTGTTCTTGAATTTTGTAAGCTTCATTTCGAGAATAAGGCATAATGCTATCTGGTAAAGTTTCTATTTTTTTACCATTTTCCCAACTATTCCAAATTAATTCTGCAGCTTCCATTAAGGAATAACTCCATAAAAAACATAAATTTTCATTTATTCTTGTCATTAAGATTTTTAAAAAGCATTTTATACAAACTTGATTTTGAGCTAGTTTGAATATTCCACTTTTTTTTTAATATTCTGTATAAATATAAGCAACCAATACCTATGATTAAATATAAAATAGCTGATGGATTTTCCATTATTAAACTCTTAAAATTTTTTAATTAAGTTAATTTCATATTTTAACCATACTTAGTCAAGAAAAGTATTGTGTTAAATTATCGAGTTTCAAAAAGCCTTATTATTTATTGTATTCTTTCAACTCATCATTTCACTTTAATTTTATTTTGTGTTAATAAAAAATCATGAAAGTTGTTGTTGGTATTTTTTTATTCTTTTGTGTGTTGAATATAGCGATGTATTCCATGTCTTTTTTTGGATAGTCAAAAAATCCATAAATATGTCAAATTTGTTTTTTCCAATCTGGACCTAACATGCACATCCATAAGCCTAATCCTGTAGCTAAAAGACCAAAGCTAACACCATAAAAAACAAAGTTTAATGATAAGTCATAAAAAGTTACATAATAACATATAATTGAAACTGATAATAATCTAATTATACCTACAATTACAGGATAAAATATCTTTCCTAGGCCTTGACTTGCAAAATACAAAGTTTGCCCTGCAGCAAAAAAACAGTAAAAAGGAGCAACAATTATCAAATATGAGGTTGCATAATCTCTAATTAGGGTGCTTGACTCAAAATTATTTAACCAAACATCTGGGAAAATAGTTACAGTTGCACCTAATAATCCAACGACACAAAAAGAGATAAATGCACCTGTCCATGCTATCATTTTTGCTCTAGGTAATTGTTGTGCACCAACATTTATTCCAACTGATGCGGTTAGCACTGAACCAATTCCAAATACAAGCGGTGTGATAATTATTTCTAATCTACTTCCTAAGCCGTATCCTGCAAGAGCCTCAACACCATGTTTGCTTACAGCGGCGGTAACAACAGCAACAGTCCCAGCAATCGTTATACTATTAATTAATCCTCCACCACCAACTTTCATAATATCTTTAAAAGAACGTAAACTAATTGAACATGGAGTTAGTTTGATAATTTTTTGTTTAAGTAGTAAATTAAACATTAAATATAACGCCATTATAAAATGGCTAATCACCATAGCTACTGCAGGCCCTATAATCCCAATACTTGAAAAACCAAACCACCCTAGAGTCAATGTTCCTGCAAAGATGATTTGAAAAAAACAACCAATAATTTGAATGATTGCAGGTGTAATAACATCACCAATTGCTCTGAAGATTGCTGAAAGAATATAGACCAACCATATAAAAATAGCACCTCCAAAACTGACCTGTGCGTACCATATAGCATTTTCTAAAACATCACCTTTAGCCCCCATCTTTATAAAAATATAATCTGGAAAGAATAAAAAAAACATCGAATAAATTAGAGAAAGAACTATTGCAATAATGATTGCATGCCATGCAGCTGAATTAGCCCCGGAGATATTACTTTTACCCAAATGTCTCGATATTGATGAAGTTGTAGCCCCCCCTATAGCACCAGCTGACATCATTTGCATTACAGTTAAAAATGGAAAAACTAACGCTAAACTTGCTAATTCTATATTTCCTAACTTAGATATAAAAAAAGCATCCATGAAAATAATTATTGGCATTGAAGAAACGCCTAAAAAATTAGTTAAAGATAGCTTACAGACCATTTTAAAGACAGAGCCTTTTAATATAATATCTATGTTGTTTTTCATAAGCTCAGTTGTAAGTTTATATTATAAAGATAGAGGTGGGCAAAGCCCCTTTGATTTTAAGATATCAAATGCCTTGAAAGTATTTTCAACACCCTCTTTTACTGTTATAGATGGATAATTTCCTACATAAGTCCGTAATGGACTGTCATCCAGGTCGGGTGGAAATGGAAATGGTTTATCAATATATCTTACTTTAGCATTTGGTTTAAGTTGTTTTAATAGGGATACTCCATATTCTATAGTTTCACAGCTACCATTAAGATTAAATACTTTTGCATCTGACATATCCTCACTTATTGCACTAATAAAGGCTGAAGCTGCTTCTCCAACGTATAACCAACTATATTTCCCATTAAAAGGTATTTCATATTCTTTATTTAAGACAGCTGCTTGAATTGCCAAAGTATTTTTGGAACTCATACCCTGATCTCTTGCCAGACCATAAACAATATTTGGCCTAATACCAATTGAAGGCACTTCCCAATCAGCCCAGTAAACATACGCAGTGTGCTCATTAGCTAACTTATAAGCACCATACAAAGTTTCTTTCCATGGTCCTTTTGGTGGCATAGCTAATGAGGCTACCGACGAAGCATAAACTGTTCTTTTTAATTTTATTTCTTTTGCAATTTGAAGAATATTTATTGTTCCCTCAACATTTACACGTGCACCTAAAGCAGGGTCGGCAGCACAGAATGGAACTTGTAGTCCTGCGAGATGAATAATTGCACTGGGTTTATAATTAATAATGATATTTTTTAAAATACTAAAATTTGTAATATCACATGCTTCCCATTTTATCTCAGCAGCCTCTTTTCCAAGTATAAGCTCTAAACGATCCTTTTTGTTAGATAAGTCTATACCCACGCAAGGTATACCAGATCTGTGAAGAATAGATAATATCCAACTGCCTATACAACCACCTGAACCTGTTACAATTACAGGTGAATTGAAATTATGCTCTTTTAAGAGAAATTTTTCTGTTAGAAACTCTAAATGCATTTTGAATTACCAATTATGATTAATGTAAATTCAATATAGACTACAAGCAAAAGTAAGAAATTACAAAATCTCTTTAACAAATTTATTTATGTCTTTTGCTAATGTTTTTGGTTTTTCCATTGCAGCAAAATGTCCTCCCGAACTATGAGAAGACCAATCTTTGATATTTTTATAAAACTGAGACGCCAAGCTGATTGGTGGAGAAAATAATTCTTTTGGAAACTCACTATAACCCATAGGAGTTTTAATTGGCTCTTTTTTACTAATAGGCCAATCTGATCTGTGTCTAGCATAATATGGCCAGAATGAAGCGCCTATACATCCTGTTATCCAATATAAAGTTATATTAGCTAACAACTTATCTATGCTAATTTTAGAAAATAAATCACCATCATGATCTGTCCAAGTATAAAATTTTTCACTTATATATGCACATAATGATACTGGTGATGCATTTAATGCATGAGCAAGAGTAAATGGCTTAGTACCTTGTAGTTGTTGGTATCCAGTTTCGTATAAAATAAATTTTTTAAGCTTAAGATAATACATTTCTTCTGCTTTGTTTTCAGGTGACTTGTCCAACCCTCTTGGGATTGGCAACATATTTAAGTGTATACCTCTTATGGAATCTGGATCCTTATTAGACATAATAGATGCAATAAAAGAACCTAAATCTCCACCTTGGATAAAATAATTTCTATAGCCTAAACAATTCATAAGTTTCACAAAATGATTAGAGATTTCTACAAGATCCATTGGTTTTTGTTTTTTAGAGAAAGAAAATCCAACATTTGGTAATGATGGAATCACAAGATCAAAAGGTTGACTTCCTGACAAATTATTTTCGTTTGGATTTGTCAATAAAGGGATAAGATCAAAAAATTCAAATATTGATCCCGGCCAACCATGTATAAGTAACAATGGTAATGCGTTATTCTCAGGCGATTTTAAATGTAAAAAATGAGTTTTTGTATCCTTATCAATGAAATAAAATTGATCAAAAGAATTTAGTTCTCTCTCAGATTTTTCCCATGAAAATTTATTTTCCCAATAATCTAAAATATGGGCAAGTCTATTATAACTAATGCCTGCATCTTTATTAAAATCCTTTGCCCAATCTATAATTCTACTATTAGAAATTTGTAATTTTAGGTTTTCTATTACTGTTGGGTTTGTAACTGAAACAAATTTTTCCATAATTAATAAAAGCTCTTATTCTATTTAAAAATATTTATATGATAGTCATTGTTTTTCAAAAAAAAAGAACCAAATATTAATTCAAATCAATCACAAAGTACTACAATGCAAAATTCATTCAAAAAAATACTTCTTAATTTATTTCTTATTTTAAACATTTTTACTTATTTTAACTATGCTTCCAACTCAGATACTTTCGTTTATTCTGGTGGTTGCTTTTGGTGTACTGAAGCTGATACAGAAAAACTTGATGGCGTGTCTGATGTAATAAGTGGCTTCACTGCAGGCACAACTAAAGATCCAAAATATATACCTGGTCAGTGGGGAGATCATCGTGAGGCTGCATTAGTAATATACGATCCTAAAAAAATTACATTTAAAGAGCTTGTAACTCATGTATTTAAGACAATAGATTATGAAGACAATGATGGGCAATTTTGTGATAGGGGTAGATCATATACACCAGCAATTTATTATAAAAATGATATGGAGAAAAAAATCATATTATCTCTAGCACCAAAATCATCAATTGTGCCAGTTGAAAAAGAAACCAAATTTTATCCAGTTAGAGAAGAACATCAAAATTATTATAGAAAACAAACTTATAAGTATGAATATTACAGATTTATGTGCAGAAGAGATAGTAGATTGGAACAATTAAATAAATATTAAACTTTAGCTAAATCTCTATTTCCCCTTGGATCTACCCACCCAATTAAGCCATCTTCTCTTTTGTAAATCATATTTAGTCCACTATGCTTTTTATTTCTGAACATTAGTGCCGATATATTTCCCAATTTCATTTTTTCAAGAGCATCAATAACTGTTAATTCTTCAATCTCTGTATTTAATTCTGCAAAAATTAGAGGTTCATTATTATGATTTTCTTCTTTTTTAAAATTACTTGATAATGGTTCATTTATTATTTGAAACTGTGCATCTAATACATTTGATTTATGTGAATTTTCGTTTTGTTTATAATTTTTAATTTTTCTTTTGTATCGCCTTAGTTGTTTGGAAAGTTTTTCTAATGTGGAATCAAATGCTAATTTTGCAGTTTCACCGCTTGATTGAGCTGTAAATTCCATTTTTTTTGTAATATGAAGTACTATAATAATGTAAAAAATTTTATTTTTTTTTGAAAGACTTACAATTGAAGAAACAGCATTTGGGAAATACTTATTAACTACTTGAATGAGAATTGACTGAGAATATTTGGAAAAAGTTTCGCCTACTTTAACTTGCTTACCAAATATTTTAAAATGCATAAACAAAAACCTCTAACAATAATTACTATTAAAAAATTTATTATGTACTATTGTCAATAACTTTATTTTCAACATACTTTAATAATTAATATTTTCAATAACATATGTGTGAGTTTCAAATGACTTGTTACATAATAGTAAAATCAGATACTACACTTGTAGATAAAAAAGAGTTTGAGAATTGGTATGCAAACGAACATCTCAGTGAAGCAATGAAAGCATTTAAGGCTAAAAATGCAAAAAGAGGTTGGATAAAAAATACAAATTTCCATCTTGCCATATACGAATTCGAAAATATTAAGAATGCAGAAAAAGCCATTAATTCAAAGAATTTAAAAATTCTAATAAAAAATTTTGATAAAAAATGGGAAAATAAAGTTCAACGAACAAGAGAATTGACTGAGTTAATCCAAATCATTTAAAATTTCTTGTTAAATTTGATTAGATATTTCAATTAAATTTTTATCAGGGTCTCTAACATATATAGATCTTATTGGGCCATTAGCACCAGTTTTTTGAACCGGTCCAACCTCAATTTTAATGTCAAAATTATCAAAAATTTTTATCCATTCATTAACGTTTATTTCACTTATAAAGCAAATATCCATTGTACCTGGGAGTGGTTTGTTTGCATGAGGTTTAAATGGTTTAGAAACTTCATGTAGATTTATTTTTTGTCTACCAAATTTAAGAGATTTTCTTTTTGAATTATCTGTGGATGATAAAAATTCCTGTAATTCCATTCCTAAAATGTTTGAATAAAAATGTACTGATTTGTTTATATCAAATACAGTTATTACCACGTGATCTATAAAAAATGACATAATAAATTTCTTATGTTAACTTAAAATTTAGGTAAGTTTATAACGATTCTATTAAAAAATTAATCAGAAAGTAAGATCGGCTGTGATTTTTAAAAAAAAAATTATTTATGTAATCCTTTTTATTTTTTTATTTCCATTTAAAACGATAGCTAGTGATGCACATCTTCCATCCGCTGGATTCGATTGTAGTGATTTAAATAATAAGTTTGAATTTTTGTTTGATAGATCGAAAGACATGGACATTCCCAAAGTTTATAGAAGAATAAATGGTAAATTTTTATTAATTGGAAATTTATTAGCTGAAAAACAAGGGGCTTATGTCATTTGGGAAGATAAGTATTTCTTTACAACAACAGATTTTGCATGGACTTTCGATAAAGTTACTTCAAAATTATCATCCATAGTATTAAGTGTAGGATTGGGAACAGAAGATTTAAGTAAGATACCAGAACCAATGACATGCATGCAAAAAATTTTTTATTACTAAATTTTTACAACATTTGTTTTGACTTAATTATTTTTAAGTAATAAAAAATATTTATTTGTGGACGCGTAGCTCAGCTGGATAGAGCAACTGCCTTCTAAGCAGTAGGTCAGAGGTTCGAATCCTCTCGCGTTCACCATAATTCTTCCCACATTTTTAATGACTACATGACTACGAATTTTGTATGTGAATAGTTTTTTTCAATATGTGAATTGTTAAAGAATCAAAATGTATAAATAAGTATAAGAAAGTAGAAACAGACTCCTTTTATATTTTCTAGGGTGGTGTCCAAAACCGAGTGTGAAAAAGTTCTTCAAATCTAGTGAAGTGATTTTTTAATATATTATGACCATCACCCAAGCTGAAATGGGGAATAAAGATTTTCAGTAAGACGAGGGAGAAATAACCCTCAAAGAATTTAGACTGTAATTGTATCTGCACTAAGTTCTTACCGAAAATTACAATGGTAGATTGTAAAGGGATAATCAGGTGCTTCCTACCCTACCTATTCGATTAGGTTTTTCTGATACAATATGTCTTGGGGTTACTAGACTCAAGATGCCAAACCAAGTGATTGGTTTGGTATGTCTGAAATTACTTCCTCAAGAATATAGGTAGTCATGTAGACAAAGAAAGAGAGAGAAGAAAATGAAACAAATTACTAACAATAGAATTGAATCTATAAAACAATTTTTAGAAGATTTTAGAAATCGAGATCCAGAACATTGGTTTACACAATTCATAATAGATTCTGGATTTCTAGACTATTACAAAAATCAGCTTATGCAAGAATATATAAAACTAGGTAATCATCCTTACCCTAATGAATATATGGATTATTTGGATATTAAGAGAGTTGTATAAATAATAATAAACAAAGGATTATCATGGTTATTATATCAAGAGATGTTTCACAAAGATTAAAAGAAAAATCTAAATTACAGAAACAACAAAAATCACAAATGGATTTATCTAACATAGATAAAACCAATAATTATTTTAGAAATTTTCAATCATCAAAAGATGATGATTATATGAAATCTGCATTACAAAAAGTTAGAAATAACAAATCAACTATTGATACAAATTATGCTAGATTTACTGGGACTTCTTTATACAACGATTCAACATTTCATTATCCAGTTAATAATGGTTTAAAAATTGTAAAATCTGATGATTTAGATAAACCATTAGATAAAGAATATAAAAAATTACATACAATCCAACCTACAAAAAAGACAATTACACCTACAAAGAAAAAGAAAAAATTTAAAAATTTGAATCCTAAAAGTGATACAAAAATTGAAGATTATTCATGGAACAAAATCTGTGAACAATTAGATAAGCCCAGGTTGTTTAAATACATGACAACTTGTGGAATCTTACGAGAAAGTCTTGAAAAAAGACTTATTAAAATGAATAGGAAAAATTTATATGAGTAAAATAAGAGCAGTTATGGTGTTTCATGCACCAGTAGAATTATATGAAGAAACCCAGAAGATAGCTTCGGAAGAAATGATATCAATATCATCATTATGTAGGAAGTCTTTGAAGGATATGATTGATAACTATAAAATTGTTAAACAACAATCCGACAATAATCAGCTTTTTTCAGTAAATCGTTAATAATCGGATAATTAAAAAAAAGATGAAAAAAAACATACATTTGTTTTTGCTCTCTCATTATTATTTTTTCTACATGAACTCTTAATTCAAATCTTTACATTAAAACCAATCTCACTATAAGAATGTAAAAATATCTTAATACAAATGTAAAAATACCTTAATACAAATGTAAAATAAATTTAATAATTAGTTATGATATTAACTATTTAATTAATTTTATAGGTATAAAAATGTTACTTGAAAAGGTGCGTGAAAATTTAAATTTTAAGTTGTCAAACGATCAAAATATAAATTTTCTTTTTAAAAATAAAATTTTTCAAATAAAACCATTAATAAAAAATAAAATATTTCCAAAAATTGAATTTGGAGACTTCATCATTAAACTAGTAGATACCAAATCAGAGCTAAAGAAAGCCCAAGCTCTAAGATACTCTGTTTTTTATAAAGAAAAAAAAGCTAGGCCAACATTTCCAAAAAAGATGATGAGATTAGATTATGACAAAATTGATAAATTCGCTGATCACTTAATTGTAATAGATAAGAAGAGAAAAGGAATTAAAAACAAAATTGTAGGTACGTATAGATTGATACGTGGTGACGTAGCTTCACATTTTGGAGGGTTTTATACATCATCAGAGTTTGACCTTACCAATATACTTAATTCATACAATCATCCACAAATATTAGAATTAGGAAGATCTTGTGTTCATAAAGATTACAGAAATGGAACTACAATGAATTTTCTTTGGAAGGCGATTGCTGAATATATTAAGTTATATGACATAAATATATTATTTGGATGTGCAAGTTTTCCAGGAACAGACGTTCAAAAATTTTCAAGGGAATTTTCTTATTTAAGAAGTAATTTTTCTCTACCAGACGAGATGTCAGTTAAAAGTTTAGACAATAACAATTATCCAGTTCTTTATAAAAATCATTTTAATGAGAGTGATTTAAGAACTTTTGCAAAATTACCTCCACTTATAAAAGGATATCTCAGAGTTGGGGGGAGAATAAGTGACAGTTTTTTTGTCGATTATGATTTCAATACAATTGACCTTTGTGTGGTTGTCCAAACAGAGAACATAGATGAAAAATACAAGAATAAATTCTTAAATTAAAGTGATTGATTGTGACAGTTAAGCAAAATACATATTATAGTCCAATAGACACTCTATCATTTTTAGACAATTTCATTTTTATTCTAAAGTTAATTGTTTTTGTATCATTTTCTATTCTTCTTATAATTATGACGTTCCTTTTGGGAAAAATAATTCCCCTTTTTGGAAAATGGTTACCTGTTATTTTTCATAAATTACTTATATGGCTTTTATCTGTCCGTATTGAATTAGAAGGTGAAATAAATATATCAAATGATTGTAATCTATATATCAGTAATCATCTATCATATTTAGACATACCTATATTAGGCTCTATATACCCAGTAAGATTTGTCGCAAAATCTGAAGTGGAGAATTGGCCATTATTTGGATTTTTAGCTAAATTAGGTAGAACAATATTTATAAGTAGAAATAGGTCTGACAGCCTTTATCAAAAAAATAATATTTTTAAATCATTATCATCTGATGAGAAAATATTTATTTTTCCTGAGGGAACAACATCTGATGGGAACAGAGTATTAGACTTCAAATCAAGCTCTTTTTCTTCTGTAGAAGGTCAAAATTTTATCATTCAGCCAATAGTTATAGTTTATTCAGACTTAAATGGAATACCAATTAATAGATGGTTAAGACCTTTAATAGCATGGTATGGTAATATGGATCTTGAACCTCACCTGTCAGTATTAGCACATTTAAGATCTATAAAAGCAAGATTAATATATTTAGACAAAGTGAATGCAAAAGATTTTTCTAGCAGAAAAGATCTTAGTAAATATTTAGAAAATCAAATAAAAAAAGTTTACGCTAGCGCTTTATCAAAAAAACCTTGAAATTAATATTATCACTGAAATCTTGTAATGATAAATGGTGTTCCAAAGTAACTCCTTTAGAACATCATTTTTTGTGATTCAAAAGTGTAGGTTTTCTGGGAGTTTTTTATCCTCTTATTAAGAGGACTTTAGAACACCTATATTTGATTATCATATTATTTTAATGGATATGTCGATATAGCATGACACAGAATATCTCTACTCTCTTCTGAATAAATTTTTGTTTCACCAATTGCTATTGTGCTACCAAACCTTTGAACCTCACTTTCAATTATAAAATAATCTCCAAAAGCTGGTCTTATAAAATTATTGTTTTGAGAAAGTGTTCATCTTTGAGATTTGGTTGACGTATTCATTGCAATAGACATAACTGTATCAATTACTGACATCAAAATTTGTCCAGATAAAGCACCTGTAACAAATTGATAATCTTTAGAATTTTCTAATCTTGCGACAACCTTTCCTTCTTCAATACTTAAAAAAGACAATTTTAATTGTTTTACATAAGGAGCAAACACATAATCATATATCTGCTGAATATTTTCCATTGTTATAGTATCTTCAGGTAATTTTAAATTCATATGAAACCTTTCTTTTAATAAACTTGAACATCATACCCTACAAATCTTCTATTGTATTGATTAGCGACATTACCAGTCGTTCCACTACCCATGAAAGGGTCAAGGACTAAATCACCCTCTTGAGTAGTTTGTAGGACTGGTAATGTTACTATCTTAGGAGGAAACGGAGCAGGGTGTTCAACTTCACCAAATGACTTTTGATTAACTACTGCACTTTTAACAATATCTTCATTCCACCAATCACCCATATTTTTACCCTCTCTAGGAATGTAAGGTGTCTGCATAGTTGAAGAACACTTTAAATTTCTATGTCTAGGTGCATGAGATGGTTTTGTATCCTCTTTTAGAGGTATTAGAGTGTGGTTATATTTGTAATCCATTGATTTAACCAGATGGAATATAAACTCGTATGTAGGACATAAGTTATTCTTAGATGATGATGGTTTGGGATTTGTTTTAGCCCAGATAATTGTGTTTCTTAATATCCAACCCTTTTCTTGTAAAGAAATGGCAACCCTATGGGGGATATTCATAAGGTTGCCCTGATGAAATGTGTCTCCAAGATTTAAGAAAAATGAACCAGTATCACTTAAAACTCTTTTACAATCATTAAGATGTTTTACTAAGTTAGAAACATATTCATCAGAATCTTTTTCATTACCCAGTCCACCATTCTCACAATACTTTCTTTTGTTCCAATATGGTGGAGATGTAAAAATACAATCAACTTCATCAGTTGATAATTCATTCATTTTTGAAGAACATTTTTTGAAAAATCTAAAGTTATCATTAAATGTTTTTTTAGATGTTTTTCTATTTTCTAATTGTGCATCTTGTTCTTTTTTGTCTCTACTGGTCTGAATATAGGCTTGGTTAATTGTAAACAATCCATTGTCTATCAAATCAATCAGTCCAGGATTGTGTTTTTCAATGAATAATAATTTGGTTATCTGGACTCCAGATATGCCAATCAAATCTCCAACTATGTCTCTGGTACGACTTCGGTTCAGATTTACCGAAGTTAAAACTTCTTCACATAATATAAGGTCACTTCTTTTTCCTTGACCAATTTTATGTTCTTCCATCAATACTTTAGCTTCATTTAATAATTCTCTACAGGTTTTTATCCTCTGTTTATTATGATGAATTAAATAAGTTATTGCGTCTGATTCATTTACTTCTATTTGTTCACATTCTACTTCTTTCCAATTAAGATTACAGACTGCTAAATATCTTCTATGACCACTTATGATTTGAAAATGTTGGTCAATAATAATCTTTTCTAACAAACCAACTGACCTAATAGATGTTCTTAAATCATCAATATTAGATAATGAATATATTTCTTGGTTCTTAGGGTGTGGTTTGATTTTCTTGATATCTACAAACATAAACACATTTTGCCATACCCTTTTTGAAAATGCAACACCCTCTATTTTTTAAGGAAATTCAAAGTTAAAATTGATAAACAACAAATACTAAACACAACGGATATATGTTTATTAAACCTTTTTGGAATATATATCGTTTATATAGTGATTGGGGGTGATTTAAGGGGTTCTGACGGATAGTTTACTCTTACTGAGAGTAGTGTTTCCGATAGTTCCGAAAAGTCCTTAAAATTGTCCGAAAATTAGAAAGGTAATACTTTACTTGAACCTAGCTGATTACCTTTTGTGATTGTTTTAGCAAACTCTGGGTCTTTTGTTTTTGCATGAGAATAATAGTCCTCAATCATCTTTACACTTGTACCCATATTTACTGCTAACTGATATATCGGAACTTGGTTTATTCTCATAGTTGCATAGGTATGTCTTAACGAATAAATGGTTCTGTAATCACCATCATTATTTTCTCTTAATCCACATTTATCTAATAATGTTTTGTATCCAACTTTATAAGATTGAACTGGTTTTCCATCTGGGTGACAAAAGATATGTTCTCTTAAATCAAACTTGTCTTTATCAATACCTAATTCTTTCAATCGAAAATCAAATAATCTCTTGAAGTATTCTTCAGTATTTGGATTTGCAATCGTATCTCTTTTTCCAGTTTTTCCATCAACTTTCAAAAGTAATCTTTCCTCTTCATTTGGAAGTGAAACAGATTCTAAATCAACCCATCTCAATCCTCGAGCTTCTCCAACTCTCAATCCAGTATTACCCAAAATCAAAATGTAATGTTGTAGGTAGAATCTCTCTCTGTAAATCTTAGGACTTATATACCCTTTCCCTTTAGAATAACTGAGTTCTTCATCTACCCATTTTCTCATAAAGTTTGTTAGTTTTCTCCAATCCTTTAATGAAAACTCTGGTCTTGGATTTGATTTCCCTTTTGGAATATCAAAGATAAAATCTTGAGTAATATAATCTCTTTCTTTACAGAATTTGAAAAACTGATTTATCGCACCTCTATGACTTCTCATTGTAGAGATTGAGTATCTACTTTTACCATTTGATTTGGCTTTAGATTTCTTGGAGTAATTATACTTTTTGTTCTGAAAAGATTCATTGTACTTCTCATCAGAATATCTCCAGACAATCATATCTTGAATGTCTGAGTTTTTTATCTCATCAATTCTTTTACCTTTTAGGAACTCAACAACAGTATCTTCAAGAACCCATATTGTATTCTTTTCTATGTTACTTGTAGTTCTATTTGTAATTCTACTAAGTACATACTTTTTCCATTCTTCGAAAACTTGTCTGATAGTTTTACCTTTTAAACTTCCACCTTTTTCTACTTTGTTTCTTAACTCAAAGTATTTGTCTAAACCTATTCTTTCAGCTTCTGACTTATCAGATGTTTTAGTTGAAAAGACTTTGTAACCAGTACTCCCATCAACACTTACTCGACATTGCCATTTGGGATTAGAAACAACATCTGGTCTATGATAAAGAATGACTTTACCATCACCTCTTACATCAATTTGGTTCATTTCAAACTTTGTCATTTTTATCCTTTTTAGTATTCCAATCTATGTCATCAAGTTCAGCTTCTGAGACTTCTTTTATCAGTTGTTTTTCTCTAATAGTTCTTCTCTCAAGTTCCTTTAATGTTGGGAATCTTTTTCTAAAGTTTGTGTAATATTCTATGAACTTTGTTATCCTCATTACGCTACTTCATCTAAGACTTTGTAAACTGTACCAACTCCTACTTTGAGTTCTTTTGCAATCTTTCTAATACCTACTCCTTGTTCTTTCATATACTTGATAGAATGAGTAAGACCCTCATTAAGATTAGTTGGTCTACCAATATGTTTCCCTTGAGATTTTGCCCTGTTCTGTCCAGATATAACCCTCTCTCTAATCATACCTCTTTCAAACTCTGCAAACACTCCACACATTTGAAACATCATTTTTCCAGAAGGTGTAGAAGTGTCGATTCCAGATTGATGAATATACAAATCACAACCTACTGAATGTATCTCATTTAGAAATGAAACTAAGTCTTGTAAACTTCTCCCAAGCCTATCAACTGACCAACAAAGTATAATGTCAAAATCCTTTTTGATTGCACCTATGATAATGTTGTCAAACCCAGTTCTAAAATCCCTACCTTTAGACCCAGATATTCCCTCATCAGTAAAGATTTGAGTAACTACATATCCCTTTAGTTTTGCAATCTTTTGAAGTTCTATAAGTTGATTATCAGTAGTTTGACTATCAGTACTAACTCTGGCATATATTGAACATCTTTTCATCGAGATTACCTTTCACAAAAATACCTTATATGTGAATGATATGTGAATAGTGTTTTGATGTAAAGTATTGGTTTTAACTAGGTGTAAGTTGTTGTATTTACTAGCTTTTTAGAAATGTAAGAGGATAAACCCTTTTACTTCTAAGCAGTAGGTCAGAGGTTCGAATCCTCTCGCGTTCACCATTTTCTAAAAAGAGATATGATTGTTTGGATTAGTATTAATAAAAAGTACTGTCATAGGCTTATCAGGTGGTATATTAATATGACTTGTCTTTAAAGAAACTTGTAAACAATTAAAAATTAAAAAAATCAGAGATCTAATAATTCTTCCCTTAATGAAAATCCACCTAATGATATACAAGAAGTTAAACAATACTTAATTATTGGCCTTTATTTATACCAATTTCGATACCAGTTTTTAAATAACGTATATTGACTTTCAGCATATTTTTTCTGACTTTCACTTAACTTATCAGTTGGATTAAAGTGCAAATTGTATGCTTTTTCTCCATTTAAAACCATTAAGTATTTATAATAAAGCACCAGATCTGGTCCCTCATCAAAAGATGACAAAACGGCAAGCGCACTTTCAAGTTCTTTGGCTTTTTCTCTAGCCAAAGAATCACCTTTTGCAGCTTTTTCACATAAATTAATTAAATGCAATACTTCTTTTGGAAATGCATTTCCTACTCCAGTTATTGCGCCAACTGCACCACAATTCACATAGCCATGATAAACAGTTGTATCTACACCAATCATCAAAGATATATCTTTGTCTTTAGAAGTAATATGTTCCGCAGCATAACTAAGATCTTTAGCACCTCCAAATTCTTTAAAACCTACTAAATTTGGATATTCTTTTCTTAAATCAAAAAATAAATCTGCTCTTGTTGAAAAGCCATAATAATGACTATTGTAAATTACAGCAGGAAGTTTAGACGCTCCTCTCAAAATAGATGCAAAATGTTCTCTCTGAGCTGAAAGTGATGGCCCCCTAGATAAAACTCTTGGGATGACCATAAGACCTAAAGCACCCACTTCTTGAGCGTGTACAGCATGTCCGGTTGCTTTTTTGGAATTAATTGAACCAGTGCCTACAATTGTAGGAATACCAGCTTTAACCAACCTAGAGACGCCCTCTTGTCTTTCTTCATCACTCAATAAAGGCCAATCTCCCATTGATCCACAATAAATTACTGCTGACATTCCATAATTCATTAGTTCATCAGCTTTTTTCACAAGTAAATCAAAATTTGGAGAAAGATCCTGGTTACATGGCGTCATAAGAGCCGGCATACAACCTTTGAAAATATTTTCCATATTAACTTCCTTCTATTTTAATTTACCCGTTAATTGAATAACCACCATCAACAGGTATTGCTGTACCAGTAACATAATTAGAGGCATCACTAGATAAAAATACTGCTATTCCTCCCAAATCATCTGGATCTCCCCAACGCCCAGCAGGAGTTCTTTCTTCAACCCTTGACTGTAGTTCAGGGATGTCAATCCTAGCCTGACGAGTTAATGTCGTATCGATATATCCTGGTAAAACTGCATTTACTTGGATGTTATCTTTAGCCCAAGTATTAGCAAGACTTTTTGTTAATTGAACCACCCCTCCTTTACTTGCAGAATATGCACTTCCAAGAGGAGCACCGAACAGAGAATGCATTGATCCAATGTTAATTATTTTTCCACTATTTATATTTTTGAAATGTTTAAAAGCTGCCTTAGAGCAGGTAAATGTACTTATTAAATTTGTATCTATTATTGACGTCCATTCTTTTAACTCATATTCTTCAGGTCGTTTTCTTATATTTGTTCCAGCATTATTAATTAATATATGTAGCTTTCCAAATTCTTTAGCCACATCTTCAATAAGTTTATTACATGAGTTTTCGTTAACTACATCAACTGTCAAAGATTTACATTTAATTTCCAAAGAATTTAACTCTTCAATTGATTTTTTGTTTTTGATTTCATTCCTTCCAGCGATTACAACGGTTGCTCCTGCTTCACCAATGGCTTTAGCCATCGCGAAGCCTATACCACCATTTCCACCCGTTATAATGGCCACCTTGTCAGTTAAATTAAATAATTTCATTTTTTTCCACCTTCCCTTTTTTCTTACCAATTTTCTTGAGAAGTTCTTAAGTCTAATTCAAATGTCCATGCGTCTTTACTTTGATTATATAAAAACATATAAGCATCTGTAACATTCTCTATGTTAATAAGTTTACCTTCCTTAACTCTTTGATCAAAATCTGATAAGCGTTGTTTTATTCTTTCTCCAGCTAACCCTCCATCTACAATTACATGACTCACATGAATTGAGTTTTCAGCGTATTCTTTAGCTAAAGCCTGAGCAAAATTACGCAATGCGCCTTTAGCAGAATTAAATGCACCAAAATTTGATTTACCTCTTAAAGACGCACTAGCACCCGTAAAAATTATCGTCCCAGCAATTTTTTGACTCAAGAAGGACTTAATAACTTCTTTAGCAAACAAGAAACCTCCAAAACAACATGATTCCCAACTTTCTCGAAAATAACTAGCATCCATTTCTATGATCTTACCTGGTCGACTATTTCCTACATTATAAACAGCAAAATCTAAACCTGGGCCAACTTCTTTGATCATATTTTTAATTTGGTTTTCATCAGTTGCATCTACTACAAGAGGTATTGCTTTATTTCCATCTTTTATAATTGTGTCAACCAAAACATCTAAAGATTGCTTGGTTCTACCAGCAACAAACACTTCAAAATTATTTTGAGCAATTTTTCTACACAATTGTCCACCCAAACCATTCAATGGACCAACACCTAAGACTAAAGCTTTTTTCATTTTTTTACACTCTTTTTAATTTAAGTAAGAATCTACTCTTTGCAGTAAAGAATTAAGTCTAATTTTAAGATCTAACAATTGATTTTTTAAATTTTTATTTTCACTTTTTAATTCTTTAATTTTTACTTTTAATAATGAATTGTTTAAATCCTTGCTGGGAGCTCTTTTTTTTAAATCAGCTTTACAAGCGTTATAAATAGTAATTTCTTTTGCTGAAGTACCTTGCAAAATACATTCGTGTGCAGATATTTGGGATGAAATTAAAATAAAAAATGATATAAATATAATCTTCATGTTATTATGTTAACAATTTAATTATCTTAATACAATTACATACTAAGTATGCATTTAACAAGAGGTAAAAATGTACACTAGAATAGCTGAATTTCAATCAACTTCCAAAGTTAATTGTGATATGATAATAGCCTTTTTTCAAAATGTTATGATACCTAGAAATATAAAAAATGGCCAATTAAGTTGTGAAGTTTTTAAAGTTTCTGATACTACCGGGTTTGTGATTTCATGATTTAAAAACAAAAGTGATGCTACCAAAATAATGAAAATTATGGCAAGTGAGTTAAATGAAGTAAAAGGTATTACTAAAATAAAATTAATTGAGGGTGAAAGGGTTTTCAAAATAGAAAGATAATATGGCTTTTATACAAAATAAATTTTTAAAATATTATATTGGTTACAATGATTTTTTTGATGAAATTGAAAAAATATCTTCCGTTAAAAGCACATCAAACCTTACATTCGATATTTTAAAATATGATGAAAATAAATATGAAATCAACGTAGCTTTAGCAGGTATAGACCCTGATCAAATCACAATTAATACTGTTAATGATTTTTTAATATTGGATGTAAGACAAAAACCATTATCATCTAATCAAGATATAATTCACAAAGGTATACAAAATAATTTTACTAAACAAGTGTTTAGACTAGAACAGAATATTCAGGTTGATGAGGCTGAATTGACAAACGGAATACTAAAAGTAAAACTACATAAAAAAGTTGTACAAAAATCACTCAGAAGAATAATTGAAATAATAGAAGAATGAGTAAAATTTAAGACATTATTTAAATTAAGGAAAAAATATGAATCATATGATTGACACTCAAAAGTTAAAAAGTCAAATTTCTGAAAAAGAATGGCAATTAAGATTAGATCTTGCCGCTACATATAGATTAATTGCAATGTATGGCTGGGATGACTTAATATACACCCATGTGTCTCTAAGAATACCTGGACCTGAACATCATTTTCTAATAAATCCATACGGTTTAATGTTTGATGAAATTACTGCGTCAAGCTTAGTTAAAATTGATCTCAATGGAGATGCAGTTATAAACACACCTTATGAAGTAAATCCTGCTGGTTTTACTATTCATAGTGCAATACATTCTGCAAGAGAAGATGCGCAATGTGTTTTGCACCTTCATACTAATGATGGTGTTGCTGTTTCTATTCAAGAAGATGGATTATTACCAATTAGTCAGACTTCAATGCTCATTCATCCACATATTGCTTATCATGATTATGAGGGATTAGCGTTAGATCACAGTGAAAGAGAGAGGTTAATTAAAGATATAGGAGATAAAAATCTATTTATACTCCGTAATCATGGAACTTTATCTGTTGGACAAACATGCGGAATAGCGTTTATGGGAATATATTTTCTTGAGAGAGCTTGTTCGGCTCAGATAAGAGCACAGGCAGCTGGTAAAATAAATTTACCATCAAAAGAAGCCATAAAAACTACTCAACAACAATCTAAAGGTATGTTTGATTTGGGAAAAGACAGGTTGACTTGGCCAGCATTGCTAAGAAAACTTGAAAGATACGCGCCAGACTATAAAATTTAAAATGCCGATTTAGCACCGCCTGTTTTTTGAGAAGTAAATATAGATCCATAATCTGGTGCTGGAGGAAGAGGAATTGTTACCGGGACATTCTCCATTCTAGGTTGGTAACTTACCTTTCCACACACCATTTGCTTTTCTAATTGATTGCACAACTGTACAGGATTTGTGCTTTTCATATATGCACCTGCACCAACTAATGGCCATGCATCGGCTGAGTTGCATTCATAAAATAAAACTAATCTATCTCTATTACTGTTATTAGGCGACGATCCATGAAGTGTCCTCGCATGATGAATGGTCATAGATCTTACCTTTCCAGTTAAAGTTACTGCTTTGCTCATATCAAAATCTGAATCATCTGGATCAATTGCACCACAAAAAACACCATTGTTAAAATGACTTAACACAGGGCCCTTGTGACTTTCAGGTATTACCATTAATGGTCCATTATCTATATCAACATCATTTAACATCAAACCCAAAGCTAGAACATTATCATTTGTGTGAGGATAAAATGCCCAATCTTGGTGCCATTCCACAGCAGCCCCCCCACCAGGTGCTTTGGTGTTTAATTTGCTTGTTTTTAAAGATACATTATCACCAAGAAGATCTTTAAGAATTTCTTCAATTTTTGACTTTTTTATAATATCCCAAAAAAATTGAGAATGTTGGTGTGGCTGTTTAATTCTTTTAAGTCTGGGGTTCTCAGATGAATGACCATCTTCAAGGTCGAAAATATTATCATTTTCTCTGATCATTTTTGATTTTTCAAAAAAACCATCTACTAAAGCCAACATTTCCTTGAGTTGATTTTCTGAAATAACATCTTCAACAAGTAAATAACCTTGCTCATTGTAAAAATTTATTTCATCCTTAGATAATGCCATCCATACCTCCTAAAAAATAGAAAAGTAATAATAATTTTAGTCATTTTTAAATTATATGTTAATTAAATAATTTTTTAGAGCAACAATATATGAAAAATAATTTTATAAAGCTAGATAGCAAGCAAGCTTGGTTAAGATTAATAATTATCTTTACTATGAGTGTTATTGGAACTGCAGGCATGTGGTCAGTAGTTATAATAATGCCAAATATTCAAAATGAATTTGAACTAGATAGAGCAGCTTCTACCTATCCATATGTTGCAACCATGTTTGGTTACGGTATAGGCAATGTAATAATTGGTCGTATGTTAGACAAAATTGGGATTAGAAAACCAATAATTTTTGCTTTACTATTATTAGTTTCTTCTTATTTATTTTCAATTTTAGCAACAAATGTT
This sequence comes from uncultured SAR116 cluster alpha proteobacterium, assembly GCA_902619615.1. Lineage (GTDB taxonomy): Bacteria > Pseudomonadota > Alphaproteobacteria > Puniceispirillales > Marisalimonadaceae > Marisalimonas. The sequence goes on along the minus strand of CACNFD010000005.1, from coordinate 25,192 downwards.
TTTTGGCTGTCTATAATTCAGTTTTTTTTAGGTTTTTCTGCTGCTGCTTTTTTTGGTCCAATGATGGCAGATATATCTAAATTTTTTTATAAAAGAAAAGGTCTTGCTGTCTCTCTAGTCGCAAGTGGTCAACATTTATGTGGTGCAATATGGCCATTTTTAATCAAAGACTTTTTAATTGATGGCCAATGGAAGAGTGCACATTTATTTATTGCTGTAGTATGCAGCATTTTCATCCCAATATTATTTTTTTTTCTAGGAGAAAAGAAAACAAATGCAGAAGAAAATATACAAAATTTTAACAAAAACAATAATGTAAATTCCACCATAAAATTACCAATTAGTAATAAAAAAATTCAAAATTTACTAATGTTTGCTGGTGTTTTTTGTTGTGTTGCTATGTCTGTGCCACAGGTGCACATAGTGCCTTTGTGCATTGATTATGGATATGGTCTAACCGTTGGAACCGAAATATTATCATTTATGTTATTTGCAGCAGTAACAAGTAGAATATTGTTTGGCTTTTTATCAGATAAAATTGGTCCTATTCAAACGCTTATTCTTGGATCAAGTCTTCAAGCTATTTCTCTATCAATGTTTTTGCCTTTTAATAGTCAATTATCTTTGTACATTGTTGCAGTTTTTTTTGGATTATCCCAAGGAGGAATAGTACCTATTTATACTGTGATCATAAGTAAATTCTTGCCTTCTAATGAAGTTGCTGAAAGAGTTGGGTTACTCATATTCGCAACTATAATTGGAATGTCATTAGGTGGTTGGTTGTCTGGAGAAATTTTTGATTATACTAATTCATATAAGTTGGCATTTTTAAATGGAATATTTTGGAATATAATAAATATCTCTATAATGGTTTATCTATATTTAGTTTATATAAATTCAAAAAGGAACAATGATTGATGGATTTAGAAAAATTAATGTCTGTTTTATGGAAAAAGTATCTTGAAACAAAAGATGTCAAGTATCTTGCTCAAGCATGTGAAAAAGCACCCTTTTTTGGACAAAAACAAATGGGAAGAGAAATCAGCAAAATTTTAAAAAAAAATGATCATGATTAATTCTGCAATGATTTTAGATTTTTGGTTTAAAGAGTGCACTCCAAAAATGTGGTTCAAAAAAGATATAGAGTTTGATAAATTAATAAAAAATAGATTTCAAAAAACACTTGAATATTGCGTAGAAAATGAAATCAAAAAAAATTCTATCACTAAAGAAAATTGTCTTTCGTGGATAATTGTATTAGATCAATTTAGTAGAAATATATATAGAAACCAAATTAGATCCTTTGCATTAGATGAAAAAGCTCTAAAATTATCAAAAATTTCAATAAAGAAAAGTTTTCTTAAATCTAAGGAATATAACTATAATAGTTTTCTTTTGATGCCTTTTATGCATAGTGAAAAACTCTCAGATCATGAATTTAGTCTTCCCTTTTTTAAAAAATATACAAATAAAAAAACTTATGATTCAGCATTAAGGCATAAAAAAGTGATAGAAACTTTTTCAAGATATCCTCATCGAAACGAAATTTTAGGTAGAAAATCAACAAAATCAGAATTAGAGTTTTTAAAATTACCTGGGAGTAAATTTTAAATACCATGGAAATTAATAATACAAAAGTTGGAAATAATCCAAGTATTTCAATTGATTATGTAGGTCAAGGCGAAATGATAATCTTTTTGCATGGTATTGGTGGCAATAAAAAAAATTGGACAGAAAATCTAATTTTTTTCTCCCAAAAATTTCTCTCAGTTGCCTGGGACACCAGAGGATATGGAGAAAGTGAAGATTATGAAGGAGATCTAAATTTTGAAGATGTTTTAGATGACTTAGTTAAAATTTTTAAACATTTTAATAGAAACAAAGCTCATATTGTTGGACTTTCTATGGGTGGACAAATTGCAACACTATTCTATGAAAAATTTCCAAGTTATGTGAAATCCTTAATACTGTGCGACACTCATTTTGGTCTATCTAATCTTGATCCAAAAGAAGTTGATAAATTTATTAACTTAAGGAAAGAGCCACTTATAAATGGAAAGGAACCAAGAGATATTGCTCCAATTGTAGCTTCAACCCTTATTGGTGATATCAATAATAAGTCAGCTTATGAACAATTAGTGAACTCAATGGAACTATTGCATAAAGAGAGCTATTTAAAAACAATTGAAACATCTATGAGAACGGAGCACCGTCACGTCTTTAAAACAATTAATGTCCCTACATTTATTATGGTTGGAGAATTAGATACTTTGACACCACCTTCAATGTCTAAAGAAATTATGAAAGAAATAAAAGAAAGTTCCCTAGCAATAATTCCAAATGCAGGACACTTAATAAATATTGAAAATCCAAGAGAATTTAATCAAAAATTATTAGAGTTTCTAGAACAATAAATGAAATTAAATAAAATTAAATTATATCTATATCAATTAATATATTCTCAAATAAAACATACGAAGATTATGACACAAAATATGAGAAGTCCTGGAAATGGTTTTTTGGGAAATGTTGCTAAAGAATTAATGATAATTTTTAATGAATTTGTTTATAACGATTCAGTTAGAAGACTTAATATTAGGAAAAATGATAAAGTAATCGAGATTGGTTCTGGAAATGGACAAGGAATTGAAAAACTACTAGATCTTACTACCAAAAAAATTGTTTCAATAGAAGTAAGTGCTTCCTTCCGAAGTAAATTAATACACAAATTTAAAAATCAAAATGTTACTATCTTATCTAATGACGCAAAAAATCTATCTGATGTGGTAAAAAATAATACATTTGATAAATTACTTGCTGTTAATGTCATATATTTTTTACACCCTATTCAAAAATATGCTGAGGAATTCCTTAGAATATTAAAGTTTAATGGATTAGGTCTTTTGATATGTAAATTCGAGGGTATTAAAAATTTCGATAATAAAGTTGCTCCTAATAAGAATTTGCAAGACATAGTCAAAACTTTTGAAAAAGTTGGATTTTCAGTTCAAACAGAATTTGTTGAGTCAAAAGATGTACAAAAAGGGTATCACGCAATTTATTTAAGAAAGAAAAAAAATGAATCATAACACAAAGATACAAGCAAGAAGAAGCTTCATATTTACTCCTGGCCTTAAGCCTGAGATGTTTCCAAAAGCACTAAAATCTGGAACAGATATGGTGTGCATTGAATTAGAAGATGGCATTTCACCACAGGACAAAGAAATTGCACGAAATTTAGCCCTAAAATTGTTTCAACAAAAACAGGAGAATGACGGAATTGAAAGAATATTAAGAATTAATTGTTTAAGAGAAAAGTTTGGAATAGAAGATGTTAAAACTATTCTATCAACTAAAAATCCTCCACCAGCTTTAATGATACCAAAGGTAAAAACATCAGAAGAAGTTAATCTTTTAGACGATTTACTTAGTGAAAGAGGACATAACTGCAGACTTCATATTATAATTGAAACAAATGAAGGTTTAGAAAATGCATTTAAAATCGCAAATTGTTCTAAAAGAATAGATGGATTATTTTTTGGAGGAGTTGACATGTCTGCAGAGTTAAGATGTGAAAATAAATGGGAACCACTTTTGTATGCAAGATCCAGAATAGTACATGCAGCTGCATCAGCAGGAATTGACGCGATTGATGTACCATATTTAGATCTTGAAGATCCTGAAGGTATGAAAAAAGAAGCAATTAAAGCAAAGGAGCTTGGATTTAGTGGAAAAGGATCAATACACCCAAAACAAATTCCCATCTTAAATGAAGTTTTTACTCCAACCAATGAAACTATTGAACGAGCAAAGAAAATTACCGCAACATTTGAAGCTGCAAACACAGGACTAGTCGTAATTGACGGAAAGCTGATTGAAAAACCAGTACTAAGAGAAATGTATAGAATTTTGTCAATTGCTAATAAAATAAAAAATTAAATTAATAATAATCTTAAAGCCAATCCAATCAAAATAATCTGAAAAACATAAAAAAATAATTTATTGCTAATTTTGTCTAATAAAAATTGGCCTATTCTACTACCTAAAAGTGTGGCAGGTATCATTAGCAAAAAAGTATTTATATATTCTATAAATGAAAAACCAATTAATGAAAAACCAACAATTTTTGTAAAATTTCCAACTAGCCCAAAATAACCCAATGTTCCAACAATAGAATTTTTATCATTCATACTTTGTTTAACAATCACAGCAAGTAGGGGTGCAATTACACCCACAAGAATATTTAAAATTCCAGTAATAAAACCAACAATATAATACCAATTAGATGATATAATAAAATTTTTAATAAATTTTATATTTTGTAATATGAGTGCAATTATAATGAATGATCCAATTAGTTTTTTAATATCTTCTGCATTGATACTTTAAAAGATCTCTAGGCCTACATAAACACCTAAAGGTATCATGAGTGAAAATTTTAATATTATTCCCCATTTTACAAATTTTCTTAGTAACCATGTTCTTGCAATATTTGAAGTAAATTGTATTACACCATGAACTGGGATTGCCTCTGATGGGTTCATAAATTGTAACATTGCAGCTAATAACACTGTTCCACCTCCTGCCCCAACTAAAGAAGTCATCATTGCTGTAAAAAATGAAAGTATGGTTAGAAGAAAATTGTCGTAAAAAGATAATTCAAGCATTATTTGATTCAAATGTTTGTTTAGATATCTTAAGTTGTATATCTTTTTAATAATTTAATGAATAAAATTTATTAGACTGGTTGTCTTATTTTGAAAAAAAATACTGTAATATTTTCAATTAATAATGATGAAGGAAACCTTTGCCTTGACATTTTTATTAGAGAAAACAAAACATTTGGTTTTGAAGAATTTAGAAAAGATCCTGAAAATATTGATGGGTGGTACAAAATTGGAAATTACGGTGATAAAATTTATTTTAATCAAAAAGAAGCTTACAAAAATGCTTGTAAAAATATAATGTGGTTAAACTCTAAAAAATGAAAATAGTAAGCTTATTTCCTGCTGGATCAGAAATAATATGTAACTTAGGATTATCAGACAGTCTTATTGCAGTTAGTCACGAATGTGATTTTCCACCTTTACTAAATAAGAAAACAAAAATTACAAAAAGTATTATCCCTAAAAGTAATGATCAAGTGATGATTGATCTATTAGTGAAAAATGCAATCAAAAATAATAATTCATTATACCAAATTGATAACAACAGCCTCTTAAAAATGAATCCTGATCTAATTATCACGCAAGGTCTATGCGAAGTATGTTCAATTTCTGAAAATCAAATTCAAGCAACTTTAAAAAACAACCTATGCACTTTGTCAAATAAAACTAAAATTATATCTTTAAACGCGACTACGTTTGACGAAATATGTGAAGATATAATTATGATAGGCAACGAAGTAAATAAAGTAAAAACTGCTAAAAATTTAGTAAAACAAGCTTTTCAAAGAAAAAATGATCTTTTGCAAAAAAAATTAAATAAAAAAATCTTACTTCTGGAATGGATTGATCCTTATTTTAGTCCAGGACATTGGATCCCTGAGCAAATTGAGATGGCAGGTTTTGAGGTTTGTTTGGGAAAAAAGGGAAAAAAATCAGTAGAGTTAAGCGTAGAAGAAATCAATAATCTAAATCCTGATTATATTGGTCTAATTTGTTGTGGTTATAATTTGGAAGAAAATAAATATTTTGCCAAAAAGCTGTATGAAGATACTAGGATAAATAATTTAGATGCCATAAAAAATGAGCATGTATTTGCATTTGATTCTAATTCTTATTTTAGCAGACCCTCCTTAAGAATTTTAGATGGAGCTGAGCAACTTCGGGATGTTATATTGAATAATGATAAAAAATATCACTGCGAGAGGATTTATTGATAAATTATTGGAAACTCTTCACCTACGAGTTTATCACCAGTTTTTAGTTTGATATTTTCAAAAGGTGGCGACCCTTTGCCACCTTTATCTACAAAAAATGCATCATCTCCTACAATTCTAGCAGAAAAAATTCTTCTTCTGCTTAGTTTATTTACATTTTCAGATGCCCCGTGAAGTGTTCTAAAATCAAATGCAATTGCATCACCAGCTTTTATTTCCCAGCTTAAGATTTTATAATCATCTCTATTCGAATTAATATCTGGAACTTCAGTTGAATTATCATTTTCATATAAATCATTTCCATTGAATCTTTTGGGTTTATGAATAACATTCGATAAATGTGATCCTGCAATACATTCTAAACATCCTTCTTTTGAAATATCGTCTAGTGCTATCCAAAAACTTACTGATTGTTCTCCATCTACACAATAATATGGTTTATCTTGATGCCATGGCGTTTTTATAGATGAACCAGGTTCTTTAACTAAAACATGGTCGTGGAAAAACCTTGAAATATTAGACTTCATTAATTTGGATGCGTAATAACCGATCTTTGAATTAAAAATAAAATCATTAAATTCAGAAATTCTGTTCCAATTTACTAAATCTTGAAAAAAAGGAGGCGTTCCATCTTCTGGAATATATGACCGTTCTCTGATACTTGGGTTTGCAATTAATTTGTCCACACCTATTCTTAAACTTTCAATCCAATCAGAAAAAATACCTTTGCATAATATTGCTCCATCTCTACTGAAATTCTCAATATCATCATTATCTATAAATTCCATCCCATTCCTTTACAGCTTCTAATTTTCCATCCTTACCTAATTTTGGTCTATTTTTTGTAAAAGTGTTTTCTGATCCAACTACTCCATAGTCCATATACCCTAGTCTTACCAAGGGTCTTGCTGCAGATGCATTAAATAGTCCATCTTTAATAAATTTATCATTTATGTAAATACCAACAACTTGTCCAAAAATAACATAATTGCCTTTACCTGTTTCCCTATCAACATTGGGTAAATCTATTGTCTTCCAATACTTGCACTCAAGAGCAGCAGCCGCTTCAGACACAAATGGAGCAGAAACAAATTTACCAATTTGTGGTTTAAGTCCAGCTAATTCAAATTCATCAATTTCTGATCCTGCAGGAACAGAACTACCATTCATATGATCAAATAAATCTTCTGTTGCTAATGAAACAGTAAAATCCCCAGTTTCTTCGATATTTTTAACTGAGTCTTTTATGTCAACTGAAGAAAACATAACAAAATGTGGTTTATCTGCTATTGCATTAAAATAACTGTATGGTGCTAAATTATAAATACCAGTTTTTGAACGACTTCCAATCCAACCAATAGGTCTTGGAGCTACTATTGCTTTGAAGGGATCATGAGGAAGATTATGTTCATTTTTAATAGTATCGTAGTGCATTGGTATTTCTCTTAAAATTAAATGGTTACAAACAAAATAAACAATATAGATTAAAAGTATAGAATAAATTTTTACAACAAATGAAGTGTCAAATTATGAATTTAGGTGAAATTAAGAATATTGGTTTTATTGGTTTAGGAGTGATGGGAAATCCCATGTGCAAAAATTTACTTAAGAACACACACTGGAACATCTTTGTAAAGGATTTGAATAAACTTAAAGAAAAAGATTTGGAAAATAATGGGGCATTAATTGCTAAAAACGTAAATGAGTTATATGAAATTGCAGACATGATCATAACTTGTTTACCTGGAGGAGATTTTGTAAAGGATATTTACTTTGGTGAACAACAAATTATTTCTAAATTAAAGTCAAACAAGTTAATCGTAGATATGTCTACATCCCAACCAGACTTAATGATTGAACTTAAAAACCAAATAAAAACAAAAGGATCATTCTTTGCAGATGCTCCAATTGCTCGGACTAGACAAGCAGCTAAAGATGGTACACTTGCAATAATGGTAGGATCAGATAAGGACATTTATAAAAAGATACTTCCAGTTCTCGAATACATGGGAAAGGACATCATATATTGTGGTGATGTAGGAACTGGTCAAATGACAAAAATTTTAAATAATATGATTTTATTTGAAACGGTTGTCGCTCTCTCAGAAGCTGCAAACATAGCTGAAAAATATGATATGAATGTTAAACATTTATTTGAAAACATCTCAAAATGTTCTGGTGATAGCTTTGCACTAAGAAATCACGGGCTTAAGAGTATCGCAGAAGATTATTATCCTAATCCAGCTTTTTCCTCCGAATATGCTCTTAAAGATCTTTCTTATGCAATAAATTTAGGTAAAACACATAATATAAATCTACCAGGTGCTTATTCAGTAAAAAAACTTCTTGAAAGGACTATTCAAAATGGAGACAAAGACTCATATTTTCCTGTGTTAAAAAAACACTTCAGTTAATTTATCCTCTTCCAACAAAAGGCATTTTATTTGCCATGACAGTCATATTCAAAACATTAACAGTAACAGGTAAATTTGCCATGTATAAAACCGCATTTGCGATATGAATTGAGTCAATAACTGGCTCAACTTCTGTTTTACCTGTAGCTTGAGGTACACCTTCCTTCATTCTTTCGGTCATGGGTGTTTCTGCATTGCCAATATCAATTTGACTACAAGCAATGTCATATTTTCTTCCATCTAAAGAAATAGTCTTAGTTATCCCAGTTACTGCATGTTTTGTAGCTGTGTAAGGTATAGATCCAGGTCGAGGTGTGACAGATGAAACACTTCCATTATTAATAATTCTTCCACCTTTTGGATTTTGTTTTCTCATTAGAGTAAATGCATATTTTGCACAGAGAAACATCCCATTCAAATTGATATCCACAACACTCTTCCAATTTTCAAATGGCATTTCATCTATGGATTGTGCAGGCACACCAATCCCAGCATTATTAAATAGAATATCTATTCTATTATGCTTTTCTTCCAAAATTTCAAACGCATTTTTAACTGCAAATGGATCACTAACATCACATTGTAAAACTTCAGTTGGACCGGAGCACAATTTTTGAGTTTCTAATAGCTTATCTTTTCTTCTTCCTATAAGATATACAACTATACCATCTTTTGATAAAACCTCTGAAACTCTTCTACCTACACCAGTTCCAGCACCAGTAACCATTGCTATTTTTGACATTGTTTCACCTTGTTTTATTTAATAAAAATTTTAACTACATAATTTAATACTTATGTTATAGGATTAAACCAATTATTAATAGATTAACAAAAAAGTTATAATATAACTATGCAAAAAAAAGTATTTATAGGTTGTGGAGCAGGTTTTTCTGGTGACCGATTTGATGCTTCAATACCGATTGTAAAAGAATTTAAACAAATAAATGAACCAAAATATTTGATGTTTGAAGTTTTGGCGGAAAGAACTCTAGCTATTGCTCAACAATATAGAATTAAAAATCCAGAAGAAGGATACTCCCCTTTTTTAGATTCATATATAACTCCCATAATTGATGATTGCCTACAAAATAATATTAAAATAATCTCAAATATTGGTGCAGCTAATCCACTTGGGGCAGCAAAAAGAATTCTTCAAATTGCAAAAGAACAAAAGACAAAAAAGCCTAAGATAGGAGTTGTAGTTGGTGACGACCTTTTAGAATATATGTCGAATAAGGAAATTTTAGAAAGCCCAACTATGGAAGGGTTGGATTTTTCGAATAACCAAATTACAGCTGCAAATGTATATTTAGGCGCAAAGCCAATAGCTGAAGCTCTCTCCAAAGGCGCTGACATAGTAATTGTTGGAAGGACAGTTGATAGTGCTTTAGCACTTGGCCCACTTATTTATGAATATAACTGGAAAAATGAAGAATTAGACTTGTTAGGCTCTGGTACTATTTGTGGACATCTTTTAGAATGTGGAGCTCAAGTAACAGGAGCTTACTTTGCAGATCCTGGTTTTAAAGACGTTCCAAATTTAGCTAAAGTAGGCTTTCCAATTGCAGAGTTTTACCAAGATGGATCTTTTGTAATTACTAAACCAAAAGATACTGGAGGGTTAGTAAGTAAAGCAACAATAACGGAACAATTATTGTATGAGACACATGATCCTTCGAATTATCTTGTCCCTGATGTAACAGCTGATATGTCAGGGCTTAAGCTAGAAGATGATGGTGAAAATAGAATTATTGTAAAAGGTGGAAAAGGTAAAAAAGCACCGCAAAAATTAAAAGCAACTATATGTTGTGATAATGGTTTTATGGGTGAGGCAGAAATTAGTTATGCTGGACCAAATGCATTAGCAAGAGCAAAACTCGCTGGTGAAGTTATAAGTGAAAGAATTCAAATTCTTGGGCTTCAAGGGCAACTAAGAGTTGAAATCATTGGTGCTGGTTCTGTTCATTTTTCCATGGATGAAGCATCATCTTATGAGTTACCGAACGATGGTGATTATAGAGTTAGAACATCAGCAATTTACCCTAAAAGATATCAAGCACAACAAATGGTTGATGAAGTAATGTCTCTATACTGTTGTGGTCCGGCTGCTGGTGGAGGTGGTCGTGGATATGTAACACCTCAGTCATCAACAGCATCAATACTGGTTAATAGAGAAATTGTTAGTCCTAATGTTCAAGTCAAAATTTTATGATAATTAAACTGAAGTATTTATGATCAAGTTAAATTTGCCAGTACATTCTATAGCACATGCCAGAGCAGGAGATAAAGGAGATGTGTCAAATATCTCTCTAATAGCTTATTTAGAAAGTGGTTGGCCAGTTATTGAAAAATTGGCCACTGAAGAAAAAGTTCTTGAGATTTTTAAACATATGGGTGCAACAAAAGTAGACAGATACAAACTACCAAATTTAAAAGCACTAAATTTTGTTATTCATAGTGCACTTGGTGGAGGTGTTAATAGTTCATTAAGGCTTGATAGACATGGTAAAACCTTGTCTTCATACCTACTCCATGAGTTAATTATACCAGTTACAGAAGATTTATTGCCATTAAAGTCACCATATCTTAATAAATTTAAGGATTAAAATCATGAAAGAAGCTGGATCACTGCTAGTAGAAATACTTGAAAATCAAAAAGTTGATAGAGTTTTTTGTGTCCCAGGAGAAAGTTATCTCTCAGTTATGAATGGCCTTCAAGAAACCTCAATAGAAACTGTACTTTGCAAACATGAAGGCGCAGCCTCAATAATGGCTGAGGCAGATGGAAAATTGACTGGACGACCTGGAATTGCCTTTGTTACAAGAGGTCCAGGAGCCACTAATGCTGCTTCTGGGATACATATTGCTCAACAAGATAGTACGCCAATGATACTTTTTGTTGGACAGATTGGTAAGGAAATGTATGGAAGAGACGCATTTCAGGAAGTTGATTATCAACAATTTTTCGGTGGTATGGCAAAGCTGGTTGTCGAAGTACAACAAGCTGACAGATTACCAGAAATTGTTTCAAGAGCATATCATACAGCTATCTCAGGAAGGCCTGGGCCAGTTATAATTGCATTACCAGAAAATATGCTAACAGAAAAAACTAAAAACAAAACTGTTGGTTATATAAATAATTTATCATCTGCTCCATCAACAAGTGACTTGGCTCAATTTATTGAAGATATAAAATCTGCTGACAATCCAATTCTTATTTTAGGAGGATCAGTTTGGTCAAGTAAGGCTGGCAAAGATTTAGAGTCTATATCTGAAATGCTGGGATTAACAATTTTAACTTCTCACAGAAGACAAAGTTTTTATAATAATCTTCATTTTAATTATGGAGGGGATCTAGGACTTGGCGTAAACCCAAAGCTAATTGAACGCATAAACAAATCTGATTATTTAGTTTTATTAGGTGGTAGATTAAGTGAAAATCCATCTCAAGGTTTTTCACTTTTGGGCATACCTGAACACGATAAAAAATTTGTTCATATTCATCCAGGTCCTGAAGAAATAGGGAGAATTTATAAACCACATATGGGCATTGCTTGTAGCCCCATATCTTTTGTGAATGCGCTTAATAATGCATTGAAGGGCTTAAATACAAAACCATCATCTCAAAATCAAGTTTTAGCAAATCAAGCCCACGAGGAATATTTAGAGTGGGGAAACATGCCACTTGAGGCACCAAATTCAGGAGTTGACCTTACTACCGCATTTAGAAATTTAAGAGAAAATTTAGATGCCAACACAATAATTACCAATGGCGCAGGGAATTACGCAGTTTGGGGTCATAGATTATTTAGATTTACAAAGTTTGGAACCCAACTAGCACCAATTTCCGGCTCAATGGGATATGGTTTACCAGCTGCAATAGCTGCAAAATTAAGAAACCCAAATAAAACTGTAATAGCACTTGCAGGCGATGGTTGCTTTCAAATGACTGAAAATGAATTTGCTACAGCAGTACAATATAACGCTGGAGTAATTGTGTTTGTAGTAGACAATGAAATGTATGGCACTATTAGGATGCATCAACACAAAAATTATAAAGGAAAATATAAACATACAGGATTAATAAATCCAGACTTTAATAAATTAGCCGTTGCTATGGGAGGACAAGGATACACTGTTGAAAAAACGGAAGATTTTATGAGTATTTATGATGAAGCTAGAGAATGGACAAATAAACATAATTTACCTTCGTTATTGCATATTAAAACTGGTTCTGAAATGGTTCTACCCGGAAAAAGATTTAGTTCATTATGATGATAATTTAAAATTATTTAAGGTAAAATCATCTTCCAAAACTACATCTTCAGATTTCAATTCTTTGATATTTTTAGCGCAAACTTGTTCCATGACATTTGCAAGTTCATCTTTTAAAATATCATGCACGTGATTTGCTCCTTTATCCCCCAAAGCGGCAAGTCCAATGATAAAAGGTCTACCTGTCATAACAAAATCTGCTCCAAGCATTAACCCCTTGCAAATATCTTGACCTGAGTAAAAACCTGAATCAATTATAATAGGAAATTTTGGTCCTATTTTTTTTCGAGTTTCCGGCAAAATTTGAAGAGGACTTGGGGCAATATCAATTTGGCGACCACCATGATTAGATAAATAAATTGCATCTACAATCTTTGAAGCTTTGATTGCATTCTCTACATGCATTAAGCCTTTTAAAATTATTGGACCATTCCAAATATCACGAACTTCTTTAAGATAATCCCAGTCTAAATATCGTTGCATTTGACTACCAGCAAAACCAGCTTTAGATTTAGCATTACCATGCCAAGTGCCGTCACTATACTGATCCATTGTTCCAAATTTAGGAATTCCATTTATAAGTGTATTTATAGACCATGAAGGACAAATTGCAGCTTGGAAAAATGTTCTTAGATTAGTTTTGGGAGGGACAGAAACACCTGCCATTCTAAGTCTTTCTCTTCTACTTGAAGCAGGGATATCTGCAGTAATAATTAGTGTTTTAAATCCTGAATTTTTTGCTCTTTTTAATAAATCGTTTCTAATAGCTTTATCTGCTGGTGGATATAATTGAAACCAACCTGTACCATTTAAATATTTTCCAACTTTTTCTACAGATGCACATGCAACAGTTGACAATGAAAAGGGAATATTATTTTTAACAGACATTTTTGCTAGTAATACTTCTGCACCAGGCCACATAAGGCTTGTCATTCCAACAGGGGCCATGCCAAACGGTGCGTCATATTCATAATCAAATAATTTTGTTTTCAAATTGGGATCAACTGTTCCTTTTAAGTACTTAGGAATTAGAAAAATTTTATTAAATACTTTTCTATTATTCTCAAGAGCTTCATCATAACCTGTTCCTGCAAATAGGTATTCGGAGGCAAAATGAGGAATTCTTCTTTTTGCTAAATTTACCATATCGGACACTCTTGGGAATTTATCAACCAAACTAGACAAAATGTACTCCATAAAATTATTAGTGTTTTCAATTTAACATGTTATGAATAAATAATTAATTAAATAAATAGATTATTGAGAAAAAAATGATAGAAAATCCACCCCTAATACAAATAAAAAAATCATCTAGTAGAAATAGACCTTCAAAAAAACAGCTTGAAAATTTTAAGAACATCCCAACAGGTTTTATATGTGATGCTTTGAACGGTTATGCAGCTTTGGATACAAAAATCAAACCTCTTCTTGTTCCAGGTAAAAATGTTGAACATATTGTTGGACCTGCATTAACGGTTTTTTCTGGAGCAGCAGATGTACTTGGAATGTCAATTGCGCTAAGTGAAATACAACCAGGAGACATTGTTGTAAATGGTGTTAGTGGTTTTCAAGGCACCGCAGCAGTTGGTGACAGGATTGCAGGAATGATTAAAAATAATGGAGGCATAGGTCTTGTAACCGATGGTCCTATGAGAGACTTAGAGGGTATTATAGAAACTGGCCTTAGTTGCTTTTGTACAGGATTAAATCCAAATTCTCCATATAATAGTGGTCCAGCAAAAATTGGATATCCAACAGAAATAGGTGGCAAAACCATCTACTCAGGAGATATCATTGTGGCTGATGCTGATGGAGTTACTGTAGTTCCGTTTAACAAAATTGACGAAGTTATAGAAAAATTAAAAAGAATTATTGAATTAGAAAATGCCATGGATGAAAAGGTAAAAAATGGGCTAAAAATTTCTCAAAAGGCTATTAACTACATTAACAGTGATCAGGTTATATATGAGGATTAGATCACTGATATATATTTCCGTCCGTAACACTTTGAAGATATTCAATTGTTATATTTTCGTTTAACTCAATTACTTTAAAACCGTCATCTGTTATATTTAGTACTGCATAATCTGAATAAATTCTAGAAACAACAGCTGCCCCTGTAAGTGGTAACGTACACTTTTGAACCAGTTTAGGCCTTCCTTCTTTTGTCAAATGCTGTGTCATTACAAACACGTTTTTAGCTCCTGCAACTAAATCCATAGCCCCGCCTACTGCAGGTATCCCTTTTCCAGTTGACCAATTTGCAAGATCTCCTTTAACAGAAATTTCCATTGCCCCAAGTACACAGTAATCAATATGTCCTCCTCTTATCATGGAAAAGCTGTCGGCATGATGACAAAAACTCCCTCCTGGAAGAATAGTAACTGGTTTTTTACCAGCATTTATAAGGTCTAAATCAATTTCGTTTTCATTTGGTGATGGTCCCATTCCTAACAAACCATTTTCTGAATGATAAATTATTTCTCTATCTTCTTTAATGTATTGAGATACTAATTCTGGCATACCAATGCCAAGATTTACATAAGAGGAATGAGGCAAATCATTTGCTATTTTCGATGCAATTGTATTTCTATCCCATCCCTTAATTAAATCATTTGTATTTATATTTATATTTGTCATGGATATGTCATCCCTTCTTCAATAGCATTGGTCTCAATAATAGGATTTTTTATATTAATAAGACTTTGAACAAAAATACCTGGTGTAATCACATGTTCAGGGTTTATTTCGCTTGGTTCTAAAATATTTTTTACTTGAACTAATGATGTGTCTGCAGCCATACACATTATTGGGTTAAAGTTCCTAGCAGTTTTATTGTATGTGAGGTTGCCATATCTGTCAGCTGTTTCTGCTTTAACAAAAGCAAAATCTGCTCTTAAAGCCTCTTCAAGAATATATTTCTTTCCATTAAAAAATTTTTCTTCTTTACCTTCAGCTAAAGGAGTACCAACTCCAGTTGCAGTATAAAATCCAGGTATGCCAGACCCAGCTGCTCTAATTCTCTCCGCCAATGTCCCTTGTGGAACAACTTCTAACTCAATTTCACCTTTGTTATACAATTCTGGGAAGGTAACTCCTTTTGCAGATCTTGCAAAAGAACAAATGACTTTTTTAACTTGTCTTTGACCAATTAACGCTCCAAGACCCACTCTTCCATTTCCTGAGTTGTTGGCAATAATTGTTAAATCTCTGGTGCCTTTATCAATTAACCCGTGCAACAACTCAATTGGACTACCTGCTTCACCAAAACCACCAACCATAATTGTTGCTCCATCAAATACATCTGACAAAATTTCGGTCATATCTTTCTTTATTTTGTTGATTTGCATTCTAACCTTTCATATTGTTGAATTTCTCTTGTTGAATGATATAACTAACTTATACACTAAAACTGAATTAAACTGAATGGTTATAAATAATGAATTTTGAATATTCTAAAAAGGATGAAAATTTTCGAATTGAGGTTCGAGAATGGCTTAGAGAAACACTTCCACATTACTTGTCAGAAAAAGTAAAAAAATATCAAAGACTGACTAAGGAAGATTACGAATTATTTATGAATAATTTGAGTAAAAAGGGCTGGCTAGCTTGGCATTGGCCAGTAGAATATGGCGGTACTGGTTGGAATGCCATCGAAAAACATATATTTGAAGAAGAAATAGTAAAAGCATCAGCCCCCAGAATTGTCCCATTTGGAGTTAATATGTTAGGTCCTGTTTTAATCGAATTTGGATCCGAGGAACAAAAAAATTATTATCTTCCTAGAATTTTAAATAATGAGGATTGGTGGGCTCAAGGATATTCAGAACCAGGAGCAGGTTCAGATCTTGCAAGCCTTAAAACTACAGCTATAGATAAAGGTGATCATTATTTAGTTAATGGTCAAAAAACTTGGACTACCTTAGGTCATCATGCCGACATGATTTTTTGCCTAGTGAAAACTGACCTAAATGTTAAACCACAATTAGGAATTTCTTTTCTACTTATTGACATGAAATCTCCAGGTGTAGAAGTTAAACCTATTATAACGTTAGATGGAGAACATGAGGTTAATGAAGTTTGGTTCACTGATGTTAAAGTTCCAAAGAAAAATCTTGTTGGAAAAGAAAATGAGGGTTGGACCTATGCAAAATATTTACTTACTTTTGAAAGAACTGGAATAGCTGGCGTACCCAATTCAAAGTCAGCCTTAAATCATTTAAAAATGGTATCAAGGAAGTCCATGAAAAATGGGAAGCCTCTGATTGATGATCCAATTTTTTCCTCAGAAGTTGCTGAATTAGAAATAGACCTGTTAGCTATGGAAATTTTTAATCTAAGAACAGTTAGTGCAGCAACCGAAGGAAAAGCCCCAGGAATGGAAAGTTCCTTACTTAAGATTAAAGGAACACTAGTAAGACAAAAAACAACTGAATTACTTAGAAAAGCTCTTGGACCACAAGCTTTACCATATTTACCTGAACAATTTGACGAAGGTTGGAATGAAATGCCAATAGGACCAGAGTATGCTGGCCCAATTGCAAAGCAGTATTTCAATATGAGAAAAATTTCTATTTATGGTGGATCTAATGAAATACAAAAAAATATAGTCGCAAAAGCATCTTTTGGTTTATAGGATTTAAAAATGGATTTTTCATTATCTGAAGAAAGAAAGATGCTTCAGGAAACAGTAGCTCGTTTTTTTGAAAATAATTATAAAGATATCAAAAAACGAGGTGAATACCTTAAAATGACTGATGGATTTTCAAGAGAATTTTGGAAAGAAAGTTCAAATTTAGGTGTTATTAGTGGTTTGGTTTCTCCAGCCTTCGGAGGTCTTGGGGGCTCTGGTGAAGATATCTGCATAATATTTGAATTGATAGGAAAATCTTTATGCATTGAACCTTTCTTATCTTCTGGTTTATTATCAAATACTATTTTGTCTTCTCTAAATAATCCAAAAACTGATTTAATTAATCAAATTATTGAGGGAAAATTATTAATGTCATTTGCCCACATGGAAATGAACAATAGATATGAGGACCATTTTGTAGAAACTAAAGCCAAACTTGAAAAAGAAACCTGGAAATTAAATGGTAGTAAATCTTTTGTTATTAATGGTGATTCTGCGGATAAAGTTATAATTTCAGCTAGAATAGAGGGTAAAGTTAATGACAAAAATGGTATTGGTTTATTTTTAGTTGATAATAATAATATTAATAATAGGCCTTATAATACAATTGACGGTTATAGATCAACTGAAATGAGTTTTGAAAACATTAATGGTGAATTACTATGTAAAGATGATCAAGCTCTTGAATGTGTTATCAAAACCAATTCTGCAGGTGCACTTGCTCTTTCAGCTGAAGCTGTTGGAATAATGCAGATATGTTTTGATTTAACACTTGATTATTTAAAAACTAGAAAACAATTCGGTAAATCAATTGGAACTTTCCAGAGTATACAGCACAGAATGGTTGATATGATGCTTGAAATTGAACAAGTTAGATCTGCAGTAATGCTGGCATCTTCGACTTTCGAATTAAATTCTACAACACGTGATAAAAATGTTTCTGCTGCTAAAAATTTAGTCGGAAGAGTAGGCAAACTAATTGCTGAGGAGTCAATACAACTTCATGGTGGTATTGCGATGACATGGGAGTATTCCGTTGCGCATTATGCAAAGAGGCTGATAATGATTGATCACTTAATGGGTGATGCGGATTATCATAGGGATAGATTCAAGTTATTAAGTTCAATTTAGTTATCTATCAATAATTTTGAGGCTTTTAATCTAAATTCTTCTGGGACTAAAACTGATTTTCTTTTTTTTAAATCAAATAAAACTGCAACAATTTCAATATCCATAATAACATCGCCAGTACTATCTTCTACCAAGTGATGAATAAATTTTAATGTTTTATTACTTATCTTTGTAAAATTGGTGTAAGTAGTAACTGCCATTCCTAATTGTGCTTCTTTAAAGTATCTTACAGAATAATCTAAAGCGGCAGATCCAATATTATACTTATTCCGCCAATTAAAATCTGCTCCACAATACGAAAACAAGTGGGTAGCGGCATCAGAAACACAATTTATTTTAAATTGACTTGATCCCATCGATTGATGATCTAAGTCCCATGTATTTACTGCTTTTTTACAACTTATAAAAGCATTTCGGGAATAATATTGCGGTGGTCTATTATCAGTTAGTGGCCTTAAATTTGAAAAATCTAATTCATTTAAAAACGTACAACAATTTGAAGAAAACAGATCAAAAATTATTTTCTTAATTTCTTTGTTAAAATCCAAAGAAATAGAAGTTTCGAAGTAAGCTGAAACATTTTTGTGGTCTATGCTATAAACTTTACTTAACAATACAAGTTTATTATTTTCAAAATATTTTACCTTAAAAACTATCTCTAAGACAGAATTTAAATGAACTTCTCGACTAAAAATACATCTTTCATTTAAAATTTTATATTTAATCTTTTTTGTAGAGAAGCTATTAATTTTATTAAAAAGGCATTTTATCGCATCTGAGTGTTTTCCAAAGTAATATTGTACGTTCATGTGAGACATTTCATCACAATCTTCTATTCTAACTAAATCTTTGAAAGCAGAGTAAATACCCCTTGATTTGTTAATATCAATTTTTAGTGATTGATGAGTATTTTTACTTATTAAGATAAGGTTTTGTTTTGATATAATTTCGTCATCTTTACTATCAATAGAATTTGATAAATATAATTTGTGAGTAACTTGTAGTTTATCTTTTGCTTCTAAAATTAGATCTGATCTTACATATGCTGTCATATGTTCAAACGTTAAAAAATCAAAACACTCAGTTTCTATATGATTTTCAATATCTATTTTTATTTTTAAAATTACTTTTATAAATTGAGTGGCACTTTCAAAAAACTTGTTAGAACAAGATTTTTTTAAAAAACTAAAATCATTAATGTCGCTAGGTTTGATAAGCCCCCTAAATGTTTCTATATTATCATAATTCATGAAATCTTCATTATTAGGAAATTTCCTAATTTTTATCTCTCATCTCTAATTTTGCAACGCTCATTCTATGAACTTCATCTGGGCCATCTGCAAGTCTTAGTGTCCTTGCATGACCATAAGCGTAGGACAATGGAAAGTCTGAAGAAACTCCTCCTCCCCCATGTACTTGTATTGCTCTGTCTATAATTTTAGTAGCCATATTTGGAGCAACTACTTTTATCATTGAAATTTCTTTTCTTGCAATTTTGTTCCCAACTGTATCCATCATATGAGCAGTTTTAAGTACCAATAATCTAGCTTGTTCTATTTCAGCCCTGCTTTCTGCAATAGCATGCATTACTACACCCTGTTCAGAAACAGGTTTACCAAATGCAACACGCGACTTAGCTCTTTTAACCATTAATTCTAATGCTCTTTCGGCCTGACCAATAAGTCTCATACAATGATGAATTCTACCTGGGCCTAGTCTTCCTTGGGCAATTTCAAATCCTCTACCTTCTCCTAGGAGAATGTTACTAGCTGGCACTTTTACATCTTTAAAATCAAATTCGGCATGACCATGAGGAGCATGGTCATATCCAAAAACAGGCAAATGTCTTAAAACTTTAACTCCAGGTGTATCTATAGGAACTAGGATCATTGATTGTTGTTTATACTTGTCAGCATTAGGATCGGTCTTACCCATAAATATCATTATTTTGCATCTAGGATCCATTGCACCTGAAGTCCACCATTTTCTTGCATTAATTACATATTCATTACCTTTTCTATCAATTCTAGCTTGTATGTTAGATGCATCTGAAGATGCAACGTCAGGTTCAGTCATTGCGAATGCAGAACGAATTTCACCATTAAGTAGTGGCTTTAACCACTGATTTTGCTGTTCTTTAGTACCATATCTTACCAGAACTTCCATGTTACCAGTATCTGGAGCAGAACAATTAAAAACTTCTGCACCAATTGGAGAGCGCCCCATAATCTCACATAAGGGAGCATATTCGGTATTTGTTAATCCCGCACCTAAATCGCTCTCAGGAAGAAACAAATTCCATAATCCTTGTGCCTTTGCTTTTGACTTCATATCCTCCATAATTTTGGGTACACACCATCGACCACCCTTTTCAACTTCTTCTTTATAAACAACTTCATTTTTATAAACATGTTCGTTCATAAAATTTGTAAGTTTATCTTGAAGATCTTTTACCTTGTTTGAATATTCAAAATTCATTTTACACCCCTAATTAAAGTTAAAAACACCATTTGCTCTATTGATTAAAGCCTCTATTCTCTTACCAAAATTTGCAAATCTCTCATCTTGAGTTTGCCCTTTTAAAAATCTTACGTAGATTTGTTGGATAATTACAGCTAATTTAAATGCTCCAAAAGCATAATACCAGTCAACATCTTTTATACTAAAACCAGTTTTTAAAGCATAATGATCAATTATTTCACTTTTTTTAGGATATAAAATATTTTTAACTGGCATTGAAGTAATCAGATTAGCTTCATAATCATCATCTTCATCTATCCAATAATTTAACAAATGACCTATATCCATTAATGGATCTCCCCTAGTACACATGTCCCAGTCGAATACCGCCACAGGTAACAGAGGGTTATCAATATCCCACATAATATTATCCAATTTAAAATCATTATGTAAAATTGTAGCTCCTTGAGGTTTTGGAATATTAGATCTTAAATATGTAACAAGTTTATTAAACCTACTTGCTTTGATTTTTTCCTCAGATGCTTTTTTCCACCTATCTTCCCAACCATTAAGCTGTCTTAAAACAAAACCATCAGGTCTTCCAAAGTCACCTAAGCCTACCTGTGAGGGGTCCAGTTTATGTAGTTCAGCTAGTATATCAATCATTTTAAAACTCAAAGATCTTATCTTATTTCGAGATCCATCTAATTCCGATCGCATATCTTTTCTAATTACAATTCCCTTTCTTCTTTCAATTAAATGAAACTTACTTCCTATAATTTCATCATCTTCGCATAAATGAATACTTTT
Organism: uncultured SAR116 cluster alpha proteobacterium; assembly: GCA_902619615.1. Lineage (GTDB taxonomy): Bacteria > Pseudomonadota > Alphaproteobacteria > Puniceispirillales > Marisalimonadaceae > Marisalimonas. The sequence goes on along the minus strand of CACNFD010000005.1, from coordinate 3,588 downwards.
AGGAGCTAAGGGAAATAACTTATTTAAACTATTTTGAACCATGTGCTCTCTAGCCATATCGTGCGATGAAGGTGCCACAGGCCCAAGTGGAGGTCTTCTTAATACTAATTCTCTATTATTAAAACTAATTAAATATGTTAGGTTTGCGTGCCCACCACTAAATTGAAGTATCTTGATTTTATCAATATCAATTTTCAATAGCTCATTTAAATAATTTTTAAGCTTATGCAAATCGATTTTTTCATCTTGTCTAATATTTATTAATTCATGATCAACCATTTTGTATCCAAAGTACTTAAAATTAAAAATAATGATGATAAGTTTTTTAATTTTTACTAAGTTAAACAATAATATAATAAAAAAATTTAGTAATTAAAATTTCAAGTTTTGAGGAAATTATGGAAAATTTATTTGATATTAATGGTAAGGTAGCTCTTGTAACAGGTGGATCAAGAGGGATAGGTGCAATGATTGCTGAGGGTTTTGTAAAAAATGGTGTCAAAACATACATAACATCAAGAAAATCAGAGCAATGTAATTTAAAAGCACAAGAACTTTCAAAGTTTGGAGAATGTATTTCTGTACCTACTGATTTAACTGATATGAAAGAGATGGATAAATTAGTGAGGCATATAGAAGAAAATGAAAAAAAACTAAATATTTTAATTAATAATGCTGGGGCTGCATGGGGAGAACCATTTGATACTTTTCCTGAAAATGGATGGGATAAAGTAATGGACACAAATGTAAAAGCCGTATTTTTCTTAATTCAAAAATTAATAAAAATATTGGAAAGTTCTGGAGATAATTCTGATCCATCTAGAATTATTAATATTGGGTCTATAGATGGAGTAGGCATACCTAGAGCTGAAACGTATTCTTATCCTGCATCAAAAGCTGCAATTCATCAATTAACTAGAGTTTTGGCAAATAGATTGGCTCATAGAAATATTAACGTAAACGCTATTGCCCCAGGACCATTTCAAAGTAATATGATGGCTCATTCCCTAAAAGAATATGGAGAACAGATCAAAAAATCAGTTCCACGTGGAAGAATTGGCATTCCTGAAGACATGGCTGGGACATCTATATTTCTCTCTTCAAAAGCAAGCGCTTACATTACAGGCTCAATAATTCCTGTAGATGGTGGTTCTTTAATTGCAAGAAGACATATGGAGTGAATAAAATAACAATAGTACTAAGTTTTAAGAAGCATTTCAAAAACAATGTCTTAATTGGTGGGTTTAAAAATATTTAAAACTTAACTTATTTTATGTCCACCAAATTGTTCCCTGAGCTTATTTTTTAATATTTTTCCAGTAGCTCCTAAAGGAATATTATCTGTTAAAATGACGTCGTCTGGTATCATCCATTTTGCTACTTTACCATTATACATTTTTAAAATCTCATCTTTTGCAGGTGATTTTCCTGGCATCGGCTGAACAATTACTATTGGTCTTTCTTCCCACTTTTCATGTGGAATTGATATAACAGCTGCATTTGCCACATCTGGATGGCCTACACAAATATTTTCTAAATCAATCGAGCTTATCCATTCTCCACCAGATTTAATTATATCTTTTGTTCTGTCCGTTATAGTCATAAAACCATATTGATCTATTTTTGCAACATCACCTGTATCGAACCAACCACCATCAAGGAATCTATCTTTTTCAGTATTATCTTCAAAGTACTCTCTTAAAACCCAAAAACCCTTTGATAACAATCTTCCTTGAGTTTCTCCATCTTCTGGTAAATCGTTTCCTTCATCATCAACAAGTTTCATTTGGTGACCAAAAATTGTTCTCCCTTGAGGTAATTTTTGATCGTAATACTCTTTTTTGTTTTTTGGCTCTCCTTCTAATGAAGGCATATTAACTGTTCCTAGAGGGCTCATTTCTGTCATACCCCAGGCGTGTATCACTTCTGCGCCAAACTCGTCTTCAAACCCCTCAAATAATGTCCTAGGGCATGAAGATCCACCAATTATTAATCTTTTAACTGTATCTATTTTTTTACCAGAATCTCTCAAATAATTTAGTAATAAGAGCCATATTGTTGGAACCCCAAGAGAAATAGTAACTTTTTCTTCATTCATTAAATTTGTTAAACTTTCACCATCTAATTTAGCACCAGGGAAAACTAATTTTGTACCACACATTGGTGCTGCATAAGGTGTCCCCCAAGCATTAACATGAAACATAGGTACTACAGGAAGAACAACATCTTTAACGCCATAAGGAACCACATCTTTTAAATTCATCCCGTAGGCATGAAGAACTGTTGAGCGATGAGAATATAAAACTCCCTTTGGGTTTCCAGTGGTTCCAGATGTATAACATAAAGACGAAGCTGTTCTTTCGTCCATTTGAGGCCAATCAAATTGATCTGAATGATCTTTAATAAAATCCTCATAACAAATTACTTTAATACTATCTTTAATATTAGGTTGAACCATATTCTTATTATCAGTCATTATTATAATTTGTTTAACTGTTTTAAAACTTTCAGATGCTTTTTCTACCAATGGTAAAATATTTAAATCAACACATAAAACCTTGTCTTGCGCGTGATTTACAATATAAGAAACTTGATCGGGATGAAGTCGTGGATTTATAGTGTGGCAGACCAGGCCACTTGATGAAGTTGCATAATAAATCTCTAGGTGTCTATAACCATTCCAGGCTAAAGTCCCTACTCTATCACTTTCTTTCAAATCAAGAGACTTAAAAGCATTGGCTAATTTCTTAGTTCTTTTTCCCCAATCAAAATAGGTATATCTATGAATACCACCTTCAACTGTATTTGAAACAATCTCTTGCTTATTATAGTTTTTAACAGCATGTTCAAAAATAGTTGAAATTAACAGAGGGTGATCTTGCATTACACCAAACAAATGACTCTCCTATTAAGTTATATTTAAATATATAATCATCATAAATAATATATTGAAAGTACTATTTCAAAGTAAATAAATATTAATTTATATCTTTTTATGTATATAAGTTGTGTCGTATTTTTTAGATAAATATTCACCAGCAATAATTTTATCTTTTTTTGATATTATTGTGTCATATTGTGGATTGAAAAAAAAAGGTATGGAAAATCGCTCCTTATTATTTCCATATACGCGGTGAGGTGTAGCCTTTATTTTTTTCTTAGACCAAAATTCTAACATATCTCCAAAATTGACTATGACTTCACCTTCCTTTGGGATTACCAATTCCCACTCATTTGAAGGATTTTTAATTTCAAGTCCAGGATTATTATCCGTTAACAAAATTGTCAAACAACCATAATCAGTATGAGGTGCTATACCATAATCTTTGTTCGATAATGATGACCTCCTTGGTGGATAATAATTACATCTAAGCAACGACATGGGATTTTCAAATTTATCTCTAAAAAAATTTTCAGATAAGTCTAAAGAACGTTCAATAAATGATAAAACATGTATCCCAATTTGAGTACAGAGATCATAATAATTATTAACAGTGTTTTCAAAAAATGGTAATTGTTCAGGCCAAAGATTTTTAGCGTAATAAGTTAAGTCTCTAAATTCATCCTTAACTTTTTGATGAGGACCAG
>CACNFD010000004.1 GCA_902619615.1 uncultured SAR116 cluster alpha proteobacterium | reverse complement strand
GTTTGCTTAATATTTATACAAGATATTTTTTACATCTATTTAAATTTTAAATCTAAGTCTTGCAATCCCTTAGAAACTTCAACTTCACAATTTCCTTCAAATCTTGTTACTTGACCACCCATATCTTTAATTTGATCCCAAAATTTATTAGATTTATTTTTTCGAACATCTTCCATTTCTTCTTTAGTTCTAAAAACGTGAAATATTTCAACTTGATTTTCTGTTCTATCAACAAAACACCTAAACATTAATCCATTATTTTGAAAGAGATCATGACTCCAGTCTTTTAATGCAAGTATGATTGCTTTTTTTGCTAATTCATTTTGTACTTTAATTGTGACATTTACTGCAAACATCTTAACCTCATTTATTTATTTTATGTAATCTGTGGTTAAATCATACTTTATTTTAAGTTTTAATTGAACTTCTCTCTTGTCTTATCTTAATTAGTTCTACCGATATTGTTTTGCCAGAAAGAGAATTAAATGCTTTCTTATAAATTTTTCTACATTTCAAAACACTTACAGCACAGAGTAAAAACTAAGTTTTATCATGTTTTTCATATTTACAATTTTAGAGTTTTTTCGAAGAAAAGTTGCACATAGAACAATAATAATAGTCTAATCAAAATAGAACTGCTGAGTAAAGGGTAATTGATACTTCTCTCTGGATACTATGGTGGTTTTTAGATTAGGTTTTGGTTGTCAGTTTTACTAATGATGAGTTAATATTATAATTCTATGAAAAACAAAGAAAGGATTACCTTATGAATATGTGCATTCTAGGCACTATTGTGACTGGAGTAGAAACTTTAAGAACAAGAGTTGAATATAATATGGAAAGAGGTGCTAGCAAATATTGTTCCGAGTGGAAACTTGCTGACACTGGAAACAACGGTTTTGTGTGGTTAGGAAATATAACTGATATGGAGGGCATGGGTGCATTTCTGACAACTGATGAAGAAATCAAATGGGATAAAGATAATGGATGTGTCTATAAACTGTATACCATGTCTGAAATGTCTGAATAAAAAAAGTTTATATAAATGAGTTATTTTTGCAGTAAATGTGAATACCCATTCAAGACTTTATGGAGATGTAAATATGGACATCATAAAGAATGGGTGTCTATTTGTTATAACTGCATAAGGGATATAAGAAGCGTAAGCATTAGATTTATTAGTCAGATTGAAAACATCAAAAGAATTATAAGATGTAAGTTGAACCCAACAAAAATTTATCTTCAATTATTTAAGGTGAAAATATGATACAAAATTATATTAACTGGGAAAAAAAACAAATAGATTGGTGGAAAGAAAAACTTGGTGTTTCAGATCATGGAGTTGCCTGGATATCATTCATCAAGGGTATTTTAGTAGGACTGTTAGTTTATCACTTTTTTATCGTTTAAGATTTTAGAGGTAGTTAAATATTATGAGTAAAGATTTTAAGATTTTTTTGTGTGTCGTCAGTTTTTTAGTTTTATTAAAAGGTTATATATTTTTTAATATAAACCCTTCAATGTATCTTAACCCAATGGGGTTTTAAACCCTCAAAAATCTGACTATAAAAACTGGCAGAGAACCTAGACTTTTAATTCCATTCATACCTTTTAAAATAAAAAGAGAGTCCGAAAACTCTCTTTTTTAAGGGGAGGAAACACGAAAATTACTTTACTGAATTATGCAATTATCATGCCTAACTGTATGAAAATCTGAGGGTATATAATTGATATTTCTCTCTGGATACTGTTGGTGTTAAATAAGTATATAAAAAATAATTGTTAAAATGATCGACATTATTAATAATAAATCAAACAGTTTTCTCAGGAGTTATAATGAAAGATTCAAAGTTAATTAATTATAGTACTCAAGATTTTTCAACAGAATCTGATATGCTAATTACATTGCATAATTGGCAAGATGAGAAAGAAAAATTTCTTCCAAAATTAAAGTCGAAAGGTTTATTAAGGCATGCAATAATGAGAGTATGGAACCGAGATGGTAGTTTTAGATTAGGACATATATTTGAGTATAAAGATGAAAATGCATTCAAAAACTGTCAACCTATTTGGCAAGAAATTGAAAAACAACATAAGTTAAAAGTGCCAATAAAGATCTTCGCCAATAGAGGTATTGTTTTAGAGGATAACATCTTAGTTTAATATTATGCTGAAACCATATTCTGCAAACTATTTCTATTCTTTCTCAGTGTAGATAGTTGTTGTAGTTTTTCTTGAACCACTAATCTACATCCCTCTTGAATGAGTGAATTAAAACTTCTTTTGTCTAATGACTTTATCTTCATTAAATCAATCCATTGATCATCATTTATTCTACATAGGTAATTATGTGTTCTCATGTTTCTTATCCTTTATAACTTTGTTTTGTTTCTTAATTTTAATACCCCATCTAGTAATAGGTTTAGGTATATATTTAGGTTTAACACCAAATCTTAAATTATTTATAATCGGCATTTTATACTCCTTAATTTAATTTTTGAGGTGATGATTTTGGACACACTTAACCTGTTGAGGGTTAAGTGTTTTTCTTGAGTCTGATGACCAAGTTCACATCTTCATCTGAGAAACTACATGAACCAATAGTATTACCTTTGTAATTCATTTAGTTGGGTGAGAAGTCCGATATCCCATTCCCTTACTTCACTCTATTCTAGAAATCCAAGTAAGGTCTTTCTCAACTTTAACTTCGGTCAGAATATGAGTCTGATGAAGATAAACTTCATATTCTGTAAGGGTAAGTTATCCCTTGTCCTGTTGGGAATATTTAAACACCATTCCAACTTGGGTGTTTCATAATAATAACTGGTTACCTAACTAAGATCCGTTCCAATATAAAATTGTAACTCAATAGGTTTGTAATCTCATACAATGTAAACTTTAAACACAAGAGCATTATATTTTTCTTATGTTTAATTAATACTATTTATAATATTTATGATTTTGATATTAGATGCGGAAAAAATTTATTTATATAGATCTTCCATTATTCAATTGTTTTGGATTTCCAATCACTTTCTCACATCTAGTTTTCACTGAAATTACTTTATGTATTTCTTTATAAGGAAATTCATAAGTTTTGGAATCTTCTATACATTTCTTATAAGTTTCTTTTGGTAATCTAATCTCAAATGAAGATGGTTCTTTACCTAGACCCATTGTTACAATTATGACTAATACAAACTCACTCATTTGAATAAATTAAAAATTATGGTTAAAACAATACTTATAATTATACAGGTCACTATTGGGAAAAAGAAAGTTGAGTTACCAGACTTAAACATTATATCACCTGGCAATTGACCTAGTCCAAGTTTTTTGATGTAAGGATATAACAGTCCGATTACTAATATAACTATTCCTAAAATGATTAAGAGTTTTTGCATAACTATTTTACTATCAAATATATTATTACACAGACTAGAATTGAATTAACGACAATCATAGTTTTAGTTTTTAGTTTCTTCTTTAATAAGGGTGCATTCCATCTATTAGCATAATCAAGATCAACATCATCTTTAGCAAATGTTTCTATTAAATCTTTTTCCCTAGTTCTTCTTTTTTCTGACTGTTCTTCATCGGGCAATCTAATTTTAAATTTATTAAAATATTTAATGAATTGCCTGATTTTCATAGTTTATATTTTAAAATATTTGTGAATACTTAGCAATTAAACTCTCTGGTTTAAGATGGGTATATCTAAATAATTGTCTTACATCTTTATGACCAGATATCAATGCAACCTCTGGAACTGATAAACCCATTTCAAAAAATCTTGATACCGCTTCATGTCTTAGATCATGAAACCTTAATCCTTTTATATTCGATTTGTTTCTGCATCTCTCCCATGCAAGTCTTAAACAGTTTGCAGATATAGGAAATACAAACTCAGATGATTGTGTGAGGTTTGATAGTAATTGTATTGCAGTTTTAGTTAATGGAATATGTCTATCATCCCCATTTTTAGTATCATACAAAGAAGCAATTCCAGTTTCTAGGTTAACATCATTCCATTTTAGTTTTAGTATCTCTGACCTTCTCATTCCAGTTTCAACTGCAAACTGAATAATAGTAGAGATGTATTTGTTTCTTTGTTTTTCTGCGTAAGAAATAAGAACTGAGAGTTCATTTGAAACAAGTCTTCTAGTTCTTGGTTTGTGAGGTGAGGGGATGTCAAGTCCATTAAAAGCATTAAATGGTATCCCATAATTCCATTTGTCTGTTGCAATTTTAAAAACTCTTTTAATTAACATCAATTCAGATTTAATAGTTCCATCTTTGACTATTAATTTTCTATCTGCACAAAATTGTTCTAAATGTCTTTTTGTTAAATTTATAACTTTGATCTCACCTAACCATGATCTAGATAAAACATTTAACTTAAAACAAACAATTTTATAACTTTTTAACTTGGGAAGAATTTCTACTTTATATTTATTAAATAAGTCTTTTAACTTTAAACTTTTAATATCTTTTTCTGGAATTGGTTTTGACCTAAGTTCTTTTTCAAAATTAAAAACCCATTCAGTTGCATCTAATTTGGTCTTAAATGTTTTTGTAAAACTTCTCCATCCAGAAATTCTAACTTGAGCGTTCCAAGATTTACCTCTTTTACGAACACAACCCATAATTTGACTCCTTTTACTGTGTCAAATCTGTGTCAAAACTGAGTATTCTCTGAGGTGTATTTAGTTTCTATTCTTTTAAGTAATTGATATTAAAAAGAAAGAAATGGTGCGCTCGAGAGGATTCGAACCCCTGACCCCTAGATTCGTAGTCTAGTGCTCTATCCAGCTGAGCTACGAGCGCATTGTTTTCATTGATTTTTTAGCTTAATTTTTGGCTATTTTCATGTAATACCAGTTTTATACTTCAATTTAACTAAAAAAACTACCAAACATCTCTTCATTTATTACAAATCACTTATTCTTCAAACAATCAAATAAACAATTAAGTAATCTTTCAACTTCTATACTAATAGGCAATATCAAAATAATAATCAAACCAAATACTATAAATTAAATAAGCAAATTCATTAAGTGAATATACTGATAGTTCCCTTTGTGGTATTATACATCTTGACGATGGAACGCTTGGAAGAAAAGTTGGCAAATTCTTTTACTAATAAATCTTAAAATACTGTACGTTTAGGAAAAGCTGAGTTTATGATAACAAATGATCTAGACTATCGACGAGGAGTTGCAAAAGCAGTTGAAGATTTTTGCAGTGTTGCAGTTATATTTGATGATCAAAAGGGACTGAAACCATTTCTAGAAAAAAGAAAACCAAACTGGAAATAATGAAAGTTTTATATTCATGCTAATATCAGCACCTTCAAAAGATGAAATAAATAATATTATTAAATTTTTTAATGCACGAAAATATGAAAAAGCTATTGATTTAGGAATAAAGTTTACGAAAAAGTTTCCTCGGCACCCATTTGGATGGAAAGCACTTGGGGCTATATATAGTCAAACTGGCAATACATCAAAGGCAATCTCTGCTAATATTAAATCAATAAAAATAAATCCAAAAGATGCTGAAGCTTATAGTAATTTAGGAAATATTTACAGAGAGATTGGTAATTTATATGATGCAGAATTAAATTGTAGACACGCTATAAAACTTAAACCTGACTTGGCGGAAGCACACAATAATTTAGGAATAGTATTACAAGTTTTAGAAAAGTTTAAAGATGCTAAAGCATGCTTCAAAAAATCAATTCTATTAAACCCGCATTTTTTAGAGGCAAGAGTTAATTTAGGAAATATATGTTTAGAACAAAAGTGTATTGATGAAGCAATTAACCAATTCATTAAAACATTAGAGATAAATCCAAATTTTAACCTAGCTTATTACAGTCTTGGAGATGCTCTTTCAAAAACAATCTTCAAAAAACCTATAAAGAATTTAAATCAATTTATTTTTAAATTGTTAGAAAAAAAAACTTATGCTCGACCAAAATATATTGCTCGATCAATATTAAGTTTGCTAGAATTTGATCCTAATGTGAATGATGCTTTAGCAGTATCATTTAAGAATGTTGATTTTAAACTTTTACATAATGTTATTTATAATTTATGCAAAGTACCTCTTTTATTGCAATTGATGAAAATCACGCCAATTCCTAGTTTAAAATTTGAGGGGTTGTTTAAAGATATTAGATCTACAATTTTATTTAATCTCAAGAAATTTTTAGGTTGCCCAGGTATATTACAATTTCAAATCTCACTCTCATTACAATGTTATGTTAACGAATATCTATATGATGTTAGCGATGATGAGATTGAACAATTGCATGATTTAGAAAACAACATAAGTAACAAAATTAAATCTGGAAAAACACCTCTTTGGTCCGAGCTATTATGCCTATCGAGTTATAAACCACTTAACAATTACTCTTGGTGTAAATCTATCACTTTTCCAAAAGAAATAGAAATACTTAAAACTATTTTCATTAACGAACCTGAAGTTGAAAGAAAAATTTCATCAGAAATAAAAAATCTAAAAAGAGTTAAAGATAAAGTTTCCAGGGAGATTAGAAAACAATATGAAGAAAACCCATATCCTAGATGGGTAAACCTTAGCTTAAGAATTCAATCAAAATCAATTAGTGCATATGCCAAAGAACTTAAACTTAAAATTTTTGAGGAAAGTTTATATAAAGTTAGCAAACCAAAAATTTTAATTGCAGGTTGTGGTACTGGTCAAAACTCTATTGGAACAGCAAGTATTTTTTCAAATAGTAATGTTCTTGCAATTGATTTGAGTTTAAAGAGTTTGTCATATGCAAAACGTAAAACAAAAGAGCTTAAAATCTCAAATATAAAGTATATGCAAGCAGATATTTTAGATTTAGAATTAATAAATCAAAAATTTGATATTATTGAAAGTTCAGGTGTTTTACATCACATGAAAAACCCATTAGCAGGATGGAAAGTATTAGCTAATTGTTTAAAGCCAACTGGATTAATGAGAATTGCATTATATAGTAAAATAGCTCGTAGAAATATAATAAAAACTAGAGATGAAATAAAAAAATTAGAAATTGCTCATAATGATAAAGATTTAAAGTTTTTTAGAAATAAAATTATTAAATCTGAAAAAGAACATGAGAAACAGCACACTTCTTCTTTAGATTTTTATAGCTTAAGCACTTTCCGAGACTTACTTTTTCATACCCATGAACATCAATTTACTATTAGTCAAATCAATAAATATCTTTTTGAATTGGGGTTGAAATTTTGTGGTTTTGATAATAAAAAAGCGGTTCAAGCATTTAAACTTGTGCATAAAGGATTGGATGACGAATATGATCTTAATAAATGGGATGAGTTTGAAAATCTAAATCAAGACACCTTTTTAGGGATGTACCAATTTTGGTGCCAAAAAATATAATTGGTCAAGAATAAATATATTTACACAGCCAAAGTTTTTTACATGTCTTAGCAATTTTGTTTATTAATAACTAGTACCATTTCTATACCAATAAAAGCGTTTTATTGATAACCAAAAATTAATTGATTTTATAATATTATGGTCTACAAAGCATAGTTTTGTAGTGTTAGAAAGAATATTTAATTTTAGAATAACCGAGAAAATTACAGGGTCTTTCATTTTTAGTTTAGCGCTCTATACAGTTGAACTATGAGCGTGCGTCATTCAATTATACATAATATTTATCTACATAAATAATTATAATAAAGTAAGAAAATAAATATTATATTTTTATTAATTTTAGTGTAGAAGGTATTAATTTAATTTTTATATAAGATATATGAGTAATACAAATACATATGACAAATCTTTTCCAGTCTCTTGGGAAGAAATTCACAGAAATAGCAAAGCTTTAGCTTGGCGTTTATCAGAATTAAAGCCATATAAAGGAATAATTGCTGTTACAAGAGGTGGACTTGTACCTGCGGCTATAGTGGCTAGAGAATTAGATATCAGATTAATCGATACCTTTTGTGTATTATCGTATAGCGAAAAAACTAAGGGTGATATAAAAGTCATAAAAGAATCTAGTGTTGCAAATAGTGGTGCAGGTTGGCTAATTGTTGATGATCTTGTTGATACTGGTGAAACAATTAAAGCTATAAGAACAAGTTTGCCTAATGCTCATTATGCAACAGTATATGCTAAGCCAAGTGGTAGGGAACAAGTTGATACTTTTATAACAGAAGTTTCTCAAGATACATGGATATATTTTCCTTGGGATATGGAAATGAAGCCAGCTCCTACAATTTCTGAGCGTACACAAAAATAATCATATTGACTAACGGATGCAAAGCGTCTAAAAAAACTAAAATCAACTCGAGAGGCTGTATATAATACAGGAATTAAATGAAACGAACATTTCAACCAAGTAATCTAGTAAGAAAAAGACGACATGGATATAGAACCAGAATGTCTACTGTTGGTGGAAGAAATGTAATTCGTAGTAGAAGGGCTAAGGGTAGAAAAAAGCTCTCAGCTTAAATTTTCTTAATCATTTCTATATGATGTTTGTTAATTTAAATAACTTATGAGCTGGTAAAATGAAACTTGTAACTTTAAAGAAGAGAAGAGATTTTATTTTATCAAATAAGCATGGGCAAAAAACCCATAACAAAAATTTCATTTTACAAGAGCATCGCAATCCTAATATATCAGATCAAGGTTTGATGTTTGGTTTCACAGCAACTAAAAGAATTGGTAATGCAGTAAAAAGAAATAGGGCTAAAAGAAGAATGAGGGCATTAATCTCAAGCTTGTTAAAAGAAGATAATATTTTGTTTAAAGAAAAATATTGTTATGTTTTAATAGCAAAACAGTCAATTTTGAAGGCTTCCTTTTTTGAGATGCGCATTCAATTGAAACAATGTTTGAGTAGATTATGATGAAAAAATTTTTAACATCTTCCTCAATTATATTAATTGATGCTTACAAATATGTTATTTCACCTTTATTAGGAAATAATTGTAGATACTTACCCACTTGTTCTGAATACACAAAAGACTCGATAATCAAGTTTGGTTTAAAAAAAGGGATTTGGTTAGGTTTTAAAAGAATTATTAAATGTCATCCATGGGGGAAAAGTGGACATGATCCCATAAAATGAATAATTTAATTCATTTCTTTTAATAAAAGGTACTTTAGATTAAACAAATATAAAAAATAAGATATGTATTTCTATTAGATATAAATTGAGCGAGAAAAGATGAACCCAGAAACAAGAAATTTAGTTGCAGCAATTTGCTTATCTATGGCTGTGCTCATAGGCTATCAAATATTATTTGTTGATCCCAAAAAAGATTTATATCAACAAGAAAAAATCACAAAAGAAAATAATGACACCTCAAACATTCCTTTGCCTGAAAATGTTGGTAATGGAATTATTACATCAGATAATACTGAGCCAACTGATCAAAATAAAACAGTTCCAAGAATTTCAATGGAAAGTAAAGAGGTATCTGGCTCCATCTCATTAAGGGGTGCAAGAATCGATGATATTACTTTAACACAGTATCGAGAATCGCTCGAACCTGAAAGCGATATGATTAAATTATTATTAAAGTCTAATGGTAGAACACCATATTTTATTGAATTTGGATGGAGTAGCCCTGATGGGGTTAAAGTCCCTAATGGTAAAACGTTATGGCAGTCATCAAGTAATCTTTTAACGCCTGAAAAAACTGTTACTTTAAAGTGGAACAATGGTGAAGGAATTAATTTTTATCAAGATATAAGTATTGACGATACTTTTATGATCACTGTTAATCAAAGGGTAGAAAATAGTTCTGCTAAGTCAGTTACTTTATATCCATATGGTCTAATTAGAAGAGCTGGTGAACCAGAAACAATTGATTTTTTCGTATTGCATGAGGGTCCACTTGGGGTTTTTGATAGAACATTGTCTGAACAAAGTTATAGTGATTTAACAGAGGCTGGGAAAAAGGGTATTAATATAAAGCCGGATGAATTAGGTGGTTGGATTGGATTGACTGACAAATATTGGATGACAGCTCTATTACCTGATCAAAACCAGAAGTACAATTTTACTTTTAGAAAGTTAAGTTCAAATGGTGGACAATATCAAACGGATTTCTTAGGAAATGCTGTAACTATTTCCGCGAACTCTAAAAGTGAGTTTTTATCCAGGACATTTGCAGGAGCAAAAAGATTAGCTTTATTTGATGAATATGAACAAAAATTTAATATTCAACATTTTGACTTGGCCATTGATTTTGGTTGGTTTTATTTTTTAACAAAACCTTTCTTTTATGCTTTATCTTGGGCAAATGATTATTTAGGTAATTTTGGATTAGCAATTTTAGCTATAACAGTAATTGTTAAATTATTATTTTTTCCATTAGCTAATAAATCTTACAAGAGCATGGCTAAAATGAGAGTGCTAACACCTCAGATTCAAAAATTGAGAGAAAGAGTTGGTGACGATCGACAAAAATTAAACCAAGAAATGATGAATCTTTATAAAAAAGAAAAAGTGAATCCTGCGGCAGGATGTTTGCCAATTTTAGTTCAGATTCCTGTGTTCTTTGCTCTATATAAGGTTTTATTTGTTTCAATTGAAATGAGACAAACACCTTTTTTTGGGTGGATTAAAGATTTATCTGTTCAAGATCCAACTAGTATTTTTAACCTATTTGGTTTGCTTCCTTATAGTACATCATTTTTACCAGACTTTTTAAATATTGGTATTTGGCCATTGTTAATGGGTGTGACTATGTTTTTACAGCAAAGACTAAATCCAACTCCACCGGACCCTATACAAGCAAAAATATTTGCGTGGATGCCAGTTGCGTTTACATTTTTATTAGCAACTTTCCCTGCTGGTTTAGTTATATACTGGACGTGGAATAATCTGCTTTCAATATGTCAGCAATGGGTAATTATGAAAAAGATGAATAAAGAATCAAAATAAGTAGGTTGAATTCTTGTTATATGATGATCTTGAAATTGAAAAAGCTAGAAAAATATTTTCAGGGGAATGTAAATTCATAGCTGCGGTTCTTGATATTAATTTCATACCTCCTCAAGAAGGTAATGAGGTAGCATTTGCAGGAAGATCTAACGTTGGTAAAAGTTCACTTGTTAATGCCCTAACAAATAGAAAAACCTTAGCTAGAACTAGCCAAACACCAGGTAGAACTAGGCAATTGATATTTTTTGACCTTGTTTATCAAAGCAATAGGCTTAGATTAGTTGATCTACCTGGTTATGGTTACGCAAAAGCACCAAAGAAAGATATAAAATCATGGACATCTCTTACTTTAAAGTATTTAAAAGGTAGACCAACACTAAGAACTGTATGTCTGTTAATTGATAGTAGGCGAGGAATTGGAGATTTAGATAAAACTATAATGAAAGAACTTGATACAGCAGCAGTAAGTTGGGTTTTAGTCCTTACAAAAATTGATAAATTGAGTGACGAAGAAATAATAAAGGTCAAAGACAATTCAAAAAAAATTATTTCTAAATATACAGCCGCTTTTCCAGAAATAATGGTTACTTCAAGTCTCAAAAATAATGGTGTTGGAATGCTGAGAACATATTTAGCAAGCTTTGCATAAAAAAAGATAAAATAATAATTAAATTCAAAAATATATGATAATAATAGTGGTATAAACTTTAGACGGTTAAAACATTGAAAAAAAATAAAGATCAAATTCAATCTGAATGGCTAAAAAAAGCTGATTTACTTACAGAAACACTACCTTTTATGAAACGTTATGCAAATAAGGTTATTGTTGTAAAGTTTGGTGGAAATGCAATGGGTAAAAAAGAATATGTAGACAGCTTTGCAAAAGATATTGTTTTATTACAACAAGTAGGAATGCTTCCTGTTGTGGTACATGGAGGTGGGCCACAAATAGGTGAAATGTTATCTAAGCTTCAAATAAAAACCGAGTTTATAAATGGACTTCGAATAACGGATGCAGCAACAATTGATGTTGTTGAAATGGTTCTTAGTGGAGTAACTAATAAGGCAATAGTTTCATCGATTGCCAATTCAGGGGCAAAAGCAGTTGGTATTTCTGGTAAAGATGGAAATTTAATAACTGCTAAAAGGTTAATTAAAGTTGATGAAAATTCTGATTCTAATGTGGAAAAAGCAATTGATCTTGGTTATGTAGGTGAACCAGAAAAAGTTGATCCTCAAGTTATTGATGCTTTAATTAATGAAAAAATGATACCGGTAATCGCCCCTGTTGGGATTGGAACAGATGGTTTAACTTATAATATAAATGCCGACACAGCTGCTGGTTCTATTTCAGCCGCGATGAAAGCCTCTAGATTGATAATGTTAACTGATGTTGAAGGAGTTCTTGACCAAAATGGTAAATTAATTCCAGAATTGACAATTTCAGAAGCACAGGAATTAATAAAAAATAAAATTATTGAGGGGGGCATGATCCCAAAAATTAAAACATGTATTGATGCAGTTTTAGGTGGTGCAGAGGCATCTGTAATTATGGATGGAAGAATGCCTCATTCTCTGTTGTTAGAACTTTTTACAGAACATGGTGTAGGAACTATTATTAGAAAAAGTTCTAATTAGTTTAAATTTTATGAAATCATTTTTGAATAATATTGATACTAAAGATTTTAATGAAAAATATGATCATTGGATTTTTGATCTAGATAACACAATTTATGATTTTAATTTAGGTTTGTTTAGACGTGTCTCCTCAAGAATGACTGAATATATAAAAGAATTTTTCGATTTAAATGAGGTTGATGCTCTTACTCTCCAAAGAGATATGTATAAAAAATATGGCCTAACCTTAAGAGGTTTAATGATTGAAAAAAAAATTAATCCAGAGCCATTTCTTGAATTTGTACATGATGTAGACTTTAGTGAATTAAATGACGATATTACCCTTAAAACACTACTAGGTAAAATTAAAGGTAAGAAATCAATTTATACTAATGCAACATTTAAACATGCAAAAAATATATTAAAATCAATGGGAGTATTTCAAGAATTTGAAATTATTTTTGACATTAAAGACGCAAATTATATAGCTAAGCCAGATCCGAACTCCTATCATATGATGAAAAAAAAACTTAATCTTAATGATAAGAATATTTCAAAATGTATTTTTTTCGAAGATACAGCTAAAAATTTAAAGCCCGCAAGGGAATTAGGAATGAGCACCGTATGGATTGAAAATGACTTTAACAGAAAAGAAGCTGAGAGTTTAAGAGAATATATTAATTTTACTGGATCAGATATAAAATCTATTTTAAGTAGTATGTTATAATTTTAAAAGGTAATTTTTTAATTTAATTGAAGGGAAGATAATGGAAATAGAAAATATGAAATCAGTTATAGATAGAGTGTTCGACAATAATGAGGATATTAACCCAAATACTACTGGTGAAATTAGAGACTCTATTGAAACTGCATTAGATTACTTGGATCATGGGAAATTACGAGTTGCTGAGCCTTTAGGAAATAGTAAATGGCAAGTTAATCAATGGCTTAAAAAAGCTGTTTTATTATCTTTTAAGATAAATGATATGGACGTAATTACTGGAGGGCCAAAAAGTCAAAATAGTGGCCCAGCTAATTGGTGGGACAAAATTCCCTCCAAATTTTCAGGATGGAAAAAAGAAGAGTTCAAAAAAGCTGGTTTTAGAGCAGTTCCTGGAAGTGTGGTAAGACATTCTGCCTATATTGCACCTAGTGTTGTATTAATGCCATCATTCGTAAATATTGGTGCTTATGTTGATAGTGGAAGTATGATTGATACGTGGGCAACTGTTGGATCTTGTGCACAAATTGGTAAAAATGTTCATATTTCTGGTGGTGCAGGTATTGGAGGTGTTTTAGAGCCTGTTCAAGCAGGACCAGTTATCATTGAGGATGATTGTTTTATAGGAGCAAGATCTGAAGTGGCAGAGGGTGTTGTTGTTGAAACAGGAGCAGTGTTATCAATGGGCGTGTTTATTGGTGCATCTACTAAAGTTATTGATAGAAACACGGGCGAAATATACATAGGTAGGGTGCCTGCATATTCTGTCGTGGTTCCCGGTTCTCTTCCTGGAAAACTGATATCTGATGGCTCCCAAGGACCAAGTTTATATTGTGCTGTAATTGTAAAAAAAGTTGATGCTCAGACACGTTCAAAGACGTCTGTAAACGAATTATTACGAGATTAGTCAGGCCTTTCATGTCTAATATTTTAAATCCAGTAGAGTTAACTTCAGCTTTAATTAAGTGTAGAAGTATAACACCAACATCTGCAGGTTCTATTGATTTAATTATTACATATTTAGAACCTATGGGATTTACCTGCACAAAATTGTACTTTGGACAGGGTGATGAAAAGGTTGAAAATTTATATGCCAGACTTGGTTCCTTAGAACCAAATATTTGTTTTGCAGGTCATGTAGATGTTGTTCCTACTGGTGATGTACAAAGTTGGTCTATAAATCCATTTGGTGGAGAAATTAAACAAGGAAAAATATGGGGAAGAGGCGCTGCAGACATGAAATCTGGAATAGCGGCTTTTATAGCTGCTGTTTCTGAGTTTATGGAAATGAAAAAAAATTTAAAAGATTATGGTAGTATTTCCTTTATAATTACTAGTGATGAAGAAGGTAAGGCAATAAATGGTACAAAAAAGGTAGTTGAATGGCTTAAAAATAAGTCAGAAGTAATTACTGGTTGTATTGTTGGTGAACCAACTAATGTAAACCAAATTGGTGATACAATAAAAATTGGTAGAAGAGGAAGTTTTACCGGCTCTTTGACTGTAAAAGGTATTCAAGGTCATGTTGGTTACCCTGATTTAGCAGAAAACCCAATAAATTCACTTTTAAAAATGTTAGAACCTTTTGCAAAAATATATTTAGATGAAGGAACTAATGAATTCCAACCTAGTTCTGTTATGGTTACTACAATTGATGTGAATAATGATGCTAGTAATGTTATTCCAGGAGAGGTAAAGGCAAAGTTTAACATAAGATTTAATACCTTACATTCTGTTGCTTCCCTAAAATCTATGCTAAAAACGCAATTTGACGCTATTACTAAAAACTATGAGTTTGATTATTTTTGTAACGCTGAACCTTTCCTTACAAGTGATGAGGAGCTCAAATCAACACTTCAAAATGCAATCACAAAAGTTGTAAATGTTAATCCTGAAAAATCTACTACTGGTGGTACTTCAGATGCAAGGTTCATAACAAAATTATGTCCTGTGATAGAGTTTGGTTTGGTAGGAAAAACAATGCATAAGATAGATGAAAATGTTGAAATTAATGATGTTATGAAGTTAACAAATATTTATAATAAATTTCTACATAATTATTTCAGAGTTGAAAAAAATGATTAAATCACCTCCAAATCCTTTTGTTATAAAAGATGGAATTTTATCTGCTTTTCAATTCATGTCGAAAAAAGGGAATTCTAGTCAATTATTTAATTTAAATTCAAATGGTTTTTGGGATAGCTGTTGGATAGTTTTTTTTGTGAACGCAGCTGTATCAACATTAGCTTCCTATGGAATTAAAGCGAATATTGATGGTGATATTCAAAGTGGAATATTACCTAGATTACTTCTAATTACAATTATAGATATTTGTTTGTTCTCAATATTAGTCAACACAATTTTTGAAAAGATTAGGAAGGGAGATAAGTTCTACAGATTTATTATTCCGTTTAACTGGATACAATCTTTTCAGGCAATTTTAATGTTAAGTTTTGCTGTATTAGGTTTGATTTTACCACCATCAATTTTTGTATTTTTTGGTATTATGGTTGTAATTTGGGTTACTTTTTCTTTATGGCGCATTGGTAAAGAAGAAGTTGGTTTGACTGGCTGGGGAGCAACTGGCATGATTTTTTTATCAGTTATTATCGAAGCAAGTTTAGGAATGTTTTCACGTTCACTTTCAATGACAATTTGATTCAATTATACAGATTGCTGTCATAAATTTTTGGCCAGTTGTCATCAAGTAAATTGTTTGGATATTCTACTTTTTCAAGATATAGACCTTCTGCTGGGGCAGTGGGCCCTGCAAGATTTCTATCTTTACCTTCAAGAATGTTTTTTATATTTTTAGGCTTTAATGTTTCTTCACCTACTTTGTAGATTGTCCCTACAATAATTCTTACTTGACTATGTAAAAAACTTTTTGCAGAAACATTTATTATAATTTCATCACCTGCACTTGAAAGTGATATTTTATCTAATGTTCTAATTGGTGATTTGGCTTGACAGTTTATAGTTCTAAAACTTGTAAAATCATGCTTTCCAATTAAGTGTTTAGTCCCCTCTTCCATTAATCGAATATTTAACTTTTTCCTTGAATGCCAAACTTTTCCTTTTTCAATACCAGGTGGTGCGGCACGGCATAAGATTCTATACTTATAATGACGTTTTGTTGCACTGAATCTAGCATTAAACTCTGGTTCAACTTGTTTAGTAGAAACTACTCTAATATTAGATTTCCTTAAATGTGAGTTGAAAGCAGAGATTATATAAAATGGATGTTTAGTTGTTAATCTGTGATTTTTAGGTAAATTTATGTGAGCTACTTGTCCTAAGGCATGAACTCCAGCATCAGTCCTACCAGAACCTTGAATTTCAAATTCTTGATTAAAAATATTTTTAGCAGCTTCTTCTAAACTGCCTTGAACAGAAACACCTTCGTTTTGCTTTTGCCAGCCAACTAATTTATTACCATTATATTCAATTAGTAAAGCATATTTGACAGTTTTATTGATTTCCAAATTTTTCACCGATATTGATTTTAGTTCCGTTTAGAAAATCTGAAGCAGAAATGACATTTTTTCCTGGTTTTTGTAAATATTTGACTTCTAAAGTTGATCTGTTTCCACATGCTACAATTATTTTATTGTCTGATTCAATTATAGTACCAGGTTCAAATTGGTGACTATATTCACAAAGGTTAGTTTCAATAATTTTAATTTTAGTGCCAGACAAAAATGTATATGTACTAGGAAAAGGATCAAAAGCTCTTACTTTGTTGTAAATATTAATAGAGGGTAAAGCCCAGTCTATTATAGCTTCATCTCTAACAATTTTGTCAGCATATTTTATACCATTTTTATTTTGTTTCATCGGTATGATTTTACCTGCGGTATAGTCTTTAATAGCTTGCACTAGCATTTCAGCTGTCAAATTAGATAATTTATCATGTATAATTTTAGAAGTGTCATTAGATTGGATATTAATTGATTTTGAAGATAGTATTGGTCCAGTATCCATTCCCTTTTCCATTAACATTATACATGAACCGGTTTTATTATCTCCTGCCTCTATGGCTCTTTGTATTGGAGCAGCGCCACGCCATCTCGGTAGAAGGCTAGCATGACCATTAATGCAACCAAATTTAGGTGTTGTTAAGAATTTTTCTGGGAGAAGTAAACCATATGCAACAACTACAACTAAATCTGGCTTCAGGCTTTCAAATTGAAAAAATACATCTTCTTGTTTCAAAGTTAAAGGGGTAATTGTTCTTAAATTCAATTTTTTTGCACTTTTTTCAACTGGAGAAAGTTTTGTTTTCATACCTCTTCCACTTGGGCGAGCAGGTTGTGAAAAAACTGCAACTATATTATAATTTCTTTCAACTAACTTTAGGCTGGGGACAGCAAACTCTGGAGTTCCCATAAATATTATATTCACTTAATCCTCGTGTTTTCATCATTTTAATTTTTAGAATATTCTTTGATAGCTTTTTTTAGAATTATTTCTCTTTTTAATTTTGATAAATGATCAATAAAAAGAATACCATTTAAATGGTCTATTTCATGTTGAATGCAAGTTGCTAATAATCCTTCAGCATTAATGGTTTTATCTTTTTTATTTTCATCTATATACTTTACTTTTAAAGATGAAGGCCTTTTAACTTTGGCATTGTATCCTGGTATAGACAAGCAGCCTTCTTCTCTTTCTTCAATATTTTTACCTATGCTTATAATTTCTGGATTGATCATTTTAATCGGAAAAGGTTCAATATGTTCATCCTTAATTTTTGCATTATATTCTTCATCTGATATGTCTGTGGTTTCAAATTTTGTTTTTCCACAATCCATCACAATTAATCTTTTATCAATTGCAATTTGTGTGGCGGCTAAACCAATACCATTTGCATGATACATTGTTTCCATCATATCATTTAAAATGGTTAAGATATTTTCATCAATAACAGTTACAGGTTTAGCAGTAACTTTCAAAAAAGGATTAGGTACTTTAATTATTTCTCTTAGGCTCATTTAGGAAAATCCTTATGTACTTTATGCTAGTTAATTTAAAAACAATTTGTAATATTATATTATTTTAATATGGGGACAAAATGGATTTAAAATATTTAATCATATTTATCATTTCTTTACTTATTTTCTCAATCATAATTTTTTTAATATTTAAATTATATTTTGAAAATAAAAATAATGATCTCAAGACTCCTTTAAATCATGAATTAACCCAGATTACTGAATTAAAAGGAGCAGTTTCTCAATTAAGTAGTAGCATTGAAGAAAGGTTGGGTAACTTTGGTACTTCTATCGGGAATAGTTTGACACAACAAACTCAAAACACACAGAAATCTCTTATGGAAATGCATGAAAGATTGGCAATTATTGATAGGGCCCAAGAGAATATTCATTCATTATCAACTCAGGTTAATGACTTACAAAATATCTTGTCAAACAAACAACTCAGAGGAGCGTTTGGTGAAGTTCAACTTGAAAATATAGTTAAAGATGCACTTCCTCAGAATGCATACCAATTTCAATATACTCTGTTATCTAATACTAGAGTTGACTGCATTGTAAAAATGCCACAACCACCTGGTTCAATTTGTATAGATTCAAAATTTCCACTAGAAGATTATAAAAAATTTGCAAACTCTTCAAATGGCCAAGAAAAAAAACATAATTTAAAGTCATTTCACAATGCAGTTCAAAAACATATAAAAGATATTGCTGATAAATATATTTCAGCAGGTGAAACGGCAGACTCTGCAATTATGTTTCTTCCTAGTGAGTCAATTTATTCAGAAATTAATATAAGATTTCCAAAATTAGTTAGCGAAAGTAGAAATAAGAAAGTTTACATGGCAGGTCCTGATAATTTGATGCTGGTTTTGCATACTGTTAGGGCAATTTTAAGAGATGCTACAATGAGTCAAACAGCAGGAAAAATACAAATTGAAGTTGATAAGTTAACTAATGATTTGAATTTGTTAGCTGATAGAATTTTTAAACTTGATAAGCATTTTGACTTGGCAAGAAAAGACTTAGATGAAATTAAAATTTCACATAGAAAAATTGAAAATAGAGGCAATGTGATAACTTCTATTGATGTAAGTGACAAAAAAATTGACTGAATAAATTATAATTTATTTCTAGCCTTTAAAGCTTGTGCAATTGTTCCATCATCTAAAAAGTCTAATTCTCCCCCAACTGGAAGCCCATGAGCTAATCTTGTGATGTTAATATTAAACTTACTTAATATTTCTGCTAAATAATGTGCAGTTGTTTGTCCGTCAAGTGTAGCTGATATTGCAATAATTATTTCTGAAATGGATTTGTTTTCTAATCTTTTTTCTAAAGAACCAATATTTAATTGTTCTGGATTGACCCCATCTATTGCAGACAAAACACCACCTAATATATGGTATTTGCCATTATAAACATTTGATCTTTCTAGAGCCCACAAATCTGCTACTGTTTCAACAACACATAATAAGTTTTGGTTCCTAGAAGGATCTTTACAAATTTGACAGATTTCGTTTTCATCTAAATTACCACAATTGATACAACTTTTTATGTTGTTAGCTACTCTACTCATATCTTCAATAAGTGGTAATAACAATTTTTCTTTATCTTTTAATAAGTGTAAAACAACTCTTCTTGAGGATCTAGGTCCCAAACCAGGAAGCTTTGAAACTTTTTTAATAAGTTTTTCTAAATATTGTTCAGACATATTAAATTTCCAAATGTAATTTAATTTGATTCTTTATCTTTAATTGAAGTTATTTCAGCCTGAGGAAAATGTTTAAATACTTCTGCAAAATGAGGATTTGTTTTTATTTGTTCTTTTTGTTGATTCAATTCAATTTTTTGTTTTTCAACCACAGTTTTTTCACCACCTTCTTCAGAATGAGTAACTTTCCATTTATTTTTTGTTATTTTTTCTAGAGTGGAAGATAAGTTTTTAAGAATTTCTGTATCAGATTTAAATTTCAATCTTAGCTTAATACTTTGTTCTTCAAAAGATATTAGATGGACATTATTAATTAATTGAGCATGGAGCAGAGTCTCTCTGTTTTTTAAAAGCAAATCTAACATATCTTCAAAAGTTTCAGGAATTTTGAAATTTTCTAATTTTTCTTCATTATTAACTATAACTTCTTTGTTTAACTTGTCTTGAGAATGTGATGCCTCAGAAACTTTAGTTTGATCATTTTCTGATTCCTCTTCTTTATAATTAGTTATATTATCTTTAATTGTTTTTTCTTTAGAGTTTGGAGTCTCAGAAACTTTATTTTGTTCATTCTCTGATTGAGTATTTGTCTGCTCTGATATTTTTTCTAGAAATTGACTTGGATCTGGAAGTGATGATCCATAGCATAATTTTATTATTGTCATTGAGCCTGCTTGTTGCTCGTTAGGAGCATACTTTAATTCTTCGAAACTTTTAATTAAAATTTGCCATAATCTTACAAGCTTTGGTAAACCATTTTTAGAAATTTCAGAAATTTTTTTGTGTGTGGGTTCAGACATGCTATTATCTGATTTAATAACATTGATTTTTGACGCTAAGTGGCTTATTTCCAACAAATTTGAGATGATTTGAACTGGTTGTACACCGTTTTGAATAATATCATCATAAACTTTTAAAGCATCGCTACATTGATTTGATAAACATAGTTCAAACAATTCAATGTTTTTATCATAACCGTTTAGTCCTAGCATGTTTAAGACTATTTTTTCCTTAATATCATCTCGACATAGAGATGCAGCTTGGTCAAGTAATGACAGAGCATCTCTTACAGATCCTTCACTTGCTTTACAGATTTGCAATATAGAATCACTCTCATGAGAAATGCTTTCATTTTGACAAATATTTTTTAAATGATTTGACAATGTATTTAAATCAACTCTTTGAAGATCAAATTTTTGACATCTTGAGATTATTGTTGCAGGTATTTTTTTAATTTCAGTTGTTGCAAAAATGAATTTCACATTTTGTGGAGGTTCTTCTAAGGTTTTTAAAAGGGCATTAAATGCTGCGTTAGACAACATATGAACTTCATCTATAATGTAAACCTTGTATCTTGCATTATTTGGTGAATATATTACTGAGTCAATTATTTCTCTTATGCCATCTACTCCTGTTCTGCTAGCGGCATCGACTTCAATGACATCAAGAAAATTTCCATTATTTATGGATTTACATGGTGAGCAATTATTACAAATTTCAAAAGAAGGATCTTTTTTACTGCCATCGCCGATACAATTTAAAGCTTTAGCTATTATTCTTGCTGTAGTAGTTTTCCCGACACCTCTTATCCCAGTTAAGAGAAATGCGTGAGCTAATCTGCCTTTGTTAAGAGCGTTATTAAAAGTTTTGACTAGTGTGTCTTGTCCAATTAATTCACTAAAATCATTTGGTCTATATTTACGAGCTAAAACTCTATAATCATTTTGTTCATTAATATTACTTATTTGATATCTCATTTTTAATCAGTAAAACGAAGGGCCTCACAACCCGCTATCATTGTTACGGCTGCTTCCTTTCGGACCTGACCGGATTGGCAAGAATTACGTCCGTGTGACCCTTCACAAATATATATGTTATAAATAACAATAATATGCAAGAATTTCTGTGTTTTTCTGAACTAGTTTTTCTTAGCTCTAGAGTAAGTTCCAATAATTTTAACTGAATTAGGCTCGCTATAGAAGTACATTTCTTCAAGAGCGTTTTGCATGGGTTTTGTATCGGGATGACCTTCTGCATCTACATAAAATCTTGCTGCGTTCATCTCCTTACCACCAATGTAGCTCTCAAGTTTAGTAAGATTTATTCCGTTAGTAGCAAATCCACCTAATACTTTATATAATGCAGCAGGAACAGATCTAACCTCAAAAATTATAGTTGTCACAGGAATTGTTATGTTTACAGAGGGTGTCTGTGGATCTCTAGCCATTATAAGAAATCTAGTTGTATTATGTTCTGCATCTTCAATATTATTTTTTAAAATTTTAAGATCATAGATTTTTGCTGCCATGTTTGAAGCTATTGCAGCAATTTTAGGATCTTCCAATCTTGAAACTTCTTCTGCTGCTCCAGCAGTATCTATATGCTGTATTGGAATTAGACCTTGTTTATTTATAAATTTTCTACATTGAGCAAGTCCTTGTGCATGACTTTTAATATATTTCAGATCTTCTAGTTTAGAAGTTTTAAGTCCTAGTAATTGATGGTTTACTCTCTGAAAATGTTCACCAACTATAAATAATCCACTTTCTGGTATTAAATGATGAATGTCTGCAACCCTCCCTGCCAAAGAATTTTCTACAGGAACCATTGCATAATCTGATTCGCCATTTTTAGTTGAGTTAAGCATGTCTTCAAATGAAGTGCATGGAAGAGTTTCAGAGTTGGGAAAATAAGCCTCACATGCCATATTTGAATATGCTCCAGCCATACCTTGAAAAGCAATTATAGGTTTACTTTTATCATTCATTTTTTATCTCTATTTAGTTTGTTTTATTTTATTATATGAATAACTAAACTAAGTCTTTAAAATAATTTTCTGCTTTATTCAAATCTGATCTAGTATCCACTCCAATGGGATGTTCAGATGTAATAATTGTGTGTATTTGTATTCCTGATTCAAGTGCACGAAGTTGTTCAAGTTTTTCTGATTTTTCCAGAGGAGAAGGTTTTAATTTTACAAATTTTTCTAATATATTTCTTCGCCAAGCATAAATGCCGATATGATGCCAAATATTTTCACTTCCTGTTGGAATGCAAGCTCTACTGAAATATAACGCCCTTCCAACATCATCTATTTTTGGGTTATCTTTTTTGAAAGTTGCTGCTACTTTAACAACTGATGGGTTGTCAAATTCGTCAGGAGAAGCTTTTACAATAACGGTTGTGATTTCCTTCAATGGATCATTAGCTACCTGAGCTAACTTTTGAATTAAATCTCCTGAAATATTTGGAAGATCGCCTTGCAGATGGATAATATTTTTGTATTTTTTTTCAGGATCAAATTTTTCCAGAGCCTCTAATATTCTATCTGACCCACTTTCATGTTGATGAGAAGTCATTAATGCAGTTCCCCCCCAATCATTCACAGTTTCTAAAATTAACTTATCATCAGTTGCTACAACAACTGGAACATTTAATTTTGCATTTTTTGCACAATTGTATGCATGAATTATTAATGGGATACCATTGATTTTAAGAAGAGGTTTTTGAGGGAGTCTTGATGAACCTATTCTAGCAGGTATCATAATAATGGTATCAGTATATTTCAATTTTAAAGCTCCATGAATTTTATTAAATTATATTTAAAATTTCTTGGAAATAATTTATTACCCTTTTTAACTTTTATACTTGAAGAAAGCATTTCTTGCATGTAAATAATTATTTATTAAAATTTTTATTTGTGGATTAATTTATGGACGCATTGAAATTTAATAAAATAGCAGCAGCACTATTGTCAGGTGTTTTATTGATAATGATCTTCGGAAAGATTGGTAACTTACTTGTTAGTCCTGATACCGAATTATCAAATGCATATCCAATAGAAGTTCCTGAAAAAGCTGAAACTAAAATAAAAGAAACTAAAGAAATAGTAGTTGAACCAATACTTGCTCTTTTGGCTAATGCTGATATTGAGAGTGGTCAGAAAATTTCTAAAAAATGTGTTGCTTGCCATGGATTTGATGCTGGAGGAGCTAATAAAGTAGGACCTAATCTCTATAACATCGTTAACAAGGATCAAGGCAAAGCAGACTATGCTTATTCAAAAACTTTAGCATCATTATCTGGAAAATGGACTTACGAAGAGCTTAATAAGTTTTTATATAAACCAAAGCTGTTTTATAAAGGTACTAAAATGAATTATGCAGGTTTGTCAAAAACAAAAGATAGAGCTGATCTTATCGCGTGGTTAAGAACAAAGAGCGATAATCCTGTTGCCTTACCATAGATAAAATATAAATGAAAAATATCCCTTTTGAAAAGGTTGCTTGAATGAACGAAGCTGAATTTATTGAAATTTCAGATTTTATGAATTTATTAGCTGATCGTTCAAAAGTTATAACTTTAGAAGGTTTTAACTCAAATCTAACTTTAAAAGTTAAAGATGATGGAAGTCCTGTAACTGACTATGATATAAATGCTGAAAAGATAATAAGAGAAACCATTACAGCCAAATTTCCTAATCATAATATATTTGCTGAAGAGATGGGGCTTGCATCAAATAATTCAGATTATACTTGGATTATAGATCCAATAGATGGAACACGAAGTTATATTATTGGAAGGCCTTTATGGGGCACATTAATATCTCTTGCATTTAAAGGGGAGCCTATAATTGGTATGGCTGATTTTCCTGCCTTGAATGAAAGATGGATTGGCTATAAAAATAGGTGTTTACTTAATAATTCATCTTTTATAACAGATTATAAATCTATCACCAGCATATCTGAAGCAACAGTTGCCTCTACAGGTCCACATTTGTTTTCTGATATTGGTAAACAAAAATATGAAACTTTGATAAAAAAATCTAAGTATCATGTCTGGTCAGGAGATTGTCATAATTATTGTTTGGTAATTAAAGGAGGTTTGGATTTAGTAATTGAAGAGGGTCTTTCTTCATATGATATCTTACCATTGATACCGATATTAAAAGCAAAAAACATTATTGTATCTGACTGGAAATCTAACGAAATTAATTTAAGAAATGATTTACTAAGTAAGTACTCTGTAGTTGTTGCAAGAGACAAGAATATTTATGACACAGCAATTAAAATTTTGAATTAATTTAAAGTTTACTTTTTGAACAATATTTCATAATCATATTTACTATAGTCCTTAATCCCATAGCCTCTCCACCCACAGGAAATCCTGGTCGTGATGATGTATTCCAAGCCATTAAATCAATATGTGCCCAATTTGTATGTTTATTAATAAATCTATTTAGAAATAATGCTGCTGTTATTGCACCGCCTGTTCCTGATGAGCCTGTACTACTTATTGCATTATTATTTTTATCAAGTTGTTTATTATAAGGGTTGAATAAAGGTAATCTCCACATTGGGTCAATTTGTTTTGCACCTTCATTTATAATATCTTCACCTAATTTATCATTATTTGTAAATAATGCGGGTAATTCTGTGCCTAAAGCCACTCTTGCGGCACCAGTTAATGTTGCAAAATCTATAATAAAATCACTTTTTACTTTATCCTCCTGACAATAAGTGAGTGCGTCGGCAAGTAATAGTCTACCTTCAGCATCAGTGTTACCGATTTCAACGGGTGTTTGGTTTCTTGAATAAACAATATCTAATGGTCTCATAGACTTTTCGGAGACTGAATTCTCAGCAAGTGGTAATATTACTCTTATATTAATAGGACAATTTATGGACATTAATACATAAGCTATGCCTAGAACTACTGCACTACCACCCATATCTTTTTTCATTAATAACATACTTTTGGATGGTTTTATATCTAAACCACCACTATCAAACGTAACTCCCTTACCAACTAAAACAATGTTAGGGTAATTATTTTTTTTATTTTTATTCCATTGAAGGTCAATTAGCACAGGTTTGTTTTCGGAAGATCTGCCAACTAAATCTACTAAGGGAAAATTCTTTTCTAGTTGTTTGTCTTTGTATGTTAAAATTTTAGGCGAAAATTTTTTAAATGATTTTTTAATTACTTTTTCGTAGTTAAAAGGTGTTAGAATATTTGGTGGCAGATTTATCAAATCTCTTGCTAGAAAAATACCTCGAATTTCTGCAAAGCAGTTT
This sequence comes from uncultured SAR116 cluster alpha proteobacterium, assembly GCA_902619615.1. Classification (GTDB taxonomy): domain Bacteria; phylum Pseudomonadota; class Alphaproteobacteria; order Puniceispirillales; family Marisalimonadaceae; genus Marisalimonas. Next base: position 111,440 of record CACNFD010000004.1, on the reverse strand, counting down.
TCTAATGAATTTTTTGAAACTTCCTTTCTACATTCAGATAAGCATAATGCCTGATTTTCATAAGAATTTTTGTTTATTTTTTTTATGGAAAAATTATAGAACGCTAACCCCCATCCTAAAATAAAGTTTAACTTGTCAAAATTGTCAAATTCGTCAACAAACTGAACACTCCATTTTCTCTTTGGAAGTTTTTGTGATAGATAAGCTGCTTGGTCAATTAAGCTTTCTTTTGGTTCAAGGGATTTTTTAACTATTGCAATTGCTCCACCAAGAACAAATTGTTCATCTGGGAAAAATCCGAAATGCTGCAAGTCTAGTGCAAAACTTGTATTTAAAAATTTTTTTTGTTTTTCTGATATTAAGTTAGTTGAATTTAAGCTTTTTATATCTTTGAAAAGATAAAGAGGAATTGATTTTATTTTTTTATTTTCACAAAATCCATCTAGAATCTCATTAAAATTATATACCATTATTTAATTACCTTGTACTAAGATTTAAATTATAACATTACTATCAAAATATGATATTTCTAAATTAATGTAAAAGTTGAAGAAATGAAAAATATTTTAGAATTTTCAGAATTTTTTAAAAAATTAAAAAAATTAAATTTTTTAATTTTAGGTTCATTGATTATTTTAATAATTTTAGCTCTTTTCTCTGGGCAATACTCAATACCTCCTATAGATCGGGATGAAGCCCGTTTTGCTCAAGCTAGCAGTCAAATGATTCAAAGTGGTGATTACGTAAATATAAAATTTCAAGATGAAATTAGGGCAAAGAAACCAATTGGTATCTATTGGCTTCAAGCAATTTCAGCAAAAATATTTGGTCAGGAAAATATTGGGTCGTATAGAATACCATCTTTATTAAGCTCTATTGTAACATTAGTTTTTGTTGGTTTAATAACTAGATTGATTTTCCCGCTTTATCAGACCCTTATAGTAACATTACTATTTGCATCATCAATTGTATTTATGGGAGAAGCTCATTTAGCCAAAACTGACGCTACTCTTTTGTGTTTAATTTGTGTTCAGCAATATTTTTTACTTAAAATAATTTTGGATAGAGATAATACTTACAAAGTTAAATACCTTTACCCAACAATAGTATGGCTAGCTTTTTCCTTTGGAATTTTGGTAAAAGGTCCTCTTTCAATAGCTATACTGTTTCTTACAGTTATCTCCTTTTCTATAATTCACAAATCTATAAATCTTATAAAATCTCTAAGACCCATTTTAGGTTTTTTAATTTGTTCTTTAGTCATTCTGCCTTGGTTTTTTGCAATTGATGAAGAAACAAACGGAATGTTTTTACAAAAAGCTTTTGAAGAAGACTTTTTTAGTAAATTGAAGAGTGGTCAAGAAGGTCATGGTGCTTGGCCTGGAACTCATTTGTTGACATTATCAATTTCAATCTGGCCTATTGCAACTTTCTTACCTTGTTTAATTTTATTTTGTATACAAAACAAAGCTAATATGATTATAAGATTTTTAATCTGTTGGATTTTACCTTTTTGGATTGTTATTGAAATAATTCCAACAAAACTTTTCCATTATACTCTTCCAGTTTTGCCAGCAATTGCAATTCTTGCTATAGGTGGAATATTCCAGTTCAAGTCAAATATTAAAAAAATTAAAAATGTTATACTTCAAAAAATTACCTATTTTTCTTGTGTTTTATTTAGCTTTGGAGGAATTATTTTAAGTGGAGGTATCTTTTACATATCTTCTAATTTTAATATTGAAAATGATATTATTTTAACATTTCTCACAATATTACTTGTCATAATTGGAATTGTAATTTTTATTTTGTCCCTTACTTTGATTTTTAATTTCAAAATTTTATATCTAGATATTGGTAAAAATTTTTCTAATGTTTTATTGGCAATAATTGCTCTTGGGTCAATTTTTAACATTATTAATTACAATTTTGTTTTACCTAAACTAGACTATTTATATCCAAGTAAAACAATTATAAATAAATTAGCAAAAGTTAAGACTGATGCCATTGCATCCTCAGGTTATCATGAACCAAGTCTTGTTTTTTTATTAAATGGAAATGTTTTATTATCTAGTCCGCACGAAGTTGCTATTTTTATGGCAGAGGGCAAAAACAATACAGCGTTAATAGAAAAAAGTGATCTAAAACAATTCTTAGAAACAACAAACGACCTAAATTTAAAATTAAAAGAAATATCTATAGTAAAAGGTTTTAATATAGCTAAAGGAAGACATGTAGAAATATACATTTTTCAAAATCAATTGTTTGACCTTGCTAATTAAAATAGCTATTGATTGCTATATATTCAATTATTGCAATATTAAATATGTCTAAAACAACTGAAATATCTGTGGTTATTCCTGTTAAAAATGAAGCAGGAAATATTAGTAGTCTAATAAATGAAATTCAACAGTCTTTAAAAAAGTTTAATTATGAAATAATATATGTAAATGATGGATCAGACGATGAAACTGAATTAGAATTAAGAAATAATTTGAAAAATAATAAAAAGTTAAGGGTTATTAGTCATAAAAATAGTCATGGTCAATCTGCAGCTCTAAGAACTGGTATTGAAGTATCAAATTCAACATTAATAGCAACTTTGGATGGAGATGGTCAAAATGATCCATCAGATCTTCCAAAAATGATTGATACTCTTAAAAGCCATAAAGATAAGTTAATATTAATTGGTGGAGTTAGAGTAAATCGTAAAGATAGTATTACTAGGTTATGGGCATCATCCTTTGCGAAATATTGTAGATTTATTTTGCTAAAGGATACTCACCCCGATTCAGGTTGTGGTATCAAAGTATTTCATAAAGAGTTATATCTAAGGTTACCTTATTTTGACCATATGCATAGATATTTATCAACTCTTGTTTTACGGGAGGGAGCCAAGGTTTTAGAATTCAATGTTAAGCATAGGAAAAGAGTAGCAGGGACTTCAAATTATACTAATTTTGGAAGACTAATAGTTGGGTTTTTTGATGTGCTAGGCGTAATCTGGCTAAGAAATAGAATGCCAAAAAATACTTCTTTTAAAGAGATTTTAAAATAATTAGGAATTTGTAATGAATTTTATATCATTCTTATCAAACCAGATAGAAAAAGGTGCAATTTTTTTAAATGAGTTAATAATTGTTATTCTACCATTTATGGAGCCTTATTTATTAAATCATCCAGAAGCAATTATGATTATTATTGGTTTTGGAGGGCAGGCACTGTTTGCAACACGTTTTATCATTCAATGGATAAGCAGTGAAAATGCTGGCAGGTCAATTATACCCATAGCTTTCTGGTATTTTTCAATTTCAGGTGGACTGGTTTTATTAACTTATGCAATTTGGAGACAAGATCCTGTTATAATTGCCGGACAGTCGGTTGGTGTGTTTATATACGCTAGAAATTTATATTTTATATACAGAGAAAAAAAACTAGAAAATAAATCTTGAAGAATTGTTTGTTATATTAATTTAATACTAGATTTATAAAAATTCATTTTTAATTGGTCTGGCAAGTAAGTTTTTTATGATATCATTGATATCAGCTTTTTTATTTATAATTTTATAAATGGCTCCTACGATTGGTAGCTCTACATTAAGATCCTTAGATAAAGCAACAGCAGCATCTAGAGCGTTTAATCCTTCTACTAGACGTGTGGGGTGCTGATAATTATTTTTAATTATGTCAATCCCGTATGCCATATTTCTAGAATGTGGACCGCTACATGTTAAGCTCATATCTCCAATTCCAGCAAGACCAAAGGCTGTTGCATGATCTCCACCAACTTTTTTAATTAATTCGCATGTTTCTGAAATGCCTCTAGTAATAAGCGCAGCTTTAGCATTATCACCTAATTCTAAGCCTTCAACAATACCAGCACCAATAGCAATTATATTTTTTATTGCACCAGCAATAGACGCTCCGATTGGATCATTGCTAGGATAAAGCCTTAAATTGGAATTGTGAAATAGTTCGCAAATAGAAGTGGCTATATCAATATCTTTATTGGCTACTATTGCTGCTGCAGGCTTTTTATTAGCAATTTCGTCAGCAAAAGTGGGTCCGGTTAGTATAGAAAGTAATATGTTATGAAATTTATTTTCTACAATTTCATTAAACGTTTTTCCTTTTTTTGTTGCAAAACCTTTTGAAGTAATAATTACATTAATTTTGTTTTTAGAAAAAGAGGAGATTTCTTCGATAGCTAATAAAACTCTTTTGCTTTCCGTGGTAATAAAAATTAAATCACTATCTTTTATGGCTTTTTCTTTATTTGTAGTTGCTCGTATCAAAGGACTTAATTTTAAATTAGGGAATCTTTTTGATTTACTATTATTTATTTGTGTTTCTCTAGTTTTATCAGATACTAAAATTGTAGAATTATTATTTAATGTGGAAAGGGTTATTGCTAATGCCTGTCCCCACGCGCCACCTCCATAAAAACATATATTTGAATAAATTGACATTTACGCTTTTGCTCCACTTTTCCCAATATTATGATGTATAGGGTTTATTAAATGTGCGTTGGGATCTAATGGCCATCTTGGCCTTGGCTTAAAGTTTAAATTACTTTCACCTTCATTATTATACTTTTCGTAGCCTGCCCACGCAATCATAGCACCATTATCTGTGCACAAATTTAATGGAGGTGCAAAAAAGACACTATTTGTTTCTAAACATAGTTTTTTTAATTCTTTTCTAATATATAAATTTGAAGCAACACCTCCTGACACAACAAGTTGAATATTAGATAAATTACCTAGTATTTCCCTAAATTTTGTAATTCCTAATCTTGTTCTATCAATTAAACAATCTGTTATAGATTTTTGAATGCTGGCTGATAAATCACTTATTATCTTTTTGTTTAATTTATTTTTCATTACTATCTGATTAAAAGCTGTTTTTAGGCCTGAAAAAGAAAAATTTGGATTTTTAGATTTATGCATTGGTCTTGGTAAATAAAAACTGGTTGGATCACCATCTTTAGACATTTTTTCTATTATGGGCCCGCCTGGAAAACCAATCCCAAGTATTTTTGCAGCCTTATCAAAAGTTTCTCCAGCTGCATCGTCTAGAGTTGAACTTATTCTTGTATATTTCCCATATTCAATTACCGCAATTATTTGAGTATGGCCTCCAGAAACTAAAAGCAGAAGATAAGGATATTCAATATTATCTGTTAAACGAGCTGTTAATGCATGTCCTTCTAAATGATTGACAGCAACGTAAGGTTTTTCAAGGGACATAGCTAAAGATTTAGCAAATACAGTACCTACAATTACGCCACCAATTAATCCTGGTCCTCCCGTAGCTGCAATTAAGTCAATGTCTTTTAAATTTAGCTTTGATTCTTCTAATGCTCTATTAATTGCGTGATCTAAGTTAGATAGATGGTCCCTAGCTGCTATTTCAGGTACAACGCCACCATAATTATTTAAATTTGAGTTTTGATTGATTACAACATTAGACAAAATATCTCTTTTTGAAGTAACCACGCCAATTGCTGTATCATCACAACTTGTTTCAATACCAAGTATTTTTATATCATTAGAACCACGCATAAAATTCCTAAGTAAATTAAAATTTTACTATAAATTAAATTTAAAACTAAGTAATGCAATATAAATTAATATTGTATGTTTTACGATTTACTATAAGTGTATAGAAATATTCAAGAATTAATAAATAACTTGATAATATAAAAGATTAATAAATTAAAATGACACTTAAAATAAGAATTGCTACTCGAAAATCAGAACTCGCTTTACGACAAGTGGATATTGTTAAAAATTATTTTGGAAAAGATATTGAAACTGAAACTATTAAAGTTACCACATCAGGAGACAAAATTTTAAATAAATCTTTGTCTGAAATTGGGGGTAAAGGTCTTTTTATTAAGGAATTAGAACATTTTATTTTATGTGGGCTTGCAGATATTGCTGTTCACTCAATGAAAGATATGGAAACAGATATTGCAAAGAATACTGAAATCTCAGCTGTTCTTCCAAGAGGTGATAGAAGTGATGTCTTGTTAGGAAATTATGATTCATTCGATAATTTGCCAGATAAAGCAATTGTGGGAACAAGTTCTGTAAGAAGAGCTGCTTTTGCTAAATATTATAGGCCTGATTTAAACATAAAGATTCTGAGAGGTAATGTTGAAACTCGAATTGAAAAGCTAAACTCTGGATTATATGATGCAATTATATTAGCCAAAGCAGGTTTGGATAGGTTAAATATAAACGTTGGTAACATAATTCCAAATGAAATTATTCCTCCAGCATCTTCTCAAGGAGTTATTGCAATTCAGTCTACTACAAATGGTAATATTAAATATCAAAAACAATTAAAGATGCTCTTAAATAAAATTAACGATGAAAGGGCTTTTTTTGAAACTTTAGCGGAAAGAAGTCTATTAAAAACTTTAGATGGTTCTTGTAGATCTCCAATTTCAGCAAGCGCACATTTTACCGATAGTAAAGAATTAATATTATATGGAGCAATTGCAACTTTAGATGGTACGAAAGTAATTAGATCTAAAATTAAAGGATCGATAAAAGACGCAATTAAGTTAGGTAAAGAGTTAGGAAATAAAATTAAAGCTCAAACCAACGGTGACTTTTTATTTAAATAACTTCATTAAACAAGGAGTTGATGGATTAAAAAATCAAAAACAATAACTTTTGTCCTTAGAGAAAAAAAAGACGCTGAAAGGAATTCACAATATCTAAATGATAATGGGTTTTTTTCAAAACCGTTTCCTATAACAACATTAAAATATGAAGATTTTAAAAGCTTAAATATTTCTAAAAATGATTTTAATTATATTATTATAACAAGTCCTAAAGCATTAAAAATTCTTGAAAAGATAATTTTAGACACAATGGGCAATTTCACTAAAGATATAAGAATTTTTTCTGTAGGATTTGAAACCACATATCAATTGAAAAAATTATCTTATACTAATATTTTACAAGCAAATAATAGTTCTCAATCTTTACATAAGCTAATTGTTATTAACACTAAAAAAGAAGATTATGGTTTATGGATTGCTGCTAAAAATAGAAGTATTGAACTTGAAAAAAAATTATTAAATAACAACAGAAAAATAGAAATTTTCGAAGGTTATAGCACCCATCCAATTTTAGAATTGCCGAGGCCTTTGCAAATGGATTTAATTGAATATGATTTCTTAAATTTAGTCATATTTTCGTCAAGAAATATTTCAATTGCAAAACAAATTTTAGAAAATTACAATTTATTCAACATTGTTAAAAATAAAGCAACTTTATATGTTAATAGTGAAAATGTTGCTAAAAAAGCAGAGAGTTTAGGTTGGAGAAATATAAAAGTTATCAAGAAAAATTTTACTAAAGAATTTTTAGATAATATAATCAAATTACCTTAGTAAACAGGGACATAACGATGATAAAAGCCAAAACTCATAAAGTTAAGAGTGATAAAGAAACAATCATCGATATGGAGCCAGTAGATGATACACAAAAAACAATTATTTTAAAAAATCCTATTTTTTTAATACCATTTATAATCGTGTTTTCGTTTATTATAATTTTAATTTGGTTAACACTATATTATTTGCCAAATCATATTGAACAACAGTCAAATAAAATCATTCAACTAAACAACGAGATTGAGGCTTTAAAAGATAAAGAAAATATAAAAATTAATGAAATTAATACAGAAATTAAATTACTTAAAAATAAGCTTAATAAACTTGATTTTAATACTAGCGAAACAATAAACCTTGAAATTAAAAATCAAGGTAATTCCCTGTTATTGATAAATGAACAGCTAGATAAAATCTCAAATAAAATTAAAATTTTAGAAAACAAAACTGAAACAGCAAATAAAGAAATAGAACAAAACAATAATGCTGTTCAAGTTAAAAACTCTTATGAGCACAGGAAGTTTTCACAAAATATAGAGAAATCTCAAAAAGAACTTATAAAAGAAGGTAAAATAATAATAGAAAAACTTCTCTCAAAAAAAGACCTTGGTTCATCTTCCAATTACGATGAAGTTCTAAGTGAACAAACCTATTTGAATAGATTGAAAAATTATTTTGCAGGTTTTTTAAAACTTAGAAAGTTTTCAGATAACACCACCCCTAGAGGATTAATTACGATGGCAGAAAAAGAACTTGAGAACAAAAATTTTAATAATTTTTTATCTATCATAAAGACACTTCCTAACAATTGGAAAGAAACTATAAAAGACTCAATAGATAGCTTTGAAAGAGCATTAAATCAAAATTAAAAAAAAGAGTGAATAAGTGATTTTTAAAATCTTAAAACTAATTATATTTATCTCCATTATATGGTATTTATCAGAGTTCTTTTCTGAGCGTCCGGGAGTAACATCTATAAATTGGATGGAGTGGGGAATTCAAATACCTACAGACAGGTTTATTATAATTATTATTTTATTTTCTGTAATTTTAATCTTTATTGACAGAATTTGGCTAGCTTTTTTGAATTTGCCAAAAGCGACATTAAGACGATTTGAAGCTAACAATAATAAAAAAGTCGAACAAAAATTAGTAAAGGCATTTTTATTAGCAAGTCATGGAGAATTAGAAACTGCAGCAAAAGAAGCTGCTTTAGTATCAAGGAATACTAAGGATAAAAATTTGGGTAAATTATTAAACACACATATTAATGTCTTTAACAAAATAAATAAAAACTCTAATGAAAATGAAGAATTATCAAAAAATTATTTTAAGCAGCTTACTGATGAACCATCTACAGCATTTGTTGGTCATTTAGCACTTATGAGACAAGCAATATTTGATAAAAAAGATTTAAATGAAATTATTAATGAAGGTCTAAAGGCCCTTAAATTTGAACCTAAGTCAAAACAAATTTTAGAAGTTTTATTATTTTCATATGCAAAGCTGAAAGACATTTCAAATTCTATTGTATACCTAAATAAATTAAAAAAACTTAATTTTATGGAAGATAATATATACAAAAATATATCAGCGGATTTAAATTACTTAAAGGCATTAGATTACTTAGAAGATGAAAAAAGTTATCTTGCTACCAATCATTTAAAAGAAGCGTATAAACAAAAACCAAGTCATATTGGAGTTTCTGTAAAGTTGTCAGGCCTTATTAAAGGTATTGGTTCAAAGACAAAGTCAATCGATCAATTAGAAAAAACTTTTTTATTAACAGCTAACCCAGATATTTTAGAAGAACTATCAAAAAAATGGAATTTAAAAACATCAGGATCTCGTGTTTCAAAAGCGATAAATCTTTTGAATAAAAAATTTTCCAAAGAAATTAAAAATGATCTTAAAATAGAAGTGGCATGTTACGCTATTTCAGAGGAAATTTGGGGAGAGGCTGAAAAACTATTAAAAGATATTCCCGAGGATAAACTTACAACCAGAGCATATCAAGCGTTAGCTGATATAGCTGGATCTCAAAATAATCCTGAAGTAGTTAAGAATTATCTTGAAAAAGCTGCAAGCGCTAAAGAAGGATATAATTATTTTTGTTATTCCTGTGGTAATAAAAATCATCATTGGGAATTACATTGCCCAAAATGTGATCAATTAAGTACTATTGATTGGATGAAAATAGAAAATAATCAAAATTTTGATGTTTTAAAAATATCTTCAGATAATGGGCTTAATAGATTATCAAATAAAATACTCAATTGACATACTAATTAAATAAATAGAAAAAATAATTAAAATAAACCCAAAAAATAAAAAAAATAATTCTTGATGAAGGATTATGTAGTTTTTTAATTTTGGAAGGTTAACTGAGTAGGAAACTAAAATATACCAGACTGTGTCAATTACTGCTGCTAATAATCCAATCCCAACTTTGTTATAGTCATTAAAGTCGTTATTTATAAACTGACTAAAAACAGATGTAAAAAAAATTAGAATTTTTGGGTTTATTAGAGATGTTGTAAGTCCCCAAAAAAAACTATCTGTAACTTTTTTTGATATTATATAATTCTTGTTTATGTTTTTTTCATTTGTTTTAAAAAAAATTATTTTATAACCAAAAAATATAAGAAATATTGCACCCATCAATTGAATGAATGGTATCATTATGGGTAAATTTTTATCAATTAGACTTATAGTGTAAATAGAGATTAGGGCATAAATAAATATACCAAGCCCATGCGCTAATGAAGCCATGATTCCTGATAAAAAGCCTCTAGTATTATTTATGTAAATTATTACTAAAACACTTGGTCCAGGTGTTGTTGCACCTGCTACACAAATAAGTGTAATAGACAGCCATTCATAAATACCCATATCTAAACTTAAACCTTAAACTAATCTTTAAATTAAATTTTCAAACTTATTTTGTCTTAGTCCTTCATAAACTGTTATTGCCACTGAGTTACTTAGATTAAGGCTTCTACTATTCATAATCATGGGTATCCTAAGCTTATTTGTAACTTTAATTTTATCTAAGATGTTATCAGGTAATCCGCCGGTTTCACTTCCAAATAAGAAGCAATCATTTCTTTTAAATTTTATTTTAGTAAAAGTTTTTTTAGCAAATTTGGTAAATGCATAAACTTCATTACACTTTATTGAATTTAAACATAAATCAAAACTATCATGTAAAAAAAAATTTGCATCTTTTTTATAATCTAGGCCGGCTCTTTTAAGTGAATTATTACTTAGATTAAAACCTAATGGTCTAATTAAATGTAATTGAGTGCCAGTATTAGCTGCTAACCTAATAATATTACCTGTATTAGGTGGGATTTCAGGATTATACAAAATTATATGAAACATTAAAATTTTCTAACTTAGTTTAATTTAGAGAACCTTCTAGAATATATTTTAGGATTCTTACAACTTGATACTGATCTTTTGCAACAGCAGATGCTGCTGCATCTACTTCTTTCAATGCATGTTGATGCTCATCATTATGGATTACAATTATAGATTTGTTTAAAGCTGCAGCAAAACCAGCATCAAAAGCTGCATTCCATTGTTTATATTTTTCTCCAAATTTAACAATCACAATATCAGCATCTTTAATTGCTTTTCTTGTTTTTATAGAGTTAATATTAGCACCTTTACTGTCTTTCCAGAAATTTTTTTCTTCTTGTCCTAATATTTCGACTCCACAATTATCAGAAGCTTCATGATTTATTATTGGAGAGGAAAAAGAAATATTTAAATTTTCATTTTTGCATAAATTGATTATTTCTTCACGCCAATCAGTGTGAATTTCTCCTGAAAGATAAATGTTCAACATGTTAAGCTCCCTTCTTGATATTGTTAGATAATAGTTTTGGTGCATGCTTCATGGTAATAGCTAAAGAAATGCTTGCAAACATAGCTAATATACACATTCCTAATAAAATAGAATTATAATTATGTCCAAAATCTAATAGCACACCTACTATTACTGGACCTAATGAAGTCCCAAACACCATTGTTGATGTTGATAAAGATCTAACAGATCCCAAATTTTTTGTTCCGTAGTAATTTGGCCAAAAAGTTCCCCCGATTGTCATTGCTAATCCTTGGGTCATTCCTAGAAAGGCAAGTCCAATCATTGCATGAAGATATGTGTTACCTAAAGAAAATATTAACAATCCTAAGGACATTGGTAGTAAGTAGAATGGTAAAATTTTTTCAACACCAAATTTGTCTAGGATCCAACCAGAGCATAAAGTAGTGAAAATGGACATTGAAGTATAGAATGGAAATAGGGCAGTAAAAGAAATTAAAGACCAATCTTTAATTTCTGTTAAGTGAACCATATTAAAAAAGAAGGCAGTAGAAAAAATCGGAGGAATTAAAAAAGGCACTATCACAGCCCAAAACACCCAATGATTAAGAGCCTGTTTTCTGGTCCAATGCTTATTCTGCATACCTAATTGATCAGAAATGTTCTCTTGTTTACTGTTAGGAATTCTTTCATTGGATAATAACTTCAATATTACAGGTAATAAGAATAACAATATAATCATTCCAATAACCCAACTATTTCTCCAACCAATAATTGTAAACAAACTCACAAATACTACTGGGAATATTGCTTCCCCAATTGAAAATCCCATTATCGATAAAGATAAAGCCTTACCCTTGTTTTTTCCATACCATTTACCAATTGCCACAGCAGGTATGTGCATTAGCATTCCTTGACCAAAAAATCTGAGTCCAAAAATTATTAATGGAAGAAGCCAAAAAATCTCAATAAAGGTCATGCTTAAACAAAGGAGGCTTAAGCAAATGATTACAATTTTTATGTTTGATGTAATTTTATATTTATCAATGTACCCACCAAAAACTAACATAGCCATAGCAGAAACTAATGTTCCCACAGAGTAGATAGCGCCCCAATCGCCATGAGACAAATCAAATGCTTGTCTAATTTCACCAGCAAATAATGAAATAAAAAAAGTTTGCCCAAAACAGGAACTAAAATACAAAAGAGCTGTTGCTAACAACCATCTAGCATTTTCAATTATAAAATTCATAATGTACCAATCTAATCTTTAGGTAGATTTTATGATACGTAAATAAAGTTTAGGCAATAGTTTAAATTTTTAATTCACCAATTTCATGGTTTTCTATATCAAGAAATGTATCAGTAGGATTTCCAATTCTTCCATATCCATTCCAAACTTTAAACCCTAGTAATTCTTTTTGATAGTCATTTAAATTTGAAAAAACATCTTTTTTTATACCTAAGGTAAAATTTTCTTGAGGTCTAAATTGTGGGCCACAAAAAGTTATTAATAATGCAAGCCTATTATCCTTTGTAATATTTGCACCTGTTCCGTGCCATACCCTACCATCCGTAACAATAGCACAACCAGGGGGGCCTTCAGCAGATATAACTTCTATATCTTTATCTAAAACTTTATCTGGATGACGTCCAAATAAATGAGATCCTGGGACAATACGCGTACCCCCATTTTCTTTACTCATTCCATTTAGCATTATTAAAACGTTTGTTACAGCTGGCCTTGAAATAAGTTCGTTATTGTTATTAATATTTTCATTGATTTTGATATTAAATTTGTTTCTTTTAATAGATCCTGGAGGCAAAAAATCATCATTTCTATTTACTGGGTCTGGAAACCACCATTGATCAGTATGAAGATCCATTGCAACCCCTCCAGGCTTAGCAATATTTGCTCCAAAACTTGAAACTAGGAATTCATCTCCAACAATTTCTTTTACGCAATCTACATAGTTGTGTTTTGCTAAAATATCTAAAAATACTTTGCCTTTATTAGGCAACATCCATACTCGTTGGTTGACCCCAAGGGCATCAGTATTTTTATGGAATTCACCCCATTTCTTTTTTTCACTGCCATCCTCGTATGCCAGATTTAATTCTTTTTCTGCATTAGCCTGTTCAATTAATCTTTTCATAGCCCTGTTATTAAGATCTTGTGGAATAGCGTTTTTAAGTAAACAATAACCCCATTTTTTTAAGTCATTTTTTGCAACTTTTATTGATTCTGTCGGCTTTGGATAATTAAGATACATTTTGATCCTCTTAATCTTATTTTATAAGGTTTAGATTAATTAGGGCTTCCCTCACTTTTTCTTTCTGATTATCGGTTGCAGGAGAAGTTGGTCTTCTGGCAAAACCACTTTTAAGACCTTGTAAACTTTGAGCATATTTACAGAGAGATGGCATATTATCTAAGCCAATTGCATCCCATAAAGGCATTAGTTTTTCATGAAGATCCTTTGCAGTTTCCCAATCTTGTTCAATAACAGCATCCCATAATTTGACAGAAGGACCTGGGGCGGCAGTTAAAATTGCTGCAATTGATCCCGGTGCTCCCAATTTGTATGATAAGTAAAGAAGAGCATCAACAGCACTAAAAATCATATTTTTAGACTTTGCTCTTCTAATGAGGTCAGCAAAAAGTTTCATATCACCAGCGCTTTGTTTTACTCCTAAAACTCCTGGAACTTCATCCATAATTCTTAATAGTAAATCAGGTGATAAATAGCACCAAGGTACAACATTATAAATTAATATTGGTATCTGGCATTCTTCATGTATCTCACTAAAATGTCTTACCATTGCATCATCGTCAGGCCTAAATAAATAACTTGGTGGTGTTATTTGAAGAGCTTCAACGTTAAGAGACTTTACTGACTTACCTCTTTCAATTACTTCAGATGTTGAATTAGCAATAATACCAGCAACTAAAGGTACCCTGCTATTTAAAGATGAAGCAGTTTCTGTCATTAGGGATAAATACTCATCTCTGCTTAAAGCATGACCTTCACCTGTGCTACCTCCAGCAGCTAAACCATGAACACCATTTTCAATTAACCAATCTACTTGTGGCTTTATTAAAGTAAGATCAATTTCTCCATTTGCCTTAAATGGAGTTGTAAAAGGTGCAATAATTCCTTTTAATGTAGTCATGGTTATCTCCTTAAAAAAATTCACTAGATTTTTTATTATAAATAAACTTTATTAAAAATATAAAGCTAAAAGAACAAAATGAATCAGTATGGGAATGCATAAATCAATGATAATTGATAAAGAAACTGATATTTTTTTAAAAAATCGTATTAAAAGTAATTCAAAATTACATCACTTATTAAATCCAGTAGAATTAAGAACTGAACGTTTGAGACAGTTAAGGGAAGATAATTTAACACCTCCAAAAATTTATCATTCAGAAAATTTAAAAATAAAAAACCGATTTAACAAAGATGTTAAATTAAGATTTTATTTTCCAAATTATTTTAATAAAAAAACTAAAATTCCAATTATAGTATTTTTTCATGGAGGTGGTTTCGTCATGGGGGATTTGGATACTCATGACTTTACCTGCAGATCAATTTGCTTAGAGTCTCAAATGATTGTTGTGGCGGTGGATTATAGTTTGTCCCCAGAACATAAGTTCCCTTATGCAGTAGAAGAGGTAAAGGATGTTTTAAATAGCCTTGTAAATTTTGAAAATGAATTTTTTATTGATCTTGAAAATATTTTTGTATGTGGGGATAGCGCTGGCGGTAATTTAGCAACTGTTTTGGCTATTAACTCAAGGGATAAAAAGGTAATTCCGATAAGAGGTCAGATATTGGTATATCCTTGTGTTGATCTAACGCTAACAATGAGATCCATGGACATTTTTCTAGAAGGTATGACTTTAACTTTTGATACTATGGAATATTTCGTTAAACATTATCTTAATTCAAGTAATGATGCAGTTAACTGGGAGGCATCACCACTTTTTGCCGTGGATCTATATAATCTCCCTGAAACATTTATATTTGCGGCTGGGTTGGATCCTTTGCTGGATGAAGGAATGGCTTATACAAATAGATTAAAAAGCTTTGGTAATAAAGTGACTTATAAATTATATCCCGGTCAGATCCATGGTTTTTTGTCGAATTCTTTACATTTTCCTAAAGCTGCTAAATGTATAAAAGAAATAGGAAAAGCTGCTAAATCAATGGTATTGAAAAAGAGAAGTTAAATGAAAAAAATTATAATTTTTGGAGGTTGCGGCTTTTTAGGAAGCTGGATAGTAAGAGCCTTTTTGAAAAAAGGTTATAACGTTTCAATTTTTGACTTAAAAATCCATAAAGAATTGCTCAGCTATGTTATTAGTGAGGATATTAAAAAAATTAAATTTATTAATGGTGATATAACAAATTATGATCAGGTCCAAGAAGCAATAAATAATATGGACCATGTTATAAATTTGGCTGGTTTGATGACCCCAGACTGTAGTTCAAATCCTATTTTAGGCGCTAAAGTAAATCTCCTCGGCTCAATTAATGTTTTTGAAGCTTTGAAAAAAAATAACATTAAGTTTTTAGTTTATGCAAGCAGTGCAGGTGTTTTTGGGAAAAAAGATCATTATTACCCATTACCAGAAACCCATTATGGTGCATATAAGTTAGCCGTTGAAGGGGTTGCAAGGGCGTATTTTAATGAAGCTGTTATTTCAAGTGTTGGAATTAGGCCATATGTAATTTATGGGCCAGGAAGAGAAGTTGGGGGAACTGCAGGGGTAACCTTAGCCTGTAAGGCGGCAAAACAAGGAGATAGTTATACTGTAAACTTTTCAGGCAAGGCAGGTTTTGTTTATGTTGAAGATGTTGCAAATTTAGTTGAAATGTCAATAGCTCATCTTCCTTCAGGTGCATTAACTTTTAATTTAAACGGAATAACAGCTGATGTTAGTGATTTTATAAATTTAATTAAAAAAAACATACCGCTGGCGGATATAGGAATCAATGGCAATCCATTAAGTGTAGTAGATGAAATACGAGGAAATGAGCCTTCTAATATATTTAAAAAATTTAAGTATACTTCTCTTGAATATGGGATTAAAAGGACAATCGATTTTTATTGAACCCTAGAAAGAAAAAATAAATTATGCCTCTAAATATTTCTTCAAATGCAAAGGGCATATTGTTTATAATTGCTGCTGTATCATGTTTGTCTGTAATGGATGGGGTTACAAGATACCTAACAGATTATTATAATGTAATAGCTATTAATATGTTTCGATATCTCTTCTTATTTCTATTTGTAATATCGATTAACAGTACAGGAAACAAAAGTGTTATTCTTGTTTCAAAAAGTAAGTTTAAATTCATCCAAATTTTAAGAGGTATTATTCTTGCTGTAGAGATGTGTTTTGCTCACTATCTTTTTTTAAAAATTGGACTTATAGAAACACATGCAATTTTTGCCAGCTGTCCATTAATGGTAGCAGCTCTTTCAGTATTTATTTTAAAAGAAAAAGTTGGTTGGAGAAGGTGGTCTGCAATTTTAGTTGGTTTTATAGGTATTCTCATCATGCTTAGACCTGGATCAAAAGTTTTTGATCCATTATCTCTAATAGCTCTAGGTTGTGCGTTTGCATTTGCTGTTTATCAGATTCTTACCAGATATGTATCAAGTGAAGATAGTCCTGATACAAGTCTTTTTTATACTGGAATTACTGGTTTTGTCATATTAGGCGCAATTGGTCCTTTTTTTTACACCTCAATTGAGAATTCTCATTGGTTGTCTTTATTAGCAATTTGTATTTTGGGTGCTAGTGGACATTTTCTTATGATTAATGCTTTCAAATACAGTGAGGCTTCTATACTACAGCCATTTACATTTCTACAATTGGTTTTTGTTTCAATTATAGGTGTGTTAGTTTTTAATGAAAAATTAGAAAATGAAACAATTATAGGTTCCGCAATAGTAATTATAGCAGGTTTATTCACTTTTTGGAGAGAATATATAAAAAGTCAAAAAAGATAGGGAGTTAGAAATGTCTAAACATAAATTTAATAATATTTTACTAACTGGAGCTGCTGGAGCCTTAGGCAATCAATTAAGGGAAACATTATCTAAAGAATGTGATTTGCTTAAAATTTCTGACAAGGTGGATTTAGAAAAAAAATTTCATAACGAGGAAGTTGAAATTGCTGATCTTGCTTCAAAAGAATCAATATTAAAATTAACAAAAGATATAGACTGCATAGTTCATATGGGTGGTCAAAGTATAGAAGGTTCTTGGGATAATGTTTTAAATTCAAACATTATAGGCATGTATAATCTATATGAAGCATGCAGAAAAAATAAAATTAAAAGAGTTATTTGGGCAAGTTCAGTTCATACAGTTGGTTTTTATCCAAGATCTGAAGTTATAGATAGTAAAGCAATGCCTAGACCAGATAGCAATTATGGTTTGTCAAAGGTTTTTGGAGAGTCCTTAGCTCAGTATTATTGGGACAAATATAAACTAGAAACTGTATCAGTAAGAATTTACTCGTGTGTTCCTGAGCCTAAAGATCATAGAATGCTCTCAACATGGTTAAGTTATGATGATTTGAAGAGTATTATTATTGCGTGTATAAATAGTACTAATGTACAACACTCTGTAATTTTTGGAGTATCAAATAATGATTCGGTGTTAATCGATAACAAATATGCCAAACATATAGGTTATAACCCAAAAGATAACGCGGAAAAATTTAGAAGTATAATTGAAAAAAAAGATGGGTTTATTGATTCGACTGATCCACTAGTAACTACTCACGGTGGTTATTTTGCATCATCAGGACACTTTGACGATTAATTCGTTTAACCGAATTTTTCAAGAATTCAAATTTATAGAGTAAATCTCTTTGATTTACGTATGTTTTTAGGGATGTTCCGCTTCAAATTTGTTTTGATGACTTTTACTGTTTGATAGTAAATAATGCGTTCAAAAATTAAGCGAATTTAATAATTTAAAAATCATAGATTATAAAATAGGCAAAATAAAAAAAATGCAAGTCAAGAAAAAAAATATTTGAAATTTTATAAGTTTTTACTTGCCTTTATTGAAATAATTAAGAAAGATATGTATCAGTTGAGAAACAATTGTTTCTTTTAATCGGGCAATTATAAAGTAATTCTAAAATTTCTTGGTAATAGCCTTTTTTATAATACTAGGGAGGAATTTCATGAAATTCAAATCTGGCCTATTCGTAGGCGCTGTAGCTTTAGCTGCAACCAGTTTAGTAGCTGTTTCAGCAAATGCTGATAAGCTACGTTGGAAAATGCAAAGTACTTGGGGTAGCCAAGTTGCTATTAATGGTGAAGCTGCTGTTTATTTTTCTAACAAAGTTAAGTCAATTTCAGGTGGCGACGTCCAGTTGAGATTTCACGAGCCAAACGCTCTTGTACCTTCATTAGAAGTTTGGGATGCTGTTAAGAATGGATCAGTTGATGCAGGTTATACAACACCAGGTTACCATGCTGGTAAAATCCCTGCAGTTTCTTACTTCACAGCTGTTCCTTTTGGTCCAGGTGCTAGTGAGTACCATGGTTGGATGGAATATGGCGGAGGTCAGCAGTTAAAAGACAGAATTTATGGTGAGTATGGCCTTAAAGCTCTTAACTGTTTAACTCACGCTCCTGAGACATCAGGTTGGTTTAGAAAGAAAATCAACAATGTTGAAGAGTTGAAAGGCATGAAAATGCGTTTCTTCGGTCTTGGTGCTATGGTTATGAGTAAATTAGGTGTGTCAACACAGTTACTTGCTGGTGGAGATATTTACCCAGCTCTAGAAAAAGGTGTTATTGATGCAACAGAATTTTCTATGCCTACACACGACTTAAGTTATGGTTTCTATCAGTTAGCTAAATTTAACTATTTCCCAGGTTGGCACCAGCAAACATCAATTGGTGAGCTATTGATGAGCACCAAAGGATGGGGTGGTTTAACTAAGACACAACAAGCTGTTATCAATACAGCATGTCGTGACACAATGTGGTGGGCATTAGTTAGATCCGATGCTAAGCAAGTTCCTGCTATGGCAGAACTCGAGAAAAAAGGTGTTACATTCGTAACATGGCCTGACTCAGAAATCTCCAAGTTTAAGAAAGCTTGGGATGCTGTTGTTGAGGAGAAGTCAGCTTCTGACCCTCTTTTCAAAGAAATTACTGCAAGCTATAACAAGTTTAGAGAGGACTACAGTATTTGGTCTTCAAGAGCTTATCTAAAAGCTAAAAAGTACTAATTCTTTATAAACATATAAGTGCACTTGTTATTTTATCTAACAAGTGTACTTTTTTTTTGATAAATAAATTGAAATTTTGTATTTAATAAGCTAATTAAATTTAATAGAGATTAGGTATTCTGGGGGAGAATAATGGCACTTACAGAACAAAACATGGAAGGTCTCATTTCATTAAGTGAAAAGCTTCGTGAACTTGTAAATAGAGTTGGTAGAGCCAGTACTTGGCTTTTAGTTCCCCTAGTTATAATAACAATGTGGGATGTTGTTGCTAGAAAATTAGTTTGGATACAAATATTTATGGTCCAAAATTTTGGTTCATTTTTTGAATCAACATTAATGCAAGAAATGGAATGGCACCTTCACACAGTCGTTTTTTGTCTGGTTTTAGGTTATGGTTACACTCATAACAGGCATGTAAGAGTCGATTTTCTTAGAGAAAACTTTAACTTTCGATCTAAGGCAAAAGTTGAATTTTATGGTAATATTTTCTTCATGCTTCCATTTACACTTATATGTGTTTATTTTTCTTGGATTTACATGGTAGATTCTTATGTGATTAATGAGGTATCCGCCTCGCTAGTTGGTTTAAGTAACAGATGGATTATTAAAACATTTCTGCCTATTGGATATTTCTTCCTTTTTCTTGGCGGTTTGTCAGTTATGATACAATTAATTGCAGTTATATGGGGCGATAATAAAAAGAAACTTGATCTTATGGTACTTGATTATGATAAAACTAAATAAGATCAAAATTCCTCTGTTAAAATATCTATGAGATAAGCAATGTGGTTTTCAAAAGTTCCTGGTTATATATTTGATAAACAAAAAACTCCTTATTTAATTGAGGCTAAGAACTTAACTTTAGCCCAATCACAATATGAATTGGCTGCTTATGGTGTTTTTGTTGGAACGATTTATGGAATAATTGGACTGGCTGCTATTCTATCAATTTTAGAAAGTAATAATTTGATTTACTATTTTTGGTTATTTGCTTCAGTTTCAGTAATCTATTCGATATTTAGCGTTATACGTAAATATGAATTAATTTCATCTTACATAATTGCTTTAGCTCCATCAGTGATAGTAGGGTTATGTTTCTATGATGCTCTTGCAAAAAATTCTTCTTTATTAACAATGACTATTTTTGTTTGTTTGTTTCTTCTCTCACTTAAATATGGATGGAGAATTTCAAGGATAGTTGCTTGGCAGAGATATACTGGAGAATTTGAAAATTATAATATTAAAAATGAGAAAGCATAGGTGTAGTTATGGATTTTGTTGATATTATCATAGAATATCTGCCAATTTTTATGTTTCTGACGATGGGGATACTTTTATTCATAGGATATCCTGTTGGGTTTATACTTGGTGGAGTAGCAATAACTTATGGATTTATTGGTTATCTATTTGGAGTGTTTAAAATTGCAGAATTTTTTAATTTTGTTCCTAGAATGTGGGGATTTTCTGCTGAAAACTTAATATTAGTTGCCATACCTAGCTTTGTATTTATGGGTACTATGATGGAAAGAAGTGGTATTGCTAATGATTTATTAAGAACAACCCAAATTTTACTAAGAAAAGTTCCCGGTGGTCTTGCGATGTCAGTGACTGTCATGGGTACTGTGTTAGCTGCTATGACAGGTATCATTGGAGCGTCGGTTACAATGATGACAGCATTAGCATTACCAACAATGTTAAGAAATAAATATAGTCATGCGCTTTCAACAGGAGTAATTGCTGCCTCTGGAACATTAGGTATTTTAATTCCTCCAAGTATTATGTTGATTATTATGGCTGATATTATGCAAGTTTCTGTTGGAAATCTGTTCATGGGTGCAGTTATTCCAGGATTAACACTAGCCTTAATGTATTTAATATTTATTTTTGTGTGGTGTTCTATTGATAGAAATGTTGCCCCTGCTGTAAATGAAGGTGAGCTTCAATATGAAAAAGGTAGATTGCCACAAATGGTTTTAAAAGCATTTTTGCCACCTGTTGCTTTGATTACACTCATAAAAGGTTCAATTTTACTTGGTTGGGCTACACCTAGTGAGGCTGGAGCTGTAGGTGCATTTGGTGCAACTTTTCTAGCTATAATAGGTAATAAGTTTACACTCCCAATGTTGAGAAGTGTTTTACACTCTTCAGGTCTTACGATTGCAATGGTGTTTATGATTATTTTAAGTGCAACTTGTTTTGCCTATGTATTCAGATCACTTGGTGGCGATTATATTGTTGAGGAATTAATAGAAAAAGCAGGTCTTGGATCTTGGGGTTTATTGTTTTTATTAATGGGAATGACATTTTTACTTGGATTCTTTTTAGATTGGGTTGAAATAACTCTTATCATTTTACCAATTTTTGCTCCATTGGTTGTTCTATTAGATTTTGGAGATCATGTATCCCAATTAACTGGTCTTGATGGGCGTAAAGAAACATTGGTTTGGTTTTTAGTTTTAATGGCTATAAATCTCCAAACCTCATTTCTTACACCACCATTTGGTTTCGCCTTGTTTTATTTGAAAGGGGTTGCCCCTCCAGAAGTTGCTACTTTAAGCATATATAGAGGAGTGGTACCCTTTGTTATTATACAATTGATTGGTCTAGGATTTGTTATTTATCAACCAGAAATGGCATTATGGCTTCCGCGGCTAATTTAGCAAGTTAATGAAAACCGCATCTGAAAGATGCGGTTTTTTTTGGGATTTAATATGGATAAAATTGGCATCTGTGGTGCTGGTCTAATTGGAGCAAGCTGGGCAATAGGTTTTGCTAATTCTGGTTTTAAATGTTTTGTTTATGACAAAAGTGAAGATAGTTTTACAAAATTTAAAGATTTAGCGAATAAATTAATCCAAGATTTACGTATCATTAACCCTGAAACAGATGAAGAAAAGATAAGTTCTAACATAAAGTTGAACTGTACTATTGAAGAAACTTGCAATGATTCAATCTTAGTTCAAGAAAGTGTGTCAGAGGATTTAGAGCTAAAAAAATCAGTGTTTGCACAATTAGATAAATTGACTCCAGAAAATACAATTATTGCATCATCTTCATCTTATCTTCTGATTTCTAGAATTTCAGAGCTTGTAAAACACAAACATAGATGTATCAACGCACATCCCGCCTTGCCTCCTCACATTGTCCCATTTGTTGAAGTTTCAGGTGGGGTGGATACCGACCCAAAAATTATTAAACAAGCTGTCTCAATATACAAAAAAGCTAAATATGCAGCTATTACTATAAATAAAGAGGCAGAAGGTTTTGTTTTAAATAGATTGCAGGGTGCTCTTCTTAACGAAGCAGTTAGACTTCACGAAGGAGGGTTTGCTTCTATGGAAGATATCGATATAGCTTTAAAACATGCATTAGGTATAAGGTGGGCATTCATGGGTCCCTTTGAGATTATGGATTTAAATGCACCAGAGGGTATCAAAGATTCTTTTACTCGATATAAAAAAGGTATACAAAATTTAGCTAAGGAGCAAAATAGTGTTCCTGAATATTCAGAAGAATATTTAAATAAATTAGAAATGGATCAAAGAAAAAGATTATCTTATGATCAAAGGGATAATAGAGTAGAAAAAAGAAATAAAATGATTGCATTAATTAGAAAGCTTAAATCTGAATTAGGAGAGGATATTTAAATGGCTAAAAAAGTAATTATCAGCTGTGCAGTAACAGGAGCGATACATACACCTTCAATGTCAGAGTTTTTACCGGTGACGGCAGAAGAAGTTATTGAACATTCATTAGCAGCACATGAAGCTGGTGCTGCTGTCTTGCATTTGCATGCACGAGATGAGGATGATGGCCACCCAACTCAAGATCCGGAAGAATTTCAAAAATTTCTACCAACCATTCATAACTCTTGTGATGCAGTGATAAACATTACAACTGGAGGTGGTCCACAAATGACAGTGGAAGAGAGAATGAAGCCTGCAATGCATTTTAAACCAGAACTTGCTTCATTAAATATGGGATCTATGAATTTCGGGCTTTTTCCGATGCTTAAAAGACATAATCAGTTAAAACACCCTTGGGAAAAAGAAATGCTTGAGAAAAGTAAGTATTCTCTTTTTAAAAATACTTTTGAAGATATTGAAAACATAATGACATTTGGTTATGAAAATGAAACTAAATTTGAGTTTGAATGTTATGATGTTGGTCACTTATATAATCTTCATTATTTTCATAGAGAAGGTATGTTAAAAGGTCCTTACTTTATTCAATTTGTTATGGGAATAATGGGTGGTATTGGTGCTGATGCTGACAATTTATTACATATGAAAAAAACAGCTGATAAATTATTTGGTGAAGTAGGTTATGAGTGGTCAGTTGTCGGTGCTGGAGCAACTCAAATGAGGATGAATGCAACTGGTGCTTCTTTAGGTTCTCACGTGCGTGTTGGTCTTGAAGATTCTCTATGGGACGGTCCAGGTAATTTAGCTAAGACAAATGCTGATCAAGTAAAAAGGGTAAGAGAAATCCTAGAAGGACTTTCACTGGAGATTGCTACACCTGATGAAGCAAGACAAATGTTAGGGCTAAAAGGAAAAAATAATACTAACATAAATTAGAAAGTTAAAAATGAACTACGAAAAACTTCTTGAAGGTAAAAAAGCTCTTATAACAGCTGGAGCTGATGGGATTGGTTATGCAATAGCTAAAAGATTTGAAAAAGCAGGAGCCAAAGTCTTTGTATGTGATATTAATCCTGAAGCTGTGAACAAAGTCAATGATGTTAATGATAATATTAAAGCAGTTGTATGTGACCTTAGGCAAACCCAATTGATCTCATCTATGGTTGAAGCCGGGTTTGATTACCTAAAAGAAATTGACATTATAGTAAATAATGCTGGGATTGCAGGAGAGACAGCTGGTGTTGGTGAGCAAACGCTAGGAGGTTGGCAAGAGTGTTTACAAGTTAATATTACTAGTCATTTTGAAACAATGAGACTAGTTGTTCCACGTATGAATAACGATGGATCAATTCTGTCGGTATCTTCTGTTGCTGGTAGAGTTGGCTTTGCTTACAGAATACCGTACGCAGCTACAAAATGGGCGGTTATAGGCATGGTGAAGAGTTTAGCAATTGAACTAGGTCCTCGGGGTATAAGAGCAAATGCACTTTTACCAGGTATTGTTGAAGGCGAGAGACAAAACCGAGTTATTGATGCAAAGGCTAAAGTTAAAAAAGTATCTTTCGAAGTAATGAGAGACGAAATTTTATCTGGTGCATCATTGAATAGATTTGTAACTCACGAAGATTTAGCAGAGCAAGCTCATTTTTTGTGTAGTCCTCTTGGGAAAAATATTTCTGGTCAAGCTGTAAGTGTTTGTGGGAATATAGAAAAGGCCGGATAAGTTTATTTTAAAATTTCATCTAATATTGGATAGATATAAGTTTTAAATAAATCTGGATTTTCTGACATAGGAAAATGACCTATTCCTGGTATTATAGTTGCTCTAGATCCCTTAATTCTTTTTGCCGTTTCTAGTGTCCGCTCAGGTGTACAAGAACAATCATATTCACCTGATAAAAGATATACCGGACATTTTGAAGTATCTATTAAATTTGAACGGTCGTCAAAGTCTCCGTCATGCCAATAAAAATAAAGATCTCCTTTGAAAACGCCGGGCCCTCCTTGCATATAATGCCATAAAGTTTCATGTTTAAAATTATTTGGACTTTGAGGTGCTATTTGTGAGGAAACAAATGCCGCTTGAACTAAACCACCATGAACATCTGGTCTGTGCAGCCAATCTAGATCATAATAAGGTTCAAGTTTGTCAGAACCTTCAAGTGCAATCACAGCTTTAAAGTAATCACAATGTTCTAGGGCAAGATGTAAGACTACTCTTCCACCCATCGAGCAACCCATTATAACTGGATCAATTAATTTATATTGCTTACAAAAAGACATTATTATTTCTTTGTAAAGATTTGTAGTTAGTTTGTAGTCTTTCAATTCATAACCTTCAGGTGGGTTGGATTTCCCATGCCAAGGCAAATCAAAAACAATTACTCTATAATTATTTGTAATTCTTTTATCATTTAAAATATGTCGAAATTGTCTTCCATCAGACCCGGCTGTATGCAGACATAATAGAGGAGTCCCCTGTCCTGCTTCCTCAACATAAATTCTATAATTGTCCTTTGTTAAATTTAAATTAAAATATCTGCCAATTATATCCTCAAAGTTCAAATCAGTCATGCATATCCCTATTAGAAGCTATTAGATCTTTAAAATATTGAAGGTTTTGTATAAATGGGGTTAGATCTCCATCTATATATATAATTTTTTTTGCAAGCATAGCAAATATATCATGATAATCTCTAGGAGGTACTTTTAACCAATGTTTATTCCAACTATCCCTTTGACCATAAATTTTAAAAGTTCCACTTTGTGTTAAAATTTCTCTTTCATTTATAGACAATACATTTCCACTAAGTATCTCAAATAAATAATCTTTGTCTCCAATACCAAATGTGAAAGTGATATTTAACCAACGACCATTTTCAATTAATCTTTTATTGGAATTTATGTTGTTTATCCAATTTTCGATTGATAGCATAACTATATTCTTTCCATTATGTAAAAATATAAATCTTTATAAATATTTTACAAAAGGAATCTTTGATATAAGTTTATACTATAGGAGGAGAAATGTTTAACATTAATAATTTTTTACATTTAGATGCTCTAAAACCAGCAGTGGAATGGAAAGGTTTTCCAAAATACAATTTTGTAGGAGGGCATATTGATAGTGATAGTATCCCTGTGCAATCTATAAAGGACTCTCTCAATAAAATAATATTAAAAGAGGGAAAAACTTTAGCTAAATATGGACTAGAAAGTGGTCCTCAGGGCTTTTTACCATTAAGAAAATTTATATCAAATCAATTGAAAATTAGTTCAAAAATTAATTGCTCCGAAAGAGAGATATTAGTTCTTTCTGGTTCATTGCAAGCTTTAGATCTTGTAAACCAGACATTCCTTAGAAAAGGGGATACAGTAATAATTGAAGAGGAAAATTATGGAGGAACTATTTCAAGGCTAAGAAGACTTGGTGTAAATATGGTCGGAATACCTTTAGAAAAAGACGGAATGAATTTAAAAATCCTAGAGCAAGAGTTAAATGATCTTCAGAAAAAAGAAATAATCCCAAGATATATTTACACGATCCCAACAATTCAAAACCCTACTGGAACAGTAATGTCTGTTGCTAAAAGGAAGCAACTAATAAAATTATCAAAAAAATATCAAATACCAATTTTTGAAGATGATTGTTACGCAGATCTTCTTTTTGAAAAAGAAAGACCCCCTGCGATTAAGTCATTTGATAAAGAAGGATATGTAACTTACTGTGGATCTTTTTCTAAATCAATTGCACCTGCACTTAGAGTTGGGTATTTAATTGCAAATTGGGATGTTTTATCAAGAATATTACCTTATAAAACTGATGCTGGTAGCGGATCATTAGAACAAATGGCACTGGCAGAGTTTTGTACGGAAAATTTTAATTCACATGTCAAAACACTAAAAAATAAATTGCAAAAAAAATCAGAGGCTATTTGTAATGCTTTGGATAAATATTTTGGATCTTCTGCTGAATATAAAAAACCTGATGGTGGAATTTTTGTTTGGGTTGATATGCATAAAAAAGTAGACACATCTCGTCTTTACGAATTGGCATTAAAAGATGGTGTGGCTATAAATCCAGGAAATGAATGGTCAATTAACAAAAGTGGTGGACATAAAATGAGACTTTGCTTTGGTAATCCTTCAATTAAAGAAATTGATGAGGGCATTAAACGTTTGGCTATAATATGTAGAAAAGAATTTGGAGTACCCACAAAGATTGCGAATTTATAAATTTTTGTGAATCCTCATTATATGTAATATGGCTTCGGAAAAATTTTTAGGGTCCTCCTGAGGCACATTATGGCCAATATTTGGAAGAATTTCATGTTTAAGATGACTTGAAAATTTTTGTTTAATTTTTGCAATATCAGATAATCCGGTCACGCCGTCATTATCACCATCAATTGTTATGGCAGGCGCAGAAATAACAGGCTGGTTAGATAATTTCTTTTCTATTTTTTCAAACTTTTTGTCGCCACATACCAGTCCAAATCTATGACGGTAACTATGAATGACTACTTCTACAAAATCAGGATTCTCAAAAGCATTAGCACTTAAATTATATAAATTATTATTAACATTCCAAGTTGGTGACCATGTTTTCCATATAAATTTTATAAAATCATGACGTTGATTTAAAAGACCATTTCGCCCCCTTTCACTATGGAAAAAATATTGATACCATAATTTTTGTTCAATTTCTGGCTTAACTGGTATTAATGATTTTTTTATGTCTTGAATATTGTAGCCGTTGCAGGAAACTAAACCTAAACATCTATTTGGATATAGTGCAGCAACTATGCAAGCTGCCCTGCCACCCCAATCATATCCCCCTAAAATTGCTTTATCTATTTTAAGTGCATCCATAAGTTTCAACAAGTCAAATCCAAGTGCTGCTTGTTGACCTGAACGTATCGTATCATTTTGTAAAAAAAATGTGTGTCCATACCCTCTTAAGTAAGGAATAATTATTCTACAGCTTGACATTAATAACGGAACTACTTCTTTGTAAGCGTGAATATCGTATGGGAAGCCATGAAGAAGTATTACAGGTAAACCTTTTCTTGAACCCGCCTCAAAGTAGCTTACATTTAAATCTCCAGCATTTATATTTTTTAAATTCTTTATCAATTTTCATACAACATAAATAATTAATAATTTATAGGTAAGGTATTTATTGTCTTAACTCTTCCTAGCGCAAAATTTGTTTCTATTGATGCAATACCTTTAACCTTTGTGAGTTCTTCTCTCATAAAGATTTCATAGTTTTTTAAGTCAGTTGCAACAACTCTTAATAAATAATCTCTATTTCCAGTTACTAACCAACAATCCATAACAGCATCTAAAGATGTTATTTCTTTTTCAAATGACTTTAAAATTTGATCTGTTTGATTCTCTAATCTAACAGACACAAAAGCAGTTACTGGATAACCAAAAGCAATTTCATCAATAATAGCTGTGTATCCAGCTATTAAACCTTTTTGCTCCAAGGTTTTTACTCTTCGTAAGCAAGGAGATGGTGACAAGCCAACTTTTTCAGCTAACTCAAAATTAGTTAACTTACCATTTTGCTGAAGAAAAAAAATAATTTTTTGATCTATTTTGTCAATATTGCTCAAACAAAACCTATTTTAATATAATATTTTACTAATATATTTATATTAGCAGATAATATTAAATTTAGAAGTATTTTTATAATATTTAGTCATTCATTCCATTTGAAAGATGCTACAGTAAAGAAATGAATCATGTTGATATTTTAAAAAAAATTGAAAAGAAAGTTTTGTGGCTTGCTTGTTGGATGATCCATAATGCAAATCATATTAGAGAAAATCAAGATAGCCTTAAAGTTGGTGGTCATCAAGCAAGTTCTGCATCAATTGTTTCAATAATGACAGCTTTATATTTTAATATTTTAAGGCCAGAGGATAGAGTTGCAGTTAAACCTCATGCTAGTCCTGTATTTCATGCTATTCAGTATTTATCCGGATTACAAACTAAAGAAAAAATTGAAAATTTTAGAGGTTTTGGCGGAGCACAGTCATACCCGTCTAGAACAAAAGATATAGACGATGTTGACATTTCAACTGGATCAGTAGGTTTGGGTGTCGCAATGACAAGTTTTATTTCTCTAATTCAGGATTATGTTGCAAGAAAAAAATTTTATAAAAATAAACCTTTAGGGAGAATGATTGCGTTAGTTGGTGATGCAGAGCTAGATGAGGGTAATGTTTATGAGTGTCTTCAAGAAGGTTGGAAACATGATTTAAGAAATGTTTGGTGGATAATTGATTATAATCGGCAGTCACTTGATGGTGTTGTTCATGAAGGACTTTCAGAGCGACTAAGTTCTGTTTTTTCAGCATTTGATTGGAACCTTGTGGTATTAAAATATGGAAAATTACAAGAGGAAGCATTTAAAGAGCCTGGTGGAAATAAATTAAAAAAATGGATTGATGATTGTCCCAATCAATTATATTCAGCTTTGACATTTGAAGGTGGTGAAGTTTTTAAAAAAAGAATCTTAGATGATATTGGCGATCAATCTGAGGTTTCAAAATTAATTAACAAAAGATCTGATTCTGATTTTTTAGAATTAATGTCAAATTTAGGTGGTCACTGTATTTCAACGTTATGTGAAGCATTTAACAATATAAAAGATGATAAACCTACTGCATTTATTGCATATACAATTAAAGGGTGGGGCACTCCATTAGCGGGCCATAAAGACAATCATGCTGGTCTTATGACTAAAGCTCAAATGAATGATTTTAAATCTAAATTAGAAATTAATGATGGTGAGGAATGGAATAATTTTTCCGATGAAAAAACCAAATTAAACATTCACGAATATATCAAAAAACTTCCTTTTCAAAAAGCAGGTCATAGAAAATTTAGTGGAAATAAAGTAGTAATTGATGAACTTGTATTGATAAATGATAATAAAATATCTACTCAAAGTGCGTTTGGAAAAATTCTAGACTCTTATGCAAAAAACAATACTGAATTTACCCAAAGAATTTTAACCACATCACCCGATGTATCGGTTTCCACTAATCTTGGATCTTGGATAAATAAAAAAGGATTATTCAGTAGAAAAGATACTTCTGATATATTTAAAGATCGGAAAATACCATCAGCTCAAAAGTGGGTTTTTTCTTCAGATGGACAGCATATAGAGCTTGGTATTGCTGAAATGAATTTATTTATAATGCTTGGATCTGCTGGTCTTTCTCATGAATTATTTAATGAAAGATTGTTCCCAATAGGGACTGTATATGACTCATTCATTGCTAGAGGATTAGATGCTTTGAATTATGCATGTTATCAAGATGCAAGATTTATAATTGTAGGAACTCCCTCTGGTGTTTCCCTAGCGCCAGAGGGCGGTGCACATCAATCTATAGGAACACCATTAACTGGGATCAGTCAGCCAGGCCTTTTAAGTTTTGAGCCAGCGTTTGCAGATGAATTGTCAATAATCTTGAATTATAGCTTTAATTATTTGCAGGATGAAAATGGTGGTTCTGTTTACATAAGGCTAAGTACAAGATCTATAGAACAACCATATAGAGAATTAACAAACGATTTTAAAGATCAAGTTTTAAAAGGAGGATATTGGTTGAAGGAACCTGGATCAAATCCAGAAATTATACTAGCTTATCAAGGTGTCATTGCTACAGAGATAATAGAAGCAACAACAATTTTAGGAGAAAAATTTAGAGATATTGGAGTTTTAGCTATTACGAGTTCTGATAGAATGTTAGATGATTGGAAAAATAAACAATTATCTTCAAATCAAAATACAATTGAATCTCATGCTGAAAGTTTATTAAAAGAAATTCCAAGAGACACTAAAATTTTGACGGTGATTGATGGTCACCAACTAACATTATCTTGGTTAGGCTCTGTACTTGGTCATAAAGTAATACCACTCGGTGTTGATCGTTTTGGACAAACTGGCAACATAAAAGAACTTTTGACAGAGTTTACAATTGACTCTGGTAACATAAGTAAACTAGGCTTTAACTTAGCTTAAGTAATTCTTAATACTAAGATTTATAGGACTTATATATAAAGAAATAAAATGATAAGTAAGCCTGATAATTTAAGAAAGATTTTAAAAGAAAAACCTTTTATTCCAATACCGTCTTGTTTTGATGCTTTATCTGCAAAATTAATACAACAAGCAAATTTTGATGTAACCTTTATGTCAGGTTTTGCTGCGTCCGCCTCTAGGATAGGATCTCCAGATCTTGGGCTTATGACCTTCTCAGAAGTTTTTGACCAAGCAAACAATATTTGTAACGCAATTGATATACCAATGATAGTAGATGGGGACACTGGTTATGGAAATGCCATGAACGTTCGTAGAACATTGAAAGAATGTGCCAAGGCAGGTTGTGCTGGCATATTGATTGAAGATCAATTAGCGCCCAAGCGTTGTGGTCACACTCCAGGAAAGGATGTGGTAAATCGTGAGGAGGCATTTGATAGAATAAGAGCAGCTACTGATATGAGAAATGAAGGTTATGATATTTTAATTATGGCCAGAACAGATGCCAATCATACTCATGGTCTGAGTGAGGCAATATTAAGATCACAAAAATTTTATGAACTTGGGGCAGATATCATGTTTGTTGAGGCTCCAAAAAACAAAGAAGAAATGAGAACAATATGTAAAGAAATTCCTGGTGTTAAAATAGCTAACATTGTTGAGGGAGGTATTACACCAAATTTATCCATGGAAGAATTGACAGAAATTGGTTATAAACTTGCCGTTTATCCACTTACCATTATGAGTTCAGCAATGAAAGCAATGATAAACTCATTAAATTTACTAATTAAAGATGAAGATAGATCCGAGTTATTACTAGATTTTAATGATTTAAGACAAAAAATTGGATTTGATGATTATTATGAAATATCAAGCAAGTACGAAACTTCAAAAAGAAGTTGATAATTTTTAGATGGGGAGAATTCTATAATGAAGAGTTATCAGGTTATTGAGTTTGGTGAACCTTTAGAATTAAGGGAATATGAAAATCCACAACCTAAAGGAGATGAAGTTCTTGTAAAGATTACAGCTTGTGGTGTTTGTCATAGTGATCTTCATTTGGCAGATGGTTATTTTGATTTAGGAGATGGAAAAAGAATAACTTTGGCTGACAGGGGCACTAAATTACCATTTACCCCAGGACACGAGATTACTGGAACTGTAGTAGCTTTAGGTGAGGATATAAAAGATATTAAAATAGGTGACGCTGGAATAGTATTTCCGTGGATTGGTTGTGGAAAATGTACAGCTTGTTTAGAAAATAATGAAACATTATGTGAGGCTCCTAAATATTTAGGTGCTCGTCTTGATGGAGGCTATTCTGATCATATAATTGTACCTCATAGTAAATATATAGTTTCTTACGGTGATATGGATCCTGCGCAAGCGGCACCATACGCATGTTCAGGTCTAACTGCATTTAGTGCTTTAAAAAAAATTCCTACAACTTCAAAAGATGATTGGATTATAATTATTGGTGCAGGTGGTGTTGGCATAAATGGTATTTTATTATCACCTGCAATACACCAAGCAAAAATTTTAGTAATAGACAATGATCCAGAGAAGAGGAAAAAAGCTATTGAGGCTGGTGCAAATGAAGCTTTCTCACCAGACGAAGAAACTGAAATTAGAAATAAAATTGGAATTGGAGCTTCTGCGGCTATAGATTTTGTTGGTAGACCTGAAACGAGTGACTTGGGTCTAACATTAGTAAAAAAAGGTGGAATGGTAATAGTGGTAGGTTTATATGGTGGCTCGCTAAAACTATCACTACCATTGGTACCAATGAGATCAATGACGCTTAGAGGTTCTTATGTAGGAGAGTTAAGAGAATTAAAAGAACTTGTTAATATTATTAAATCTGGGAAAATAAAACTAATACCAGTAAAAAAACAAGGTTTAGAGACAGCAAATCAAGCAATGTCTGATTTAAGATCAGGTAAAGTTAATGGTAGAATTGTTTTAATTCCAGATTAGAAATATGATTAAAAAAGAGATTGAATTATGAGTGAAAAGAAAAATATAGTTGAAGATCATCATCATGCAGATGATCATGCTCATTCACATTTACCATCTGATCCTGAATTAAGAGTAAAAGCCTTAGAGACTTTACTTTTAAACAAAGGATTAATAGTTTCTAAAACTTTAGATGAATTGATTGATACTTATGAAAATCGAATAGGCCCAAAAAATGGTGCAAATGTGGTTGCTAAAGCGTGGGTAGATCCAGAATATAAAAAAAGACTTTTGACTGATGCTACTTCAGCAATTAGAGAATTGAGTTACCAAGGTAGACAAGGTGAAAATATGGTTGTAGTAGAAAATACACCTGAAATTCACAATGTAATAGTCTGTACATTATGTAGTTGTTATCCATGGCCAGTCCTTGGCATTCCACCAACTTGGTATAAAAGTGATGAATATAGATCTAGAACAGTTAGAGAACCTAGAAAAGTTCTTTTAGAATTTGGTTTATCATTAGATCCAAAAGTTCAGATAAAGGTATGGGACTCAACTGCTGAAATAAGATATTTGGTATTACCAATGAGGCCTAAAGGTACTGAAAAAATGAATGAAAGTGAACTTGCAGAATTAGTTACTAGAAATTCAATGATAGGTACTGGATTACCAAAGGAAATAAAATGAGCAGATTGCATGACATGGGTGGTCGTTTTGGTGATGGATCAATTCCTATTCCAAGAGATGATAAAAATGAAGTAATTAACCTTGAACCAACCTTCAAATATGAATGGCATGCAAAAGCATGGGCGATTACTCTAGCTGCTGGAGCATTAGGA
The DNA here is from genome assembly GCA_902619615.1 of uncultured SAR116 cluster alpha proteobacterium. Taxonomy (GTDB): domain Bacteria; phylum Pseudomonadota; class Alphaproteobacteria; order Puniceispirillales; family Marisalimonadaceae; genus Marisalimonas. Next base: position 77,417 of record CACNFD010000004.1, on the reverse strand, counting down.
GAATGGAATCTAGATATTAGTCGTCATTATAGAGAATGTTTACCGCCAAAAGATTATGTAAATTTTTCTTATTACGAAAAATGGTTAGCAGCTCTTACTAATCTTTTAATTGATAAAGAACTTATTTCAATAAGTGAATTAAAAGATTATGTTTATGCCGCCGAGAATGGAACTTTAAAAAAATTTTCTGATAACGATATAAAACTTGATCATAGAACCTGGTTAGCCAAAGATGTCCAGAAAACACTAGGTTGGGGAGGCCCATCTGTTAGAGATATAAATATAAGTCCAGTTTTTGATATAGGTGACAAAGTTATTACACAAAATTATAGTCCAAATAAAGATATTAGTGGTGGACACACTCGTTTGCCAAAATATGCTATGGGAAGGGTGGGTGTTATTCATTCTTACAACAATAATCATGTTTTTCCTGATAAAAATGCTCATAGTTTAGGAGAGAACCCCTTACCATTGTATACTGTAGAGTTTAAGGCTTCAGAGATATGGGGAGAATTGGCCGAGAATGAAAATGACGGTATCCTCTTAGACTTGTGGGAACCATACCTAAAACTTTTTCCACATTAATTTTAAAAAGATAAAAATGAAATCTGATTATAATTTACCTTTTACAAATAAAACTGAAGATCAAATTGTTTTCCAAAATCCTTGGCATAGTCAATTATTTGCCATTACAGTTCAAATGTCAGAAAAAGGAAATTTCAGCTGGAAAGAGTTTGTAGAAGTTTTTGGAGAGTCTCTAAAAAAACAAAGATTACTCACAAAAAACTTAGATGGTAGTAATGATTATTTTTCTTGTTGGTTAAATGCCCTTGAGGAAATCCTCATTATAAAAAAAGTAAGTAATAAAGATACTTTGATGCTATTAAAAGAAGACTGGACTCAAGCTTATTTGTCTACACCTCATGGGAAACCGGTAAATATTAAAAATAGGAGTGTTTAAATGTCAATTAAATGTAAAGCTGCAGTTATTAGAAATAATAAATTAATTGCCCCATATAAAGACTCTAAGCCACTATCTATTGAGGAAATCCATATATCACCTCCTCTCGAAAATGAAGTGCTTGTGAAGGTTATGGGTGCTGGTCTCTGTCATTCTGACTTATCAGTTATAAATGGATCCAGAGTAATGCCCTTGCCATTAGTAATTGGCCATGAAGGTTCTGGTGAAGTGGTTGAGTTGGGAAGTGCTGTAAAAGACATAAAAGTTGGAGATCATGTTGCATTTCAATTTTCACCATCTTGTGGAAGATGTAGAAGATGTCTTGAAGGAAGACCTCAAGTATGTGAACTCGCAGCTGCAACAAAAGGTAAAGGTGATTTAATGTCAGGTGGAAGCAGATTGACAGATATGGAGGGTAATAGGCTTAATCACCATACTGGGATTTCATGTATGTCTCAATATAATGTAGTTGATAGGGGATCTGTAGTTGTAATTGATAAAGCCTTTAATATTGAAGATGCAGCTCTTTTTGGGTGTGCTGTTATGACTGGTGTCGGCGCTGTAATTAATACTGCTAGAATAAGACCAGGAGATTCAGTCGCAATTATTGGATTAGGAGGTGTAGGGCTAAATGGTATAATTGGTGCAAAGCTAGCAGGAGCTGAAACTATAATTGCAGTTGATATTGATCCATCAAAATTTAGTAGAGCAGAAGAACTTGGTGCAACACATTGTTTTGATAGTAGAAACAATAATATGGTTGAAGAAATAAGGGATTTAACAAATGGTGGTGTTGACTATGCTATTGATCTAGCTGGGGTAATACAAGCCATGGATACCGCTTATCAAATAATAAGATATGGGGGTTCTGTGGTTACTGCTGGTTTATCGCCAATAAATACTCAATTTAGTTTTAATCATAGTGATTTAGTTGCACAGGAAAAATCAATTTTAGGAAGCTATATGGGTTCATGTGTTCCTGTAAGAGATGTACCTAGATTTTTAAACTTATATAAACAAGGACGTTTACCAGTAGATAAGCTTATAGATGGCAAAATTACATTTGATAACTTGAATGAAGGTTTTGATAAATTGTCAAAGGGTGAAGTTGTTAGACAGATCCTAGTGCCAAATGCATAGTTTTTATATCATTTTCCAGTTTTTATAAAATATACTTCTAGTATTTTTTAATAAAAAACCGACAGATTTTAAAATTAGTTTGATTATATTGTCTAAATGAGAGGGTCTAATAATATCAATAAAAGCACAAAATCTTAAATCATCTTCTTCGTTAAAGCTTTGATGTATTAATGTATCATCAAAAATAAACAATGGATCAGACTTCCACTTATGAATTCTACCATCAGCTTCAATAAAAGAACCTTCCTTTTTAACTTTATTAAAATTATACAAAATTCGATAAGTCATTCTTAGAGGACCAAAATGTCTGGACGTTGAAGTCTTCTCTCTAAAAAGTGAAACGCCAATAGTTTTTATATATTTATATTCATTATTAAATTCTTCAATTGAATCATCCAGTTCATATCCATACCATTTATAAAATAACATTGTTCTATTATCATTTGGATTTTCTTTGAATCTCTTTGCAATCTCTTTATATTTTTTGTCAAATAGCGAAATAACGTCATTGATTTCATTTTGATGACCTTGGGGAAGATCTTCAATTTTATAAGTATGAAGATTTCTATGAGATAAAAGATCAGATAAAAGATTTAATGGTGATAGTAAAAAAGTTAAAAAACCTTTACCTATGAAATATTCTTTAATTAATTTTAGATCCATTGTTTTGTGTCTAGAGACATCAATTAATCCACATAAAATCCAGAATGGAAATATTGTCCATATTCCAATATTTATAAAAAGAAAAACTGTACTTAAAATTATAGGTATCAGTAAAATTAATTTAAAGATAATATCCATTAAAAACTTTATTTATAGTTAGTATTAATAAATACATAATCTATAATTTTAAGGAATTTCTATCAACTTTTATTTAGATTGTTTGAGAAATAAAAATTTAATATTATGATAATGAATAATACTTTATGGGGATTAAAAAATGCCTAGCTTTGATATAGTAAGTAAAATAGATATGCCTTCAGTTCAAAATGGTTTAGATGGTGTAAAAAAAGAAATTAGTACTAGATATGATTTTAAAGGAAGCATGTGTGAGGTAGAGCAGCAAGAAGATAAAATTATAATCAAAGCTGATGATGATTTGAAAAGAAAGCAAGTTGAAGATCTTATTATTACTCACCTTACTAGAAAAAAAGTTGACACAGGCGCATTGGAATTTGAAAAACCAGAAGCTGCATCAGGTAATTCCATTAGACAAATTGTACTAATCAAACAAGGTGTTGATAGAGAAGTTGCCCAAAAGATAGTTAAGGCAATTAAATCCTCAAAAAGTAAAGTACAAACGTCTATTCAAGGTGATGAAGTAAGAGTATCTGGTAAAAAAAGGGATGATCTTCAAGCAGCAATAAAATTAATAAAAGAATTAAATATTAAGCACCCATTACAATATGAAAATTTTAGAGATTAGAATTTTATTATTTTTGCTCTATGATCTCTACTACCCCACGAAGATGAATTTACTGCAGTAAAAAATTTAAGCAGATGATTATTAAAAAAATCTGGTTCTTCTAAATTGATTGTATGCCCTGTTTTTGGAACTATTAACAAACCAGCTGTCTTAATAGACCTTTTCAAATATAGACCTACTTCAAGACACATATCATCTTCATCACCATTTATAATTAGTGTTGGACAAGTTATGCCACTTATTTCTTTTTCTAAAGAATATAAATTAGGTCTTTTATTTTGAACACCCAATAAAGTATTAGCTGAGCCGATAGGATCATGTTTAATTAGTTGGTCATTAAATAGTTGCCAACCTTTTGGATCTTTATTTTGAAATTGGACTCTAGAAGAACCTAGGGCATATTCTGATCCAAATTTATCCATTCCCTCATTTAAAATAATTTTTGCACTATCCAAAGAAATATTAGAAAAGTCTGCTTCTTTATTGAAATTAGTTTTGTCAATTGGTAAGGCGCCATATCCACAACCAGCTATTACAAGACTTAAAACTCTATCTTGAGCATTTATCCCTAGATGAAGAGTTGCAAATCCACCCATGGATAAGCCAACAATATGTGCTTTCTCTACTTGAAGATTATCCATTACGCTCAAAATATCACGCCATGCTCTTTCTTGGCTATAACTGCTTTCATTTTCTGGAACTTCAGATGGTGGGTACCCTCTAGCACAAAATGTTATACATTTATAATATCTAGACAAATAATTAATTTGTGGTTCCCAACTTCTGTAATCACCAGCAAATTCATGAACAAATATTATCGGTTCACCTTTACCAGTAGACTCATAAAATAATTTTACATTATCATCTGTTTTTATAAATGACATTTATAATTCCCCATTATAATCTAGTTAGGATATAATACTCAAAATCAATTCCAAATTTAGTTAGTCTTTTAATATGGATATTTATCAACATTTAAGTTCAGATTTTACTGCAATTTTAATTACATTAAAGTTAGCTATTGTTACTTGTTTTTTACTTGCTTTAATAGGCACCCCTTTAGCGTATTTTTTAGCATTTAAGTCAAAAAAGACCAAACCATTTATTGAAACAATTGTAACGTTACCACTTGTGTTACCACCTACAGTTATTGGTTTTTATCTTATTATTATTTTTAGCCCTGAAACTGCATTAGGAAAAATTTTTATAATACTAACGGGAGAACAATTAATTTTTTCGTTTTACGGTTTAGTTATGGCTTCTATAATTTATTCTCTTCCTTTTTGGGTTCAGCCTCTTCAAGCTTCATTTGAAAAAATAGGAAGAGATACTATTAGGACATCTTATAGTTTAGGGGCTAGTCCATTAGATACTTTTTTTAATGTGATAATACCCTTATGTAAAAGAGGATTTTTTACTTCTTTAATAATATCATTTGCGCACACCTTAGGTGAATTTGGAATTGTTCTAATGGTTGGAGGCGGCATTCACGGTAAAACAAAAGTAATTGCTATTTCGATTTATGATCATGTAGAACAATTATCCTTTGGCAATGCACATATTTTAGCAGGTGGAATGTTAATTTTGTCATTTATTATATTATTGACTCTATTTTATTTTAACAAAAGAACAGTTGTAAGAGTTAAATAATGTCAAATTTGTCAGTTTTGTTAAATGGTAAAATTGGAAATTTATTTTTAAATTTTGAGCATCATTTTAAAAATGACGGGATAACTATTTTATATGGTCCAAATGGATCAGGAAAAACCACAATTTTTTCTGCATTAGGTGGATTTATTAATAATTTAGAAACTAGAATTCTCTTCAATGGAAATGAACTTCACAACGTAGATAAATATCCTCCTAATAAGAGGCCATTTGGAATAATGTTTCAAAATCCAATATTATTTGAACACCTAAGTGTAGAAGAAAACCTTGATTTTGTTATAAAAAGGAATCAATTAAACACTCAAAATAAAAGTTTAATAAGTAAAGAATATTTAATTAATAAACTTGAATTGAATTCTCTTTTAAAAAGGTCACCTGAGAATTTGTCCGGAGGTGAAAAATTAAGAGTGGTTCTTGCTAGAACAATTCTAAAACATCCTAATTATCTACTTCTAGACGAGCCTATGTCAGATTTAGATATAAAATACAAAGCTAAGCTATTAGTTTTTTTAAAAGATTTTAATAAAAAATTTAAAATACCAATTATATATATTACCCACTCAATTGAAGAAATATCTCAAATTGGAGATCAAATCGTATTAATAAAAAATGGTAAGAAAATTGATAGTGGTAGTGTTTCAAATATCTTTAATAGAAGGTCATTTGTAGATCTGACTGGCAAATTTGAGTCAAGCTCCATTTTAGAGGGGATAGTTTCTAGGTATGATAAGAACTTACATATTACAACTCTTGATTTAAATGGACAAAAGCTTGTTGTTCCAGGGTTGCCAGGTAAATTAAATGATATAGTAAGAGTTAGGATTAGGTCTAGAGATATACTTATTTCATCTTCACGCATAAAGACACAAATCACTGAAAACGAATTGCAAGGTTTAATATCTTCGATTGAAATTGAAAAAAACTCAGCATTCTCTGAATTAGTAATTGAATTAAAAAATTTCAAAAATAATAGAAAAAAACAAAAACTTAGAGCAAGGATAACGACATATAATCTTAAAAATAAGCAATTATTAATACATGATAACGTATTTATTTATGTAAGCTCGGTATCTATAGATCGACAAGCATATCAATCTAAATAGGTTATTTAGACTCTTTCAATTATAACTGCACTGCCTTGACCAACACCAACACACATTGTACATAATGCATATTTCAAGTTTTTTTCGATTAATTCTTGAGTTGCCGTAAGAACTAATCTTGTTCCAGACATACCAAGAGGATGGCCAAGTGCTATTGCTCCTCCATTAGGATTTACTCGATCATCGTCATCTTCAATACCAAGAGACCTTAAACTAGCCAAACCTTGTGCAGCAAATGCTTCATTTATTTCAATAATATCAATATCTTTAATTGTAATGCCAGCTATTTTAAGGGCTTTTAAAGAAGCTGGCACAGGTCCAATACCCATAAACGCTGGCTCAACTCCCGAACTAGCTGCCGAAATTATTCTTGCTCTAGCTGTTAAATAATTTCGCTTAACTCCCTCTTCACTTGCAATAATCATTGCTGCCGCACCATCGTTAACGCCACTAGCATTTCCTGCAGTAACAGTACCATTATTTCGAAATGGTGTTGGGAGTAAAGAAAGTTTTTCAATTGATGTGCTTCTAGGATGTTCATCTTTGTCAAATATTAATACTTCACCTTTTCTTTGAGGGATTTCTACGGGAGTAATTTCTTTAGCCAATCTTCCATTTTGAATTGCGGCAGAGGCCTTTATTTGACTGGAAAGAGCCATTTTATCTTGGTCATCCCTGCTAATTTGATATTTTTCAGCAACATTTTCTGCAGTTTCTGGCATTGAATCTATACCGTAATTAGTTTTCATTTTAGGGTTCACAAACCTCCAACCTATAGTTGTATCATAAATTTCTGCATTCCTAGAAAACGCAGAACTAGCTTTAGGCATAACAAAAGGAGCTCTACTCATGCTTTCTGCGCCTCCTGCAATAGTCATATCTGCTTCATTAGATTTAATCATTCTTGAAGCGCTTGAAATAGCCTCCATACCTGAAGCACATAGCCTGTTAAGTGTGATACCAGGCACAGTATGTGGAAAATCTGCTAAAAGCAGAGCCATTCTTGCAATGTTACGATTGTCTTCACCAGCCTGATTGGCATTACCATAAAAGACTTCTTCTAGGTTTTCCCAATCAGTTTTTTTTAATTTGTTTTTCATTGCTATAAGAGGCAAAGCTGCAAGATCATCTGTTCTAACAGAAGATAAACTTCCCCCAAATTTTCCAATTGGTGTTCTTGTTCCTTCACAAATATATGCTTCTGACATCAATTTTCTCCTATGCAAATACATTATTCAAAATTTGTATAAATTGGGACATCATTTAGTTCCCATTTTTTGAATTTTTTCATTATAGATGAAAAGTCTTCACTATCAATGATTTGATTTATCCAATTATTCAAAAAACCAAAATTTAATTTGTTAAACCACTCTTGATCAACATTTCTAAATTGTCTAATAAATGGAAATATAGCATAATCTAATAAAGTAAGATATTCACAATTAAGTGAGTTATTATTTTTGAGGTAAGAATTTAATTTTTTTAGAAAGTCTAGATTTTTGTCTCTATATAAATATTGATCAATGTCAGGAAATCTACTTGAGTATTTATATTTATCTAAATTAGGTTTAAATTTATTTTCAAGATCGTATAAAATTTTTTTGATCTCTTGATTTTCTAGTTTTCCTTTAGCAAGCCATTTGTCTGGATCATTTTTATTCAAGGCCTAGTTAATTATATCAAAACTTTCTTCTAAGACTTCACCTGAGTTTGTAATTAAAACTGGTACAGTCCCTTTTGGAGATGATTTTAAAAATTCAGATGGTTTTTCTTGTAACTTAATTTCTCTCACTTCAACTATTAGCTTAGATGATCTGATGGCAAATCTTGCTCTCATTGCATAAGGACATCTTCTGAAAGTATATAAAATAGGATATTTAAAGTTTGTTTCCATTGTGGGATAACTTTAAATAATTTTTATTTATTATGAAATCCTTTTATTTTTTTGGATGAAATTTGGTAAAAATTTAATTTTGGGGTTTTATTTCTGCTGGGTTATTGATTTCATTTTTATTAATATGACCGTGTTTTGTAAGTTGATAAACAGTGTTCCAAAGTGATGGAGGATAATTTTGTCTAATATTTTTAATCATATGCAAAATATGTTTTTCCTCAAAAATATTTTCTTTTTTTGACTTCCTTACTTTATCAAGTGGAAAGGGAACAATCTGCGCCATCTATATTTCTCCTATATTACATAAAGAGTTTGCAAATAGCTTGCCGATTTTAATTTTTTAAAAAATAAATTTAATATTTTTTTGAAAATTAATGTATAAATATGAAAAGAAAAGGACAAATAATGAATGATTTTAAGTTACCACGATCAACTAAAATAGTTACAACAATTGGAACTGCAACAGATGATCCAGAAATTATAAAAAAATTTATAAAAATAGGTGTAAATGTTTTTCGTTTAAATTTTAGTCATGGCAATCAAGGTGAGCACTTAAAAAGAATTACATACATTAGGTCCGCAGAAAAAGAAATGAATTCTAATGTTGCGATTCTTGCTGATCTCCAAGGACCAAAATTTAGAATTGGAGCAGTAAAAAATGAATCAAAAGTGATCAAGGGTAGTAATTACATTTTTGATAAGGATCCAGAAATTGGAGATTTTAAAAGGGTAAATTTACCACACGAAGAAATTTTTAAAAGTTTGTCAATTGGCTCGAACATACTTATGGATGATGGAAAGCTACAATTTAAGGTAAAAGATATATCGAAAGATGAAATAAAAACTGAAGTTGTAGTAGGAGGATCTATTAAAAGTAATAAAGGTTTAAACCTTCCTGATATTGTGCTTAATACAAGCCCTTTAACCTCCAAAGATATTGAGGATCTCAAATTTATATTAAATCAAGAAATTGATTGGATAGCCCTTTCTTTTGTTCAGAAATTAAAAGATGTAGAAGAAGTAAAAAAATATATTGGTGATAAAGCAGGTGTAATTGCAAAAATAGAAAAGCCATCTGCTTTAAAAGAGTTAAATGAAATAATTACTGCCTGCGATGGTATAATGGTCGCAAGAGGTGATTTAGGAGTTGAATTAGCACCTGAAGAAGTTCCAGGCATTCAGAAGGAAATTATTCTTAAATGTAGACAAGCGGGTAAGCCAGTCATTGTTGCTACACAAATGTTAGAATCTATGATTGAAACACCATCGCCAACACGAGCGGAAGCCTCTGATGTTGCTACTGCTGTTTTTGATGGTGCAGATGCAGTTATGCTATCTGCAGAAACAGCTATTGGTTCTTATCCTCTTGAGACAGTAAGCATTATGGATAGAATAATAACATCAGCTGAAAACCATATTAAAATAAATCCAGGCGATGGACCACAAAATTTAAGAATAGAAAACTTTATTTATAATGCAGTATCACGTTCTGCTGTTAGTTTAGCTGAGTCTGTAAATGCAAAAGCTGTAGTTGCTTTTACAGCGTCTGGAAATACAGCTTATAGAATGTCCAGAGAACGTTCGAATTTATTGCTAGTAGTTATGACACCTGAAATTAATGTAAAAAGAAAGCTGTCACTATTATGGGGAGCTTGTCCTTTTTTAAGTAAAGTTCAAGGTTATGAAGCAGCAATACAAGAGGCCAGAGAAATTATAAAAACTCAAAATTTTGCCAAACACGGTGATACCATAGTGGTTGTTGCAGGTATGCCTTTTGGAATATCTGGTTCAACCAATTCAATTAGGGTAGTTGAAATTTAATTTTATTTTTTACCAAGTTTAACCGATATCATTTTATCTGGAATACTAGGAGGCTCTCCTGCTGCTAGGTTCTCAACTGCTTCCATGCCCGAGACAACTTGACCCCAAACTGTATATTGACCTGTTAAATGACCACATCCGTCAAAACATATGAAGAACTGACTGTCTCCACTGTCTGGGTTCATAGATCTTGCCATTCCAACAGTTCCATATTTGTATTCGTAATCCGAGAATTCAGCTTTTAAATTTTTCCCTGAGCCACCAGTACCATTTCCATCTGGATCACCTGTTTGAGCCATAAATCCTTCTATAACCCTATGGAAAATAATTCCGTCATAAAACCCTTTCTTAACTAATTCCTTAATTCTTTTTACATGATTAGGTGCAATTTTTGGTAAGGTTTCGATTACAACTTTGCCTTTAGATGTTTCAATTGTTATAAATTTACTTGAGTTTGCAGTTGCTTTTTTTACTGGTTTTACCATGGTTATACATATTACCCCTAAAATAATTATAAAAAATTTTTTAAACATAAATTACCTTTTATTTTAATATACGTATAAAGTTAGTTTATATAAAAGCAACTGTTATTTTAAACAAGTGCATCAATTTGTTCATCTGTAAGATTTCCAGGTACTATAGTAATAGGCACTCTGCATTCCGTGCTCCCCTTATTAATAACATAGTTGATCAAAGGTCCAGGATTTCCATGTTCAGTTGAAACACCTAACACTAAAACCCTTATAGCTTTTTCTTTATCTATTAAATTAAAGAGTTCTTCATGAAGTATGCCCTTTCTAACAAATGTTCTAGGCTTAGGAGCTCCCAAATTTTCACAATATTCACTTAGTTCTAGAAGTAAATTTTTACTAGTTTGTTCAGCTTCAGCTTCCATAATTTCCGTAACCCCACCCCAAAGCTGTCCTTCAATAGGTTCAATGCATCTAAATAATGCAACTTCTCCGCCAGCTGTCGCTGCTCTTCTTGCAGCATAATATAGGGCTTGATGTAATTCCTTACTATCATCTGCTACAACTAAGAATAATCTATTTCTTGTTTTTGAAACTTGTGACTTCTTAACTATTTTTTTATTAGTCATTAATATCTCATCAAACTTTCCTGAAAATTAGATTGGATCCCCAACCAACTAAAACTGCCAAAAAAACTGCAAAAATACCGTACAATGTAGAGTAATTTTGAGCTATATTGTAAATTTCTGCACTAATACCTGATTTTGAAACATTGATTGAATTAATTTGTTGTGACACAAGTTTACTATTACGATAATGTAAAATTTTTACTTCAAACTGACCAGTAATTACATTTGAAGGTAATTCCAAATATGATCTAAAAAGAGCATCTTTATTCAAATATACTGAATTTTCATTTATACTCCATAAGTTTGATTTCAACATGTTTCTTGTAAGAGCCTGTCTCCATTCTTTTTCGCTTTCAACTTTAATACCTGGTTGAATCCTTATTTTCAAATTATTTAATCCAATCTCTGATATCTTTTGAGTTTTTTTATTAAGAATTTCTTCGATTTTTCTATTTGATGAAATACTTAAATATTTTGGAGCGTTAATATAATTAACTTTTCTTGTATTAACCCAAACACCAAGTATTTTTTCTTTCTTTTGAACGGTAACTAATCCTCTAGGTCCTGTAACAATAACAATTATATCATCTCCCTTTTTACCGTCATAAGCACCAAATAAAAGTATCTTAGCACCTTGAAAATCTGTTGAAATTTTTACATTTTCTTGTGATAAATCCGCAACTATCTGATTTTGTGCATAAGTGTTTGATGTTAGAAATAATATTAAAAAAAATATTTTAATATGAAAAAAAGAATTCATTTTAAATTACCTGCTTATTATCACTGAAAAAAGATCAGAAGGAACAGCAATCAAATCAATTAAAAGTTTTAAACTAACTAAAATAATGATACTAGATAAAATTAATCTTAAATATTCACCTTTTAAGATATTTGTATACCTTGAACCTATTTGAACCCCTATAACAGAACCAAATAATAATATTGTTGCCAGTACTATATCAACAGTTTGGTTTTGAGATGCTTGTAGAATAGTGGTGTTTGCAGCAACAAAAATGATTTGAAATAAAGATGTTCCAACAACTAAAGATGTAGGCATGCCTAAAAGATATATCATTGCTGGCACTATAATAAAGCCACCACCAATCCCCATCAGAGCAGCAAGGATACCTACAATAACCCCAATTAAAATAGGTAATAATATTGAAATATATAATTTTGATTTCCTAAATCTAATTTTAAAAGGTAATCCATGTAACCAATTATGTTGATGAAGTTTTCCTCTTGAGATTTTCCCTTTTCTTGTTCTTAAAACTAGTCTAAGTGATTCTGTAAACATTAGACTTCCAATTAGTGTTAAAAAAATTACGTAGGATGACTTAATAACAAAGTCTAACTGTCCAATTTTCCCTAAAAAATTAAATAAAAGCACTCCTATCGAAGATCCTACAACACCACCAAGCAGTAATACGGTTCCCATTTTAAAATCAACATTACTTCTTTTCCAATGAGACAAAACACCTGAAACTGAAGGCGCAACTAATTGATTGGCCACTGAAGCAACTGCTACTGGTGGTGGTATGCCCAAAAACATCATGATTGGGGTAAGAAGAAACCCTCCACCCACACCAACTAATCCCATTATAAGACCAAGGAATGCGCCAACACCTAAAATTACTAATGCGTGAATTGGCTGCTCTGCTATAGGTAAATAAATATACATTAAAGTTTCATCATTGTTTAATAAATCATAATAATACATTATTAATATTTAAAAAATAATTATTTAAACTTTAAGTCTATGATAAAAACCGTATCCAAAACTGATCTTGAAACTTGTATTTATAGAGTAAGAAATGCCGGTGATAAAGAACGGCCAGACTATAATTATAATAAAGCAAGTGTTTTGGTATTATTTATTAATGACGAAATTAAAAAAAGTAGTTCGATTTTAATGATCAAGAGAAAAGATAATTTAAGAAAACATGCAGGGCAAATTGCTTTCCCGGGTGGTAGAAAAGAAAATGAAGATTTAAATTTAGAAGAGACAGCGATAAGAGAAACGAAAGAAGAAATAAATATTTATAAGGAGCATTACAGCATAGTAGGAAATTTCCCAAAATTTTTTACTGGTACAGGTTATGTAGTTACACCATTTCTAGGTATTATAAAATCTAAAACAAATTGGCAAAAATTATTAAAACCAAATTTGAGTGAGGTAGAGCAAATTTTCTTTCCTCCAACTGATTGTCTGTTATTGCCGGAGTTTCATCTGAGAGAAAAACCACCTATCAACTCAAGTATGTCTATGACATGGACAATAAATTTCGATGGTAAGAATATTTGGGGGTTAACAGCAAGAGTTTTGGTAACTATATCTGCAGGATTAGGTTTGAGGGAGTTTCCACCATGCGACGATATTTAATTATTTTTTTAGCAGTTGTATTTTCTATAGGTCTTTTTTTCTTAACAAAATATATTTTGAATAAATTAACAAAAAATGATCAAATTTTTTTTTCAACATTAGTTAGCGTTATTGGGTTTTGTATTTTTATTTTATTTGCTTTTTTATATTTAGAAATAGATTCCTATGACCCAGGTTATTCTTATCAACCTCCCTCATTAATTGATGGGAAAGTCAAAGATGGAAATTTTTCGAAGTAAAGAGGTATTCGAATAATTAAAAATAAATTTAAAAATTTTATTGAAATAGATAAAAATATTAAAGTTATCTTCAATCTTGCTGAGAATATGGGTGTTAAAATTTGGGTTGTTGGTGGAGCTTTAAGGGATTACATAATTAATGAAGAAGTTACTGATATTGATTTCGTCATAAATAAAGATATAAAAAAATTCGCAAAAAAAATTAGAAAAAATAATATTAGAGTAAATGACACCTATATAAAATACAAAACTATTTCATTAATAATCAACGAAAAAGAGTATCACATAACAAGTTTTAGAAAAGATTTAATTTCCTATGGAAGATCTGCATTAGTAGATAATGCATTTAGTTTGAAAGAAGATGTGAAAAGAAGAGATTTTACTATCAATAGTTTATATTTAGATTCACTGGGAAATTTAATTGACCCCCTTAATGGAGAACATGATATTAATAAAAAAAAGCTTACCTTTATAGGCAATCCAATAAAAAAAATTGAAGAAGATTATTTAAGAATTATAAGATTTTGTCGGTTTTCTGGAAATTTTTACAACAAAATGACCAAAAATATTGAAAAAAAAATAATTTCAAGAGTGCCAAATATCATTAATTTATCAAACAAGAGAATTAGAGACGAGATTGATAAAATACTATTAGTTAAGAATTGTCATAAGTGTTTTTTAATGATGACTAAATTAACTGTAGATCAATATCTTTTAATTAATAAAAACAATAAGGATAAATTCAGCAATCATGCTGGATTTATGCTCAATGAATTCAAAATAATTGATTTTATAAAATTTAATGCAACAACTTTGATTAAAAATGAAAAATTAGATTTAATTTCTGTAATAATGATCCATTTATATGGAGAAAGTAATATAGAAATGATTATCAATAGGTTTGATTTGAATAAAAGAAAAACTAAATTTTTAAATTTTTTAAGACAGATAATAAATTTAAAAAATAATATTAAAAATAATTTTTTGATTATACTTGAAGTTAGGGAAAAAAAGATCGAACTTCTTAAATTAATATGGGAATTTAGGTGTAGTATAAAGTCTAAGAAACAAGGTTTATTTAAAAAAGATCGGATACCATTTGATTGGTATAAATTTGCGTTATTGCATGTTTTTTCCCTTGAAAAAATAAAAAACGTTGATTTGTTTGAAACAAACTGGCCTATATTTCCATTAGTTAGAAACGATATATTAAAATTAAAGAAAAAAATTACTTATGATCAAGTCGAAAAATTATTTTTCAAAGCCGAAGAATTTTGGGTAAACAACAATTTTAAAAGTTCACAAAAAGAAATAATATATTTCTTAAAAAATGGATAAGAAGATTAAATATATGTCAGTAAAAGTTCAAATGCTTAAAACTTTAAATGCAAAAAAATGTTTGGATGATATCAAAACATTAAAGAACAAAAAACAATTAGCAAGTCTATGGTTTAAAGAACTTCGTGATAAAATCTGTAAATCTTTTCAAGAAATTGAAAATGATAGAGCAATTAAAGAAAAAACTGCTTTTACCCAAAAGTCATGGGACAGAGATGGTGGTGGGGGGGGCGTCATCTCAATTATGCATGGTAGTGTTTTTGAAAAAGTTGGCGTAAATATATCTACAGTTCACGGTAAATTTTCCAGAGAGTTCAGGGGACAAATTCCTGGTGCAGAAGAAAATGGTTTGTTTTGGGCATCTGGTATTTCTGTTGTCTCACATATGTGTAACCCACATGTGCCTGCTGCACATATGAATACGAGGATGTTAGTAACAGGTCAGGGAGATAAAAAAAAACTCTGGTTTGGTGGTGGAGGTGATCTTACCCCAACCTTTAATGACATAGAATCATCAAAAATATTCCATCAAGATTTAAAAAGTTTATGTGATAAATACGATAAATTATATTATCCTAAATTTAGAGGTTGGTGTGATGATTATTTTTATTTGCCACATAGAGAAGAACCTCGGGGAGTTGGTGGAATTTTTCTTGATTATTTGTGTAATGAAGACTGGGAAAAAGATTTCTCATTTATTCAAGATATTGGCTCCACATTCCTTTCTTCATATTTAAAAATTATTAAAAGTAGATTGAATAAACAATTCAATCAAAAAGAAAGAGAATTTCAACTAAGAAAAAGAGGTAGGTATGTGGAGTTCAATTTACTATATGACAGAGGAACAATTTTTGGTTTAAAAACTGGCGGGAATACCGAAGCAGTGTTAATGAGTTTGCCTCCAAGAGTGAGTTGGGATTAAATCCCAAAAATTATTAAATTCTTTTTTAGAATCATTTTAAAAAACACTGGAATTTTTTTTTTACAATGTTATATAAATAATATATTTAAAAAGTGAGATAAATGCCCAAAAATTCTAAGTCAAAAAATGATAACGAAGGTAAAAGAGATTTCTTAATAATTTCAACTTATGCCATGGCTGGCATTGGTGCTGCATCAGTTGCTTGGCCATTAATTGATCAAATGAATCCTGCTGCAGATACTTTAGCACTAGCATCTACTGAGGTAGATTTGTCCTCGCTAGAAGAAGGTCAAGCCATAACTGTAACTTGGAGAGGTAAGCCTGTATTTGTTCGTCATAGAACACCTGAAGAAATTAAGCAAGCTAAAGAAGTTTCTTTAGATGAAATGAGACACCCTGAAACAGATGAGGAAAGGGTTCCTAACGAAAAATTTATTGTATTAGTTGGTGTTTGTACACATTTAGGTTGTGTTCCCCTCGGCCAAAAATCTGGGGATGTTAAAGGCCAATATGGTGGATGGTTTTGTCCTTGTCATGGATCTCACTATGACCATTCTGGTAGGATTAGAAAAGGTCCAGCACCTACTAATCTTGAAGTTCCTTCTTACAAGTTTTTGTCAGATAACATTATTAAAATTGGTTAAATTTTATTTTAGGAGTAATAATTGTCAAAGTCTAAGTTTAAAAATCCGGTTGTAAAATGGATTGATCACAGATTACCTGTATTTTCTTTTATGGATCATGAGCTTAATCATTATCCAACACCAAAGAATTTAAATTATTTTTGGAATTTTGGTTCTCTTGCTGGATTTGCTTTGGTAACGATGATTATTACAGGAATTGTTTTATCTATGAATTATACAGCCCATGTTGATTACGCATTTGATTCTGTTGAGAGAATTATGAGAGATGTAAATCATGGATGGCTTATAAGATACATTCATATGAATGGAGCTAGTTTTTTCTTTATTGTGGTTTATATCCATATTTTTCGAGGATTATATTATGGATCTTATAAAGCCCCTAGAGAGCTTTTATGGATATTAGGTGTTTTAATACTTTTATTAATGATGGCTACAGCATTTATGGGATATGTTTTACCATGGGGACAAATGAGTTTTTGGGGAGCAACAGTCATCACAAACTTATTTTCAGCTATACCATTAGTAGGGGAGAGTATCGTAACATGGCTATGGGGTGGTTTTTCCGTTGATAATTCCACTTTAAATAGATTTTTCTCACTACACTTTGTTTTACCTTTTGTGATTGTAGGTGTTGTAATTTTGCATCTGATTGCCTTGCATCGTTTTGGGTCTAATAACCCAATAGGTATTGATGTTAAAGGAACACAGGACACTGTACCTTTCAGTCCTTACTACACGATTAAAGATTTATTTGGATTGAGCGTATTTTTATCATTTTTTGCAGCAGCTGTTTTTTTCTTTCCAAATTTTATGGGGCATCCAGATAATTATATTGAAGCCAATCCTATGGTAACTCCAGCCCATATTGTTCCTGAATGGTATTTTCTTCCTTTCTATGCAATTCTTAGAGCTATTCCAGATAAGCTTGGTGGAGTGCTTTTTATGTTTGGTGCAATTGCAGTTTTGTTTATTTTGCCATGGTTAGATAGATCACCAGTTAGATCATCTCAATTTAGACCTATATTTAAAATCTTCTTTTGGATACTTTTATTTGACTGTATCTTATTAGGTTATCTAGGTGCAATGCCTGCCGAAGGAATTTATGTTATATTGTCAAGGATAGCTACAGCTTATTACTTCTTTCACTTCCTAATTTTGTTTCCATTGTTACCTTACATAGAAAAAACAAAACCACTTCCAATTTCTATATCTGAACCAATTTTAGGCGGAGGATCTGCTGCTTCTGCTTTTGCTATGAGGGAGAAAAAATAGATGATTAAAAGATCATCATATTTTTTTTCTTATAATATTTTAAAACTTTGCTTAAGTTTAGTAGTAATTTGTTCGTCAAATTTTTCATTCGCAGCAGGTGAAAAAATAAGTTACCCACAGCTAAATTGGTCTTTCTCTGGAATTTTAGGTACCTTTGATAGAGCTTCACAACAGAGAGGGCTTCAAGTTTATAAAGAGGTATGCTCAGGATGTCATGGAATGAGACTTTTAGCTTATAGAAATTTAAAGTCTATAGGTTACAATGATGATGAAATTAAAGCATTTGCAGCAGAAAATAGTGTAAATACTATTAACGATGATGGTGAAGTAGTAGAGAGACCAGCCAGGCCAAGTGACAAATTTGTATCACCTTACCCAAATGATAAAGCTGCTAGAGCTGCAAATGGTGGTGCATACCCTCCAGATTTATCCTTAATTATAAAAGCCAGACCTGATGGTGCAAATTATTTACATGCACTCTTAACGGGCTATGTAGATGCACCTGCGGAAAAAAAAGTACCTGACGGTATGTATTATAATAAGTATTATTCTGGAAACTTGATTGGAATGCCACAACCGCTTTACGACGACGGTGTTGAATATGCTGACGGTACTAAAGCAACACCTTATCAAATGGCAAAAGACGTAACAGCTTTTCTTGCTTGGGCCTCTGAACCTGAAATGGAAGATAGGAAACGATTGGGAATTTCAGTTATGCTATTTTTGTTGTTGCTTTCCGCATTATCTTATTTTGCTATGAAGCAAATTTGGGCTCCAATAAAAAAGCAATAATTTAAGTCAAATTTCTTTCTAGAAATTTCAATGTTCTTTCGAGTGCAATATTTGCACATGTTTTATTATATTGACTTCTATGATCACAATTAAAACCATGGTCTGCAGGATATGTATACGTAAGAACCTCAGGTCTTGTTTGCTCAAAAATTTTAACATCATTTAATGGTATACCTTTATCAAGTTCACCAAAATGAGTTAATACTTTGCATTTAGGTTTTAAATCTTTCAGTTTCGGAATATCTCCACCATAGTAGCAAACAGATGCTGAAATATTAGAAGATTCACAACCAATTCTCCAAGATAAAGATCCACCCCAGCAATATCCAACTACACCCACTTTTCCAGCTGAGGATACTATAGAAACACTAGCTTCTATATCTTTTAGACTATCCTTATCACACAATTCTTTTAAATTTCTTCCTTTAGACACACCCTTTTCGTCATAATCTAAGGTTACATTTTTTTCAATTCTATCAAATAATGACGGCGCTATACAGAGATAACCTTTACTAGCGTATAAGTCTGTTACTTCTTTAATATGTGAGTTTACACCAAATATTTCCTGTATAATTACAATTCCTGCTTTTGGTTTTCCTAAAGGTTGAGAAATATATGCTGAAAATTTATGATTATCTTTTGCTGTAATATCTATAAGCTCATTCATAATTTAACTCCAATCAAACATTAAATCTAAAATGAAATACGTCTCCGTCTTTAACTATATAATCTGCACCTTCAACTCTCATACGTCCAGCATCTTTAACTGCTTGTTCGCTTTTATAGTTTAAATAATCATCATAAGATATTGTTTCTGCTCGAATAAATCCTTTTTGAAAATCTGTATGAATTATACCTGCAGCTTCTGGGGCAGTTGAATAATTTTTTATTGTCCATGCTCTAGTTTCTTTTGGACCAACTGTAAAAAATGTAATTAGATCAAGTAAGTTAAATCCAGTTTTAATTAATCTATTCAGTCCAGACTCTTCTAAATTTAAATCTTTTAGAAATTCCTTCTTTTCAGTTTCTTCTAACATTGCAATTTCAGATTCTATAGAACCTGATATTATTAAGGCGTCACAATTTTCAATCTTAGCCTTATCAAAAATTTTTTTAGTAAAATCATTTCCATTGGAGGCATCATTTTCATTTACATTACAGGCATAAAGAACTGGCTTTGATGTAAGTAGATTAAAAGTTTTTACTTTTCTTATTTCTTCATCTGTTAAATCAACTAAACGAATTGGCATACCATCGGATAAAAATTTAGATAACTTTTTCATGAGATTTAAATTATTTTTAGCATCAGTATCATTAGACTTCGCCTTTTTAGACAAATTTTGAGTTTGACGTTCCAAACTTTCTAAATCAGCTAACATTAATTCTGTGTCAATAATTTCAGAATCTCTTAAAGGATTTATACTATTTTCTACATGTGTTATGTCTGTGTTTTCAAAGCATCTTACTACATGTATTATTGCATCAACTTCTCTTATGTGGGATAAAAATTTATTCCCTAA
Source organism: uncultured SAR116 cluster alpha proteobacterium (assembly GCA_902619615.1). GTDB lineage: Bacteria > Pseudomonadota > Alphaproteobacteria > Puniceispirillales > Marisalimonadaceae > Marisalimonas. The sequence continues at coordinate 57,195 of CACNFD010000004.1, read as the reverse complement.
TCCTTCTCCTTTACTAGCGCCACTTACAAGCCCAGCAATATCTACAAATTGCATCTGTGCAGGAATAACTTTCTGTGATTGAACTAATTTAGATAGTGAGGTTAACCTTTTATCTGGAACAGAAACAATACCAGAATTAGGTTCAATCGTACAAAAAGGGTAATTAGCAGCCTCAGCTGATGAGGTTTCAGTAAGAGCATTGAATAATGTTGACTTTCCAACATTTGGTAAGCCTACAATTCCACATTTAAAACCCATCTATTCACCTATTCATTTCTATCATATAGATCACTTTGATTTATAATTAAGGATGCAATCATTTCGGAAACATAAATGATTGTTTTATCAAGCCATTGTTTTTTTTCATCAGATGTGAAGTCAGAAAGAACCCAATTTGCTATATTTTCATCAACATTCTCTTTATATATTTTTGAAGGCCGTGAAACTCCAACTCTAATTCTATTGTAGTTTTTACCAATACACTTGTCTATACTCTTGAGACCATTGTGTCCATTATGTCCACCACCATTTTTTACTTTGACACGACCTTGATCGAGATCTATTTCATCATGGATCACATAGATGTTATTTATATCTATATTATAGAAATCTTTAATTTCTTTTAGAGCTATACCCGAATTATTCATGAATGTTGTTGGTTTAAGTAAAAAAAAAATATTTTTGTTAAATTCAGATTTAGAAAATTCAGATTTAAATTTTTTTGAGAAATCTGGAAAATTATATAATTCTCTAATATTGTCTAAAATCTTATATCCAATATTATGTCTGTTATTTTTATAAAATTTTCCAGGATTTCCTAAACCTACTATTAGAAACATCTTAAAAGTTAAAACTCGCTTTTTACTAATATAGTTTAACTATCATTTTCATCTTCTTTTTTATCTTCAGTAGTTTCATCGGTTATTTGAGTCTCTTCTTCTTCTTCAGAATCACCTAAACCACCTCTTGGTGCAGCAATAGTAGCAACAGTAAAATCTCTATCTGTTATAGTCGGTGTACAACCATCAGGAAGTTCAATTGCACTAATATGAATAGTATGCCCAACGTTAAGGCCCTCTAAATCTACTGTTATTTTTTCAGGAATTGAAATAGCTGGACAGTTTAATTCAACTTGAGATCTAACAACGTTCAAAACTCCACCTAATTTTAATCCAGTACATTTGTCTTCATTCAGAAATTCAACGTTAATACCGACAGCTACTGTAGCATTTTCTGTAACTCTTAAAAAATCAACATGTTCTGCCTCTTCTGAAACTGGATGTTGTTGAATATCACGAGGCAATACAAAGTGTTTTTCATTATTAACCTCAATATTCATCAATTGGCTAAATATTCCAGGTTTATGCATTAATTGACGCCATTTATTGGCATTAAGTGTTATAGGAATTGGTGGTTTTTTATTACCATAAATAACTGCGGGTACTAAACCCACCCGCCTTGCTGCTCTGGCAGACCCCTTACCAACCTGACTGCGAGCATCAGCTTTAATATCAATAGTTTTCATTAAATTTCTCCTTAAAAGCCACTTTTGCCTCCAGGGGTGCAAAAGACTAAAGCATACATAACCTTTAAATTAAAAAATTTAAAGTAAATAATATAAAATTTATTCAAAAAGACTTGAAACAGATTGTTCCATATGAACTCTTCGAATGGCTTCACCAATAATAGGAGCAATGGAGATTTGTCTTATATTACCAGACATATTTACTGCTTCAGTAGCTTTTATTGAATTTGTAGTTACTAGAGAGTTCAATGGGGAATTTGTTATATTACTTACTGCAGAACCTGAGAGAACTCCATGAGTAACATATGCATCTACACTTATTGCACCTACATCAATTAGTGCTTGGGCGGCATTGCATATTGTACCTCCTGAGTCAATAATGTCATCTACTATTATACAGTGATGCTCATATACATCACCAATGATATTCACTACTTCAGATGATCCAGGTTTTTCTCGTCTTTTATCAATTATAGCTAAATTTGCATTAATTCTTCTGGCAATAGCTCTAGCTCTAACAACACCACCTACATCTGGAGATACAATAACCACAGGTTTATTTTTGTATTTGTCTTCGATATCTTTAACAAAAACAGGTGCAGCAAATAAATTATCAGTGGGTATATCAAAAAATCCTTGTATTTGTCCTGCATGTAGGTCCATTGTAAGTATTCTATCTGCCCCTGCTTTAGTTATTAGGTTAGCGACTAATTTTGCAGAAATGGGTGTTCTTGGGCCAGATTTTCTATCTTGCCTTGCATATCCATAATATGGAATAACAGCGGTAATTCTTCTCGCACTTGCTCGTCTGAGTGCATCTAATGAAACTAGCAATTCCATCAGATTATCATTTGCAGGGTAAGAAGTAGATTGTATAATAAACATGTCTTCACCCCTAACATTTTCTTGAACTTCAACAAAGACCTCCATGTCAGAAAATCTTTTAATTTCTGCTTTTACAAGTCTGGTATTAAGTGTTTTAGATATACTTTCTGATAAATTAATATTAGAGTTGCAAGACAGTATTTTCATGAAACATTTTCCCAAGGTCTTTTATTATATTTAATAGCAGTCAAGTCAAAGTTATAGCAAGAAAAACTTGTCTTTATTTATACGAACATTAATACAAATAACCCTAACATTAAAAGAATAAAAAAAATTATTAAATGTGGCATACTAATGATTAATCAATCCAATTACAGATATATGTCTACCAGTTTTACCTTCTTTAGGAAAGTTTTTGTGGGTAGATTTTCTATGACTAAAAAATAAATTAGATTTTTCATAGGTATTTATATTTATATCTCCAATATTATTAATTCGAGAATATTTTAGATTTTCCTTCAAAAGTAACGGCAGATCAAATAGATATTTATCTTCACTTACGTGAAACAATATCGAATGATTTTTTTTGTAAAATACACTTCCTTGTACTATTTTAGCTACATCATTTTTAATTTCATAAGATTCTTTATGTATCGTAGGTCCTATTACTGAAATGATGTCATTTCTATTTGCCCCCAAATCTTCCATGCTAGCAATAGTGGTTTCGATAATTCCGTTTATTGCTCCTCGCCAGCCGGCATGACAGGCGCCAATAATTTTTGAAATTTTGTCATAAAATAAAATTGGGGCACAATCAGCGCCTAGTATTGATAATCCAATACCTTTTAATTTTGTCACTAACCCATCTGCTCTAATATTATTAATTTGATTGTCTCTATTTTTAACTACAAAAACTTTAGATGAATGTATTTGATTTAGCTTGATTATTTTTTCTAATTTTAGTTCATTACAAACTAATGTTAAATTTTCTTCAACATTATGCTCATTATCTTCAACATTAAAACTACAATTTAGCGAATCATAAGGCGATTTAGAGTGCCCACCTTCTCGTGTAAAAAAACCATAGCTGATATCTTTAAATTCTAATTTTGGATGAAGTATTTTTTTAATGTTCATTACTATTTATTCTATTTCATATAAAGTAAAATTTATATTATTGGTCCATCTTTTTGTTATAAAAAATAATCATGAAATATAGACCAAAAATTATCATTGGTAATGATAAAATTTGTCCCATTGAAAAGTCGAAATAAATTAATCCAATATGTCCATCCGGTTCCCTTAAATACTCTATAAAAAATCTAAAAATTCCATACAACGATACAAATGAGGCAGTTAGAAAGCCTTTCTTTTCAAAAAGTTTTTGTTTATTTATCAAAATAATCATTATTATAAATAAAACTATCCCTTCGAAAAAAGCCTCATATAATTGGCTAGGGTGTCTAGGAAGTTTCCCACCATTTGGAAATATCATACCAAAGTAATGATTAGTTACTCTTCCAAAAAGTTCACCATTTATAAAATTTGCTACTCTTCCAAAAAAAATTCCAATTGGAGCAACTATCGAGATAAGATCAGAAAACATTGTAATAGGAATTTTTGAAGTTTTACTCGAATAGATGACAGCTAATATAACACCTATCAAGCCTCCATGAAAAGACATACCGCCATTCCATATTTTAAAAATTTCAATTAAATTATCAAAATAAAATTCAGGATTGTAAAAAATTACATAACCTAATCTACCACCAAGTACAATACCAACCATACAGTTGCTAACTAAGTCGCTTATTATTTTATTACTAATTTGAATTTTTTTTAATTTTATAATTTTTAATATTAAATACCAACTAGACAAAATGCCTATAATATAAGAAAGTGCATACCAACTAATTTTTACTATTCCAAAATCTAAGGCTATAGGATTAATATTTGGGAATTGAAACATTTAAAACAACTTTATTAAAATTTTAACAATTTATAAAAAATATCTTACAATAAATAAACACTAGATATATAAAATTTAATTTTAAGGAAAATTAATGAAGAAAAGTAAATTATTTTTGAAAGATACAGCTTCTTTGATTACTGGAGCGCTCTCAACTTTTGCTGACTTAAAAATTGAAATCGATAACATAATTAAAAGTAGATTTGAAAGATTTATTAATTCTCAAGGCATTGTTAATCGAGAAGATTTTGAGGCTTTAGTCGACAGACATGAAAAACTAAGTTCTGAATTTATTTTATTAAAAAAAAAATTAGCAAATAAAACTGTTAAAAAAGTAACTTCTAAAAAAAATAAATTGTAGTTTAATCTAATAAAAACATTTAAAAAAGTAACTTTTAGTTTAAACTAATCAACATATAGTATACAATTCTATAAAAAATTAAAATTTCTACTACATATAGTTTTTAATGACAGATGAATTAAAAAAAATAATTTTTTCTCCACAAATATTGAATGTCTTTCATAAACATGATTGGAAAATTGATATAAACTCAAAAAGTGATTATCATTCTTATTATTATGGTGAAATAACTGATTATTATTTAAATATATTTGATGATAAAGATAAAATTTGTTTTCAGTTTACTCTAGATGTAGAAATTCCTAAAAGTAAATTAAATGAGTTGTTTATTTTAATAAATTTTGCAAATCAAAATTTAAAAGAGGGATTTTTTGTTTTTGATTTTAATGTTATGAAAATTAAATATAATTTAATTGTGTTTTCCCCTTCAATAATAGAAGAATATATTCTTTATAATTTTTTAAAAACTAAATTAGATTTAATAGTTTGTTTATTTCATAATTTTGTTTCAGGTGTTCATAATATAGTTTATGGAGAAAAAATTGAGAATGCGGCTTTAGAATTATTATTTATGAATAATGAAGGCTGTGCATAAAAATTAATACAAAAAGAATTACTTAGGAATTGTATGAAAAACGTACTTTTATTTGGATATGGAAATATGGGGTCATCTATTGCAAGAGGGTGGATGCTAAAAAAACTAAATTATAATTTTTTTATAATTGAAAAAGAATCCTTTCTTAGAAATATTGCTCAAAAGGATGGTTGGAATGCTTACGAAAATATAGAAGACTTAAATGAATCCCAAAATTTAAAAATTTTTGACATCATTTTTCTAGCTGTGAAGCCACAGCAAATGCAGGATGCTGTAAAAAATTTTTCAAAGTTTAATCTGACCAAATCAGTTTTTATTTCTATTGCAGCTGGCTTATCTTTTTCTTGGTTTAGGCATAAAATCAAAAATGATATAAAAATAGTTAGGGCAATGCCAAACTTACCAGCCTCTATTGGATTTGGGGTAACTGGATATTGTAAAAGTAATAATTTAAGTGAAGCAGACGATAAAGATATTTATAATCTGTTATCTGCTTTCAGTAAGATAATTTACCTAAATAATGAAAGTCTAATTGATAATGTTACTGCTATATCAGGATCAGGACCTGGTTATATTTTTTATTTGGTTGAAGTCTTATCTCAAATAGGTGCTAATCAAGGATTATCAAAAAAAGACGCTAAAATTTTAGCCATAGAAACTTTAATTGGATCTGCAAGATTGATGGAAGCTTCTAAAATTGATCCAAAAACACTTAAGGAAAATGTTACAAGTCCTGGTGGAACCACTGAAGCAGGTCTTAATGTGCTTGAATCAGAAAAAAATGGGTTGTATCCTTTACTTAAGTCAGCAATTAATAATGCTTTAAAGAGAGCTAAAGAATTAAACTTTGATGGATAAAATTAATTTATGAACACGGATAATCAAAATTTAGTTTGGAAATTGTGTGAGAGTTATTTTTCAATTTTAGAATCTAGCATGATATCAAAAGTAAGTTTAGATCAACTTTGTTATGCATCCAAAATCCCTTCACAAACTGTAGAAAAAATAGTTCCCAAAAATTCATATGATTATAGAATTTTTTTTTTAAAAATTCTTATTTCAAAAATAGATAGAGAAGTATTGACTGAACTAAAAGCAGATATAGTTGATGACGATATTTCAAGCAATTATGACAAAATTTTAGAGGGTTTGTCATTAAGATTTGAGAAGTATTTTAAATATAAAAAATCCTTTATAATTATGAGCCAGAACTCAAAACAAAGAATTGAGGTTTTTTTGAATGTTTTTAAAGAAAATTATAATTTTTCCTCTAATCTTTTAACGTTGATAGAAGAAGACAAAAATTGTGGAATAAAAGCTTTAAAATCATTAGCTTTAAATATTGTTTTCATAAGAAGTCTTGAAATTTTCTTAAAAAATGAAAACACAGATATAGATGCAGTAATAAGGCATTTAGATAAATATTTAAGTGATATGCAAGACGTAGGTTTATTTATTGGCATCATTAAAAATTAATTATAGTGGTAATAAAAGCCTAACTCTCAATCCACCCAGAGGACTTTCCTCTAAAATTAATTCACCTCCATGGTTCAACGCCGAGTTTTTGGCTATTGACAATCCAAGCCCAGTTCCACCTGTTTTAATGTTTCTTGAGTTTTCTAATCTAGTAAATGGTAAAACCACCTCGTCCCTCTTATCTCTTGGTATACCAGGACCATTGTCATCAATTATTATTTCACTATGATCATCAAAAATTTGTATCTGAGCATTCGCTTTACCAGCATATCTAATTGCATTTGTAAATAAATTTATTAATGCTCTTCTTATTGATTGAACCTGCATTGGGAAAATAGGTATGTTGTCTGTTGGAACAGAAATAGTTATTTTTTCACCTGTTGGATCAGATGTTTTAGCTGCTTGTTGAATTAGTTTAAATAGACTTGCGTCAACCATTTGTTCTTCTCTGTCATTTCTTGCAAATTCTAAGTAACCATCAATCATTTCCTCTAACTCAATTAATTCCTTTTCAAAATCTTCTTTAATTTCTTTCGCATCATCCATAACTGCCAAATGCAGTCTCATTCGAGTTAGGGGAGTTTTTAAATCATGACTAACGCCTGCGAGAAGGGAAGTTTTTTCTGATATTTGTTTATTAATTCTATGTCTCATAGCTTGGAATGCTCTCCCAGCTATCCTTACTTCAGTTGCCCCCTCGATATTATAATTATCTACTTCTCTACCAAAACCTATTTGACGAGCTGCATTTGCAAGTTTTAAAATTGGCCTTACTTGTCCTCTAAGAAAAATGATAGCTATAGAAAAAAGAATTACAGAAGCGCCAATAGACCAAATTATGAAAGTAATACCGGTAGGGACAAATAAACGCTTATTATCTATGTGCATCCTTACGATACCATTTGCTAACTGTATATCTACGTAAAATTGGCTTGAATTTTCAATAGATGATAAATAAAAAGGTTCCTTTATTCTTGCTTGAAGAGAGGATCTAAAATTTTCAAATTTAGCATTGAATGATTGATTAGGTTTCAAAATACCACCATCCAACCAATAAAAAATAATATTAAAGTATTGTCTAGCTCTAACTGCAGACAAGGCTCTTTGGTCTTTTGAAGGTTCATTACCTAGTTCGTCAATTAACAATCCTAGATCTTTGGCTAAATTTTTTGCCATATGCCTTGACACCCAATCCCAGTGTCTTTCATAAAAAATTGAAACAGAAATGATTTGCACTAGTATTATTGGTACCAGAATTATTGCTAACATTCTGCCAAAAAGACTTTTGGGTGTAATGTCGCGAAGTCTCATAATCTATACTTTGCTATTAATTATCATTTTCTTCTTCATGGGTCTGCAACATCCAGCCAATACCACGTACTGTTTGTAAGTATATCGGATATCTCTGATCAATTTCAATTTTTCTTCTTATTCTGGCTATGGCTACGTCAATTGACCTTGTTTCCATATTACCGCCAAGCGAGTTATTGATATCATCTCTAGAAAAAGGTGTGTTTGGTGATTTACAAAAGCAGTTTAATAACTTTTGTTCAGAGTTTGTCAAATGAACTGATATATTATTTTTATATAGGTTAAGTGATTTATGATTAAATGAAAACGGACCAAATCTTGTATTTTCTTGGTTTTCAGAATTTTTAATATTTTTAGTAAATCTTTTCAGAATATTTTGAATCCTTAGTAATAATTCTCTAGGTTCAAAAGGCTTTGTCATATAATCATCCGCACCATATTCGAGTCCGTCAAGTCTGTTTTCTGGGCTTGACATAGCTGTAAGCATCAGGGTCGGTATTGAGTTTGTTTGCCTTATTTCTTTTAAAAAATCTAATCCGTTTTGCCCCGGCATCATAATATCTATCACCAATAAGTCAAAAATTAAACTATCCATAATTTTCTTTGCTTGATCAGTGTTTTCTGCGTCTGAAACTCTAAAATCATTATTTTCTAAAAATTGTTTTAGTAAAAGTCTAATTTTTTGATCATCATCAATGATTAAAATATGAAAATTATATCTTTTTAAATCTTTATTATGCATTTTGAAATTAAGTTTAATATATGTGACTAAAATAAAAAATAACTCAATTAAGTTATATTAAATCTGAAATAACTAAACAACTTAATTAATTACAAAACCTATTTCTTAACATTTGATTATTTAACAATAATGTGGATTATATGTAATAACTAATTTGGAGGTTTTTTTGGACAATTTATCTTTTGACAATCGTAAAGGCTATATTTGGTATAATGGAAGTTTACTTGAGTGGAAAAATGCTAATGTTCATGTATTAAATCATGGTTTACATTATGCAAGTTGTGTTTTTGAAGGGGAAAGAGCTTATAGAGGTAAAATTTTTGAAACTGAAAAACATACAGAAAGACTTTTTAACTCTGCTAAATCCCTTGACATGGTAATACCCTTTTCTAAAAAAGAAATTTTAGATGCTAAAGAAATTTTATTAGAAAAAAATTCAGTTTCAGATGCTTACGTTAGGCCGGTAGTATGGAGGGGCAGTGAGATGATGGCTGTTTCTGCACAAGCTACAAAAATAAATGTAGCTATTGCTGTTTGGGAGTGGCCAAGCTATTTTGATCCAGAACAAAAAATGCAAGGAATAAAATTAGATATTGCTAAATGGAAGCGTCCAAGCCCAGATTGTGGTCCTGTTCTTGCTAAAGCTGCTGGATTATATATGATCTGCACCTTATCTAAACACGAAGCAGAGGCGAAAGGCTTTAGTGACGCTCTAATGCTAGATTACAGGGGACAAATAGCTGAGGCTACTGGCGCAAATATATTTTTTAAAATGCCTGATGGGAAACTGCATACCCCTATTGCTGATTGCTTTCTTGATGGAATTACTAGAAGGACTGTAATGAAGCTTGCTAAAGATAATGGAATTGAAATTATTGAACGTAAGATTATGCCTGAGGAAATGGCTGAAGCAGAGGAATGTTTCTTAACTGGAACTGCTGCTGAAGTCACGCCCGTTCAATCAATATGTGATTTTAAATTTAAACCTGGTGAGTATTGTCTCAAATTGACAAAAGCTTATTCAGACTTAGTCAATGGAATATAAAATAACATTTATTTCGCCCATTTTTTTAATGCTTGATTATCAGAATCATTAAAACTTACCCAATTCTTATTCTTATTATTTTCCTCTACTTTCCAAAATGGAGCTTTGGTCTTTAACCAATCCATTATAAAGTTACATCCATCAAAGGCATTCTGCCTATGTTTAGATGACACGCCTACAAAAACTATCTGGTCGGAAGGCTTTAAATTACCTACCCTATGTATTACTGTTACAGCTGTCAATTCCCATCTTTTATAACAATCAACTACTATTTTTTCTATTTCAGACTCTGTCATCCCGGGGTAATGTTCTAATGTCATTGAATTAATTAGTTGATTATTTTTTTCGTCATATCCTCTTACTACACCGACAAAGTTAACTATAGCACCAGTATTTTTTTGATGTAGTATTTTTGTTTCAGCTGAAACGTCAAAATCTTCATTTTGTATTTTAATTTTTATCAAAGGAGAGTTTTTTTTCATTTAACCACCTGTAACGGGGGGGAAAAAAGCAATTTCGTCACTATTGCTGACATTAGTATCAAAAGATGAATACGTTTTATTTACAGCTATTTTGATTATTTCTTTTTTTTCAAATATTAATTTATATTTTTCATCTATTTCATTCAAATAGTTAATAAGTTCATTTACATTATTTATATGCTTAGGTAATTCAAATTGTTCTTCAGATTTACCTATATGTTCTTTAATCCATGAAAAGTATTTTATAACCATAATTTATTCTCTATTAATTTCTATATCAAAAAATTTTACTATTTTTATAATATACTGCAGGCCCGTTATAAAGGTAACCATTCCAGCCATCCAAAATAGAATATATGAAATTAAACCTAAAATATCCATACTGTAAAAAAAAGTATTGGATCTCCAAACTAAAAAACTTCCACATGCGATTAGTTGGATAGTTGTCTTCCATTTTGCTAAAGGGGTTACCTCTAAAGAAATTTTGTAAGAAGATATACTTTCTCTCAAACCTGAGACTAAAATTTCTCTTAAAACTATTAAAAGTGCTGGTATGAAAGCATAATAATAATCTAACATGTTTTCTGAAGCTAGGGCAAAAATTACCCCAATTACCAATAATTTGTCTGCTATTGGATCTAAGATTTTCCCAAAATTAGATGTTACATTATATTTTCTAGCAAAAAATCCATCAAAATAATCACTAATACCTGCTAAAAATAACATTGGTATAGCTATTAAGGCCCCAATTTCACCGCCATAAATGATTATTAAAGGAAGTACAATTGCTGCCAAACTTCTGAATAAGGTTAAAAAGTTAGGTATGATCCTTAATATAGAATTATTTTGCTTCATAAATTAACTTTAACGAGATTTTTAAATTAAGACTATCTTTAAAACAAAATAGATTTTTAAAAAATTTATTTTAGTTAAAAAAATTAAATATTTTTTGAGCTGTTGAATTATTTATTCCCTCAACTTTTAATAAATCACTAATACTTGCAGTTCCTACAGCTTTTGCAGAACCAAATTCCTCCAAAAGAGATTTTTTTCTGTTTACTCCAATTCCATCAATCTCGTCTAAAGGATTTTTGAAAATATTTTTTTTACTTTTAATTCTATGACCTGCAATTGCGTATCTATGAACTTCATCTCTTAATTTTTGAAGAAAAAATAATGTAGGATCATCTTTGTTAAATCTAAAACTATCAGAATTTTTTGTATAAAAATTTTCTCTACCCGCATCTCTTTTTATGCCCTTTGAAATTGCCAAAACTTCAATACTACTAATTTGTAAATCTTTAAGTACATTTAAAACTATGTTTAAATGTCCTTTGCCACCGTCAATGATTATTAAATCAGGAAATCCAGATGAATTTTTCCCTGCAAATCTACGTTTAATTACTTCCTTCATCATTAAATAATCATTATTATTTATAAACTCATCACTGATTTGTTTTGATGAGTTTTTATGCTCTGTTGAAATGTTATATCTTCTATATAATGACTTTAAAAAACCATCTTCGTTAAAAGCTATCATTGCACCTATGGGTGATTTTCCTTGATTATGTGAGTTATCATAAACTTCTAATTTTTGAATAGAATTTTTAAAGTTAAACGTTTGTTGCAAATTTTTAAGATTGTTTTTATTTGAAGATCTTTCATAGATTTTTCTATTTAAATTTTCTTCTGCATTTTTGAGCGTTGATTTTATAATTTCTAATTTTTTTCCTCTTTGAGGTAGTTGAATTTTTACTTTTATTTTATGCTTTTTATGCAAAAGCTCTTCAATTAGCCTTTTATCTTTGGGATTTAAGTTAACCAAAATATTTTCAGGGGGAATATTTTTATCATAAAATTGACATATAAAGGCTTGCATAATCTCTTCTTCTAAAACATCAGTACCATTTTTACCTGGACTAGGAAAATATGATTTAGAACCGTAATTACAACCACTTCTAACTATCGTCATTTGAATTACGACTTTATTTTCAATTTTTTGTAGCACAAGGAAGTCAACATCATTGACGTTTGGTACATTAATATTTTGACTTGCATTTACATCAGTAAGAGCTTTTATTCTATTTCTATAAATTGCAGCTGCTTCAAAATTTTGTTTATTAGATGCATCGTACATTTTTTTTATTAAATTTTGTTTTATCGACTTTGAGTTTCCTTGTAAGAATTTTTTTGCTTCGTTAAGACTGTCTCGATAACTTTCTTTTGATATTAAATTTACACATGGAGCACTGCATCTTTTGATTTGAAATTGTAAGCAAGGGCGAGTTCTAGATTTAAAAATATTATCATTGCAAGTTCTTAAAAGAAAAATTTTCTGTAGTGTTTCTATGGTTTTTTGAACAGTTTTTTTTGAGACAAAAGGTCCAAAATAATCGCCCTTAATATTTCTTTGACCTCTATGTGCAGATAATTGAGGAAAAGAATGAGATAAATTGAATAAAATTGAACTAAAACTTTTATCGTCTTTAAGCAATATATTAAATATAGGTTCAAATTTTTTTATTAAATTAGATTCTAGGAGTAACGCTTCTATTTCTGAAGACGTAACAATTATCTCCAATTTAACAGTGTTTGAAACCATATAACTTAATCTTGAGTTAAGCCTTTTTGGTTGAGTATAAAATTTAATTCTATTGTTTAAATTTTTTGCTTTTCCTATGTACAAATATTCACTATTTTCTCCAATCATTTGATAAATTCCAGATTTGTTTGGAATTGTCAAAAGCTCATTTTTAATTATTTCAATCCCTTTACTCAGAGACGCTTTATTATTTTTAATCATTTAAAAATTTTCGTTTTTGATTAATTACATTTTAAATAATTTAATTTATTTCTTTTTATAATATGAACTCGTTTTAAAATTTGTATTAGGAATTGCCATCAAACCTAATTCTTTTTGTTGTAATTTTTTTATCTCATCTCGTATTCTTGCTGCTTCTTCAAATTCAAGATTGCTAGCTGCTTTCTCCATTTCGTTTTGGAGATCTTGAATTGATTCTTTTAAATTTTTTCCAGTATTTTTTTTGTTTTTATTATCTTTATCATCATCATTATCACTTAGGTCTGCTAATATGTCAGAAATTTTGCTAATAACTGTTTTAGGAGTGATATTATTTTTTAAATTGTAACTTATTTGTTTTTTTCTTCTTCTATCAGTTTCGTCTATTGCGTATTGCATTGAACCTGTAATATTATCAGCATATAGAATTACTTTTCCTTCAACATGTCTTGCAGCACGACCAATAGTTTGTATCAATGAAGTTTTTGATCTTAAATAACCTTCTTTATCAGCGTCCAAAATTGCTACTAATGCACATTCAGGAATATCTAACCCTTCTCTTAAAAGATTTATACCAATCAAAACATCAAACACACCCAGCCTTAAATCTCTTATTATTTCAATACGTTCAAGAGTGTCTACATCAGAGTGAATATATCTAACTTTTAATCCTGCTTCAAACATATACTCACTTAAAGCTTCAGCCATCTTTTTCGTTAAGGTTGTAACTAATACTCTATTTCCTTTTTTGGATTGTTCTTTTGTCTCGTAAATAAGATCATCAACTTGGGTTTTTGTTGGCCTTATTAAAATTTCTGGATCCACTAGTCCAGTTGGTCTTAAAGACTGTTCAACAAAAACACCGTTTGTTTTATTTAATTCCCATTCCCCAGGGGTGGCCGAAACATGAATAGTATTGGGTCTAAATGCTTCCCATTCCTCAAACTTTAAAGGTCTATTGTCCAAACAAGAAGGTAATCTAAAACCATATTCAGCTAAAGTTGATTTTCTTCTAAAGTCTCCTTTATACATAGCTCCTATCTGACTAACTGTGATATGACTTTCGTCAGTAAAAACAAGGGCGTCATCTGGTAAATATTCAAAAAGTGTAGGTGGAGGCTCCCCAGGATTTCTTCCTGAGAGGTATCTACTGTAGTTTTCTATTCCTGGACAAGTTCCAGCGGCTAACATCATTTCAAGATCAAAATTTGTTCTTTGTTCTAAGCGCTGTGCTTCCACCAATTTATTACTTTTATATAAAATTTCTAAATGACTTTTTAATTCTTCTTTAATAGATTTAATAGCTTCGTTTAATGTTGGTCTAGGTGTTACATAGTGCGAATTAGCATAAATTTTTATCCACTTTAATGATGTAAGTTTTTCGCCTGTTAGAGCATCTATTTCAAATAATTCTTCAATTTCATCTCCAAATAGAGTTATTCTCCAGGCTACAGTTTCTAAATGCGCAGGAAAAATTTCAACTATGTCACCTCTAACTCTAAAAGTGCCTCTTACAAATGACATATCATTTCTTGTATATTGAAGTTCAGTAAATTGTCTCAGCAATGTTTGTCTAGGAATTTGTTGACCTTTTTTTAATTCAATTGTCATTTTTGAATATGTTTCAACTGAACCGATACCATAAATACATGATACAGAAGCAACTATTATTACATCCTTTCTTTCAAGAAGAGCTCTTGTAGCAGAATGACGCATGCGATCAATTTGATCATTAATACTAGATTCTTTTTCAATGTATGTATCAGATCTGGGAACATACGCTTCTGGCTGATAATAGTCATAATATGAAACAAAGTATTCAACTGCATTATTTGGAAAAAAATCTTTCATCTCTGCGTATAATTGTGCGGCCAATGTTTTATTAGGTGCCATTATCAATGAAGGTCTATTTAGTGAATTAATAATGTTTGCCATTGTAAATGTTTTACCAGAACCAGTTACCCCCAATAATACTTGATCTTTTTCATCATTTTGAATTCCAGAAACCAATTCTTTTATAGCCTCTGGCTGATCTCCTGTAGGTGTAAAGCTTGAATTTAAACTAAAAATGGATTTAGAGGGTATAATTGTATTATTTTCAATTTTTTCAATATTATTCATATTAATAAGTTTTGTGATTAATTATGTATATCAAATAATAACTAATTAATTAATAAAAAAGATGTTAGTCTCAAATAAATTGTAGTAAAGCTAAATGGTAATCATATATTTTGGAGTAGTTAAATGACTTTTATTTCTGACAGTTTAAATAGGATTAAACCTTCTGCAACAATGGTTATAACTGCAAAAGCTACTCAACTTAAAAGAGAGGGGAAAAAGGTCATTGGTTTATCATCTGGAGAACCTGATTTTGATACACCTCAACATGTTAAGCAAGCCGCCATTGATGCAATTAATAGCGGATATACAAAGTATACTAATATAGAAGGTATCCCAGAATTAAGACAATCAATTGTAGAAAAATTCAAAAAGGATAATGATTTAAATTATGATGTAAGTAACGTCATTGTTGGAACTGGTGGAAAACAAATTTTGTTTAATGCTTTGATGAGTTCTTTAAATAAAGACGATGAAGTAATAATTCCAGCCCCTTATTGGGTTTCCTATCCTGATATGACATTATTAGCGGGTGGTAAACCAATATTTGTAGATTGTTCTTCAGAAACTAACTTTAAACTTACTGGAGAAGCTCTAGAAAAGGTAATAACCAAAAATAGTAAATGGCTAATACTGAATAGTCCGTCTAATCCAACTGGATCGTGTTACTCCATAAGTGAACTAGAAGAGATCGCAAATGTGGTTAGAAAACATGAAAATTTATATGTAATGACAGACGATATTTATGAATATATTGTATATGATAACTTTAAATTTTATACTTTGGCACAAGTTGCACCAAATTTAAAAGATAGAATTTTAACGGTAAATGGTGTTTCTAAAAGTTACTGCATGACTGGTTGGAGAATTGGTTATGCAGCAGGACCATCATTACTTATCAAAGCAATGATTAAGATCCAAGGTCAATCAACTTCTAATCCATCATCAATCTCACAGTATGCTGCATTAGCTGGTATAAGTGGTAGTAAAGAATTCTTAGATCCTTGTTTAAAAGCCTTTGATGAAAGAAGGCATTTTGTTGTTGATAAACTTAATAGTATAAATGGTATTTCTTGCATTTTACCTGAAGGAGCGTTTTATGCTTACCCTAACGTGTCAGGTTTAATAGGTAAGAAAATACAAAATGGAAAAATCCTCAACAATGATGCTGAAATTGTGGAATGGCTTTTAGAGTCCGCCGAAGTTGCTGCAGTACCTGGGGTAGCTTTTGGTCTAGAACCATATTTTAGAGTGTCTTACGCAACCAGTTTAGAAGTTTTAAAAGAAGCAATGAACAGAATCGAAAAAGCTGTCTTAACTCTTTCTTAAATACTGGAGTTTTAAAAATGGCATTTTATAAAATAAAGAAAGTTTGGAAATTAAAAGATAATAAAGTTACTCCAGAAAACTTTTATAATACTAGAAGAGATTTTTTAAAAAAATTAGGTGCAGGCTCATTATTTTTACCTGGTACATCTTTTATATCTCGTCCTGCTTATAGTTCGCTTTATCCTCCGGAAGTGAATAAGTCTTATACAATCAGCACACCCCTAACTCCTGAAAGTTTAGCTACAACTTATACAAATTTTTATGAGTTTGGATCAAGTAAAAATATTTGGAGAAGAGCCTCTAAGCTAAAGACTGAACCCTGGTCAATAACTATCGATGGGTTGGTAGATAATCCAATGGTTATTGACGTAAATGATTTAATAAAAAAACTTGGTGGTATTGAAGAGAGGGTTTATCGATTTAGATGTGTCGAAGCTTGGTCTATGACAGTGCCATGGGCGGGTTTCCCTTTAAATAAAATTTTATCACTAGTTGAGCCAAAAACTAATGCAAAATTTTTAAAGTTTGAAACTTTTTATAACCCTGAAATAGCACCAGGACAAAAACAACAATGGTATCCATGGCCGTACAAAGAGGGTATTACAATTGAAGAAGCTAAAAATGACCTAACTTTTTTTGCTACTGGGATCTATGGGAAACCCCTTCCTAATCAAAATGGAGCTCCTCTGCGTTTAGTTTTGCCATGGAAGTATGGTTTCAAGTCTATAAAATCAATTGTAAAAATAAGTTTTGTGAGTGAGAGACCAATTGGAATGTGGGAAAAACTTGCCCAAAATGAGTATGGTTTTTGGGCAAATGTTAATCCTAAAGTTTCTCATCCTAGATGGTCTCAAGAAACAGAACAGCAGTTGGGCATTGATGGTAGAATACCTACTGTTAAATATAATGGTTATGAAGAGCAAGTATCCTACTTGTACAAAGGATTAGAAAAAACTTTGCAGGATAAACTCTTTAGATAAACATGGTTTGGTTTAAGAATGATAAATAAAGCCAAAGTTGCAAATAATCATTTTAATTTAGGTGACTCCTTTTATCATATTGCCACACCAGCAAAGTTTCCTCGTCACATTTTAAGATTTAGAAATGATAGAGCTGCTAAATTACTTGACTTAGACCAATTAAACGATAATGAGTGGATTAAATATTTTGGTAAATTTGAAAAACTTCCCGGGTGTCTTCATAAGCCATTAGCATTAAAATATCATGGCCATCAATTTGGTTATTATAATCCTGACTTAGGTGATGGAAGAGGGTTTCTGCTAGCACAAATTTTAGATAAAAATAGTATTTTATGGGATTTAGGAACAAAAGGATCTGGACAAACAAAATATAGTAGAGGAGGGGATGGTAGACTTACTTTAAAAGGGGCAGTCAGAGAATTATTAGCAACTGAATTTTTGACTGCTTTAGGTGTGTCCACGAGTCAAACTTTTTCCATTATTGAAACTGCAGAAGAATTGCAAAGAAATGATGAACCTTCCCCAACAAGATCAGCTGTTCTTGTCAGAAGAAGCAATAGTCATATAAGAATAGGTACATTTCAAAGATTAAAATATCTAAATGATTATGAAAACATTGAACTATTATTAAAGTACCTTAGTAAAAACTATTTTGCTAATATCAAACCTAATAAATGTATTAAAACTTTAGCTGAAGACATATTTTTAGAAAGTGTTAAAAGAATAGCAGAATCAATTGGCAGAATTATTGCTTCAGGTTTTGTCCATGGAGTTTTAAATACTGATAATTTCAACGTCACTGGAGAAGTATTTGATTATGGCCCTTGGAGATTTATAGAATTTGCAAATACTTCTTTCACAGCTGCTTATTTTGATAGTAACGGAAGATATTCTTTTGGGAGACAACCTGAGGCTGCATTATGGGCACTTACCCAGTTAGGGAAAAGTTTAAATGAATTTATAGACGAAAAAATAATAATTGAAACTTTGAATCAATTTTCTAAAAAATTTCATGAGTCATTAAAAAATCATTTTTGTTGGAGATTGGGAATACAAAATATTAGTAACAATGATCTAATTGAAATAATGACAATTTTGTTAAATGAGAGCGAGAAAAACAAAATTGACTACGCTAACATGTTTTATGATTTTTACGGAGGAAGAGATTCTGTTGTTGATTGTCTTAAAACTAATTATGGAAAAAAATATAAAAACAAAGAATTTTCAAAAATTGTTGAAATTTTAAAAGACTGTCTTCCAACTAAAGGCGTTTTAGATAAGAAACGTCAATTAGATAATAACAGACAAAATTTGTTAATTGGAGAGGTTGAACATATTTGGAGAGAAATCGATCAATATGATAACTGGAAATTACTTTATGAGAAGATCAATAAAATTAGAAAACTTGGTTATTTACTTGGATCCGAAAAACTTGTTTACTTGTAATATGGTAATTTTATTTGTTTGGAGTTTACTTTTTTCAAATTTAAATAAATTACCATGATAGTCTTGAACAATATTTAATTCTTTAAGATTTGATATAAAAAATGAAATTTTTCTATTTTTCTTTGAAAAGTGAAAAATAAATAATGGTTTTGATAGTGTTGCTAACTCTGAAATCATATTAACGCTGTCACTTGTGACAATAGTGTAATCAATTATTTCTAAAATTTTTGGATAAAGCTTATTTTCTTCTGAAGAGAGTATCTTAAAGTCCTTTAAATGTTTTGAAAAAGTGGATTGCAATATTTTAATTGCTTTATTTGGTGTTCTTCTGGACACGGTAACTATCAATTGTGCATTTAATTTTTTAACTCCTTGTATCACCTTAGTACTTAACTCAAAATATTCGCTATTATCTGGTTTTTGTTTTTTGCTGTTACCTCCAATCATTAATAAAACCGTATTTTTTTTAGTTTTTATTTTTTTTAAATTTGGTTTTTTGAACTTTTTGAAATCTTTTTCTTCATAAAAACAAAGGGCACCTTTTGTTTGAATTACATTTTTACCTTTTATCCTGTCATGTTCTGGAATTAATAATAAATCGAAATTGTTAAATGATAATTTAGGATTTTGGATATGTATAGTTTTAACATTATTCTTTAAAATAGATTTTAGGGCAATGGATGTCCCAGCCATCCTTCTTCCTGTAGTAACAATAATTGAGGGTAGTATATCTGTATCTAATTTTTGTCGTAAAAAATATGGAACATATAATTTTCCAAGCATCGGAAATTTTTTTAAAAAATATGGAGGATCATAATTAATTAATTTAAAATTAGCATTTAACATTTTTGCTAGAGCAATTGACTGATTTTCCATACCCTTGGTACTGTCTGATAATATCCAAGTTTCATTTTTACTTTGTGTCTTTATCTTTTTTCCTTTTATGTTCTCTTAAATATAAGTAAAAAAATTTTTATTGAAATAAAATTGTTTATTATGGGGCTATATATTAATATTATTACAGAATCTTTATTATGTTCATTATAAAGAAGTATTGATTAAATGAAAAATGAAAAAAACAAATTAGATAATATTGATCTAAGAATACTTAATGAGTTACAAATGAATAGTGATATCACTAATGTAAAGCTTGCTAAAAAATTAAGGATTTCTCCTCCATCTTGCTTAAGAAGAGTTAATTCATTAGAACAAAAAAATTTAATACTTGGTTATAATGCTATTGTAAACTCAGAATTATTAGGTTACAAGGTTTCGGTGTTTGCTTATGTAGGGCTTGAAAGTCAAGCTGAAAACGATCTCAAGACATTTGAAAGCTATATATCTAACTTCCCTGAAGTTAGAGAATGTCATATGCTAGTTGGTGAAGTTGATTTCCTGTTAAAAATAGTTGCAAAAGATTGGGATGACTTTCAATCTTTTTTAACACAAAATCTTACCCAGGCTCCAAAAGTAAGTAATGTTAAAACTTCGTTAAATATAAGGAGTGTTAAAAAATTACCAGGTATACCCTTTGAGACTATGATTTTAGAACCTCGATAGTTAAAATTTCATAACTTTTTGTGCCACCTGGAGTTGTAACTGCTACAGACGTGCCTACTTCCTTTCCTATAAGAGCTCTTGCAATTGGTGATGCAACAGATATTAGACCTTCTTTTAAGTTTGCCTCGTAAGGTCCTACAATTTGATAATTTGTTTCTTGTTCATTTTCTTCATCTACTATGTTAACTTTAGTGCCAAAAGTAACAGTTTCACCTGAAAGTTTAGTTAGATCAATTACTTCTGCTCTGCTAGTTACATCTTCAAGCTCAGTAATACGACCTTCTATAAATGCTTGTTTTTCTTTTGCGGCGTGATATTCAGCGTTCTCTTTTAAATCACCATGTTCCCTTGCAACAGATATTGCCTGTATTATCCGAGGTCTTTCAATTTTCTTTAAATTATCTAATTCTAGCTTAATTTTTTCTAATCCAGAAAATGTAAAAGGTACTTTATCCATAATTATATTTCCGTTAACTATAATAATTTAAATATAATACAGAAAAATATTTTATTCAAAATATGATTGAAGTGACTTTATATTTAATTCAGAACTTTTCAATGCCTTTATAGCAAGAGTTGCTGCATTAGCACCTTGAATAGTAGTATAATAAGGTATTTTATTTAAAAGTGCAGTTTGTCTTAAAGAAAAACTATCTTTAATTGAATTTCTTCCTTCTGCTGTATTTATCACAAGTTGAATCTCTTTAGATAACATTGCATCCACTGCGTTTGGTCTACCTTCAATCACTTTTTTTATATATTGAGTTTCGATTTTACTATCATTCAAATATTTTGCGGTTCCTAAAGTTGCGCATATTGTAAAACCTAAATTTTTAAGATTTTTAGCAATGGGCACTACAATTTTTTTGTCTTCATCTTTTATTGATATGAAGACTTTACCTTCTAAAGGTAAATTTATACCTGCCCCAAATTGGCTTTTTGCAAAAGCTTCTCCAAAAGTTAAACCTATACCCATTACTTCACCAGTAGATTTCATTTCTGGACCCAGTATTACATCGGTGCCAGGAAATCTTGCGAAAGGAAAAACTGCTTCTTTAACTGAAATATGGTTAATTTTTCTATTTGATAATTTAAAATCAGATAATTTTTTACCAATCATTATTTGCGATGCAATTTTGACAAGTGGAACTCCAGTAGATTTAGCAACAAAAGGTATTGTTCTACTTCCACGAGGATTAACTTCTAATATAAATATTTTTTTATTTTGAATTGCAAATTGTATATTAATGAAGCCAATAACATTCAAAGATTTTGCAAGTTTCTTAGTTTGTATAATTATTTCATCAACTATTGTTTTTTCAATCGTTTGTGGGGGAAGAGCACATGCGGAATCTCCAGAATGAATCCCTGCCTCCTCTATATGTTCCATAATGCCTGCAATGAAAGTATCATTACCGTCAGAAATAGCATCGACATCAACTTCTAGTGCATTTTTTAAAAAACTGTCAATCAAAACTGGATTATCGCCAGAAACCTTTACTGCTTCATTTATATAAGTTTCTAATTGCTCTTGGTTATATATTATTTCCATAGCACGACCACCAAGAACGTAACTAGGTCTAATTACTACAGGGAAATCAATTTTTTTTGTGATCTCGGAGGCTTCATCTTTACTACTCGCGACGTCATTTAGGGGTTGATTTAATTTCAAGGTCTGCAGTAATTCTTTAAAACTTTTTCTATCTTCGGCTAAATCTATTGCTTGAACTGATGTTCCTAAAATTTTAACACCAGAATTTTCTAAACTTGTAGCAATCCTAAGTGGAGTTTGTCCTCCTAATTGAACAATCACACCAATTACTTTGCCATTTTGGTTTTCCTTTTCAATAACAGAAAGAACATCTTCGTGATTAAGAGGTTCAAAGTATAATTTTTCTGAAGTATCATAGTCAGTTGAAACAGTCTCAGGATTGCAATTAATCATAATTGTTTCAAACCCTATTTCAGATAAACTATAAGCTGCGTGAACACAACAATAGTCAAACTCTATACCTTGTCCAATTCTATTAGGGCCACCCCCAAGAATAATGATTTTGTTTTTATTTGATGGGTAAACTTCACACTCATTATTACTATTCTGTTCATAGGTACTGTAAAGATACGCAGTTTCTGAAAAAAATTCAGCTGCACATGTATCAACTCTTTTAAAAGATGGAAAGATACCAAATTTTGACCTAAGTTCATAAATTTTTTGAATACTAATTTGAGTTATTTCAGAAATACGTTCATCCGAAAAACCCATAGATTTGATACTTCTTAAAAACATCTCATCCATAATATAATCACTAGTTTTTAGATATTCTTCAACTTGAACTATACCTAAAATCTGTTCTAAAAACCATTTATCCCAGCCAGTAATGTTAGAAATTTCTTCAATTGAAATTTTATGTCTAAACGCAGTTGCTATTCTCAATATTCTTTCTGGAACTTGTTCAGCTAACCAGCCAGAAATATTGTCTTTGTTGTTTGAATTTTCATTTTGAACTGGAAAATAAACATCATCGAGTCCAGACAATCCTGTTTCAAGCGATCTTAACGCTTTTTGAAGAGACTCCTGAAAAGATCTTCCGATAGCCATTGCCTCTCCAACTGATTTCATAGAAGTAGATAAAAGATTATTTGATCCAGGAAATTTTTCAAACGTAAAGCGAGGAATTTTTGTAACAATATAGTCTATTGTAGGTTCAAAACTAGCAGGTGTGGATTTTGTGATATCGTTTTGTAATTCATCTAAAGTATATCCAATAGCAAGTTTTGCAGCAACTTTAGCTATTGGAAAACCGGTCGCTTTTGACGCTAACGCAGAAGATCTACTTACTCTTGGGTTCATTTCAATTACAATTAATCTTCCATTTTTTGGATTAAGGGCAAATTGTACATTTGAACCTCCAGTATCAACTCCAATTTCTCTCAAAACAGCAATACTTGCATTACGCATCTTCTGATATTCTTTGTCTGTTAAAGTCAAAGCTGGTGCTACCGTAATAGAATCACCTGTATGAACTCCCATTGGATCAACATTCTCAATAGAACATATTATTATACAGTTATCTGCATTATCTCTTACTACTTCCATTTCATATTCTTTCCACCCTAAAAGTGATTCTTCAATAAGCACTTCAGTAGTTGGAGATAATTTTAATCCGTTAGTTACAATTTCAAGAAATTCTTCTTTGTTATAAGCTATGCCACCGCCTTCACCTCCAAGAGTAAAGGATGGCCTTATTATTGCTGGCAAACCAACAAAATCTAATGCAGAATTAGCTTGATCAATATTTTTTGCAATTTGAGCTTTTGCAGACTCTAAACCAATTTTATTCATACTTTCTTTAAATAATTCTCGGTCTTCTGCTTTATTTATTGAATCAGGTTTTGCACCAATGATTTCAATATCGTATTTTTTTAAGATACCAGAATTGTATAAATCTAACGTTGCGTTAAGAGCAGTTTGACCTCCCATAGTAGGTAGAATTGCATCTGGTTTTTCAATTTCTATGATTTTTTCAATAGTATTTCTTTCTATTGGTTCAATATATGTCGAATCAGCCATAATTGGGTCAGTCATTATGGTAGCAGGATTAGAGTTTATTAGTATTACTCTTATCCCCTCTTCTTTAAGTGCCTTACAAGCTTGCGCTCCGGAGTAATCAAATTCACAAGCTTGTCCAATTACGATAGGGCCAGCACCAATTATCAAAACTGATTCAATATCTTTACGTTTCGGCATTTTTTGATTCTTTTATTAAGTTTAAAAATTCATTGAACAAGTAAGATGACTCAGTTGGTCCAGGAGAAGCTTCTGGATGATACTGAACTGAAAAAATTGGTAATGATTTATGTTTTATACCTTCTATTGAGTTGTCAAATAAAGAAGTATGGGTCACTTCTAAACAATTTGGTAAAGTATCTAAGTCTATTTGATATCCGTGGTTTTGACTGGTAATCTCAACTTTATTTTTGAATATATTTTTGACAGGATGATTAGCTCCTCTATGACCTTGAGGCATTTTATTTGTTTTCGCTCCAAACGATAGCCCAATTAATTGATGACCAATACATATTCCAAAAACAGGAATTTTAAGTTTAAATAAAGCACTTAATAGTTTTCTACATTTTATTTCTGTTGCTGATGGATCCCCAGGACCGTTTGATAAAAAAACACCATCTGGCTTGAAATTCTTTATATCATTAATAGACGCGTTTTCTGAAAAAACATTAACTTCTGCATTTAAGTTAACAAGGTGTCTTAATATGTTTTGTTTTACACCAAAGTCTATAACGGCAATTTTGGGTTTGGAGTTTTTTAAATTATACACCTCTGATGATATTAATTCATGTATACCTTCTGTATACTTATATTGTTTTTTTGTAGTTATAGATGATGAAAGATTTAAACCATCCATTTTTGGATGCTCTTTTAGTTTATTTTTTAACTCTTCAATTTTAAAGTTTCCAGTTTTATCGTAACATATTATTGCATTACAGCTTTTATATTTTCGTATTGTTTTTGTTAGCAATCTAGTGTCAATACCAGAAATACCTGGTATATCATTTTTCATTAACCACTCATTAAAACTGATTTCTGATCGCCAATTAGAGTCGTTTGTTGGGTGTTGCCTAACTACAATACCTGCAATAGAATTTGTATTTCCTTCATCATCAAATTTGTTGGATCCTATGTTACCAATGTGTGGGAAAGTAAAAGTTATGATTTGTCCAGTATAAGATGGATCTGTAATTATTTCTTGATAGCCAGAAATGGAAGTATTGAAACATATTTCACCTAAGCTTACTTTTTTAGAACCAAAAGACCTTCCTAAAAAATATGAACCATTGTCTAAAATTAATATACTATTTAATGTATGATTTTTATTAATTGAATTAAGATTAAATGGTACATAGCCACTATCTTTTAACTGATTATTAACATTATTCATTACACACCTGTAGGTTTCTAAACTGGTTTTTAAAATAAATGTTTATTGAATTTTTGGGATTTAAAAAGAAGTAATTTTTAAACAAAATTTTCATCAAGTTTTAATTAGAATGTATTGGTATCTTCGTCAATAAAATTTAAAATTATTTAATTAAAATTTTATAGATTATGTTATCAATTTTCTTAAAATTAAACTTGGTGCACATATATCAACAAATGTTATTAGGAAAAACAAATGAACATTAGAGAAAAAGTTTCAAAAAATTTAAAAGAAGCAATGATTAAAAAAGATACTAATCTAATTAGCACTCTTCGATTGATACTCGCAGCTATAAAAGAAAGAGACATATTATCTAAAGGAAAAGGACATGATTCACAAGTTAATGACAAAGAAATTATTTCCTTACTTCAGACTATGATAAAACAAAGAAAAGGATCAATTGAGTTGTATGTTAAAGGCAACAGAGTAGATTTAGCAAAAAAAGAAGAACATGAAATTGAGATAATCACGAATTTTTTGCCCAGCCAACTCTCGAAACAAGAGATTGATGAGGTAATAAATAAAACTATTAAATCATCTGAATTTGATTCTATAAAAGATATGGGGAAAGTTATAAAGATTATAAAACAAAAATATGATGGAATGATGGATTTTGGTTACGTTAGTAAAGTTGTCAAAGAAAAACTGTCTCAATTATAGTATTTAATTCATTAAGTTAATAAGAAAAATTATGGATTTAAAAGAAGAAATTAAAAATTCTATTAAACTTTCCGAAGTTATAGGTAAAAATTTGTCTCTGAAAAAACGTGATAATAATAATTACATAGCTCTATGTCCATTTCACA
Source organism: uncultured SAR116 cluster alpha proteobacterium (assembly GCA_902619615.1). GTDB lineage: Bacteria > Pseudomonadota > Alphaproteobacteria > Puniceispirillales > Marisalimonadaceae > Marisalimonas. The sequence continues at coordinate 30,828 of CACNFD010000004.1, read as the reverse complement.
AGGAAAAAACACCTTCTTTTAACATTTCAGATGATAAAGGTTTTTATCATTGTTTTGGCTGTGGAAAAAATGGAGATATATTTAATTACCTAATGGACACAGAAAATTTATCTTTTGTAGAAGCTTTAAAAAAATTAGCTGATCAAGCAGGAATAAATTTTGGCAAACAAGATTATTTTGTAGATTCTAAAATCACAAATTATTTTAAGCTTCTAAAAAGAGTGTCAGAATCTTATGTAAATAATTTAAAAGCTCCCTTAGGTGAAAAAGCCAGAAGTTATTTACATAAAAGAGGTTTTAATGATTCAAGTATAAATAGTTTTAATTTAGGATATTCAGGTAATTCAAAATCCAATCAGCATTTAGTCACCACCTTGATAAAAGAGGGATTTTCTATTAATGATTTCATCGAAGTAGGTTTAGCAAAAAAAAATGAAGATAAAAATTTAGTTTTTTTCTTTCAACAAAGAATCATGTTTCCTATTTCAAATAATTCTGGGAAAGTGATTGCATTTGGTGGCAGAATTTTGGGAGATGGAAATCCAAAATATATAAACTCTCCTGAAACTTCATTATTTATAAAAAGTAAACAATTATTTGGAATCTTTAATGCTAAAAAATTTCTCAATAAAAAACGTTTTATAGTTTGTGAAGGTTATATTGATGTTATTTGCCTTCATTTAAATGGTTATCCTGCTGTCGCTTCTCTTGGAACCGCGTTAACAGATGATCAAATAGAAAAAATTTTCAACATTGTTGATGAAGCTTTTTTAGTTTTTGATGGTGATCTTGCAGGTAAAAATGCTGCTGATAGAGTTTTTCAAAGATATCTGCCAAAAATTAAAATGAATAAAAAATTAAAATTTGTTTATTTACCTGACAACCTAGACCCAGAAGAATTTATTAATAAGTTTGGACTAAAAGAATTTGAAACTCTATTGGACAAAGCAATTGGGATTTTTGAATTGCTTTGGTCCCAAGGTTTAAAATTGATTAGAGAAAATGAACCTGAAAGTTATGCTTTTTCTTGGAATTACCTTAGAACAAAAGTTAATACAATTGAAAACAATAATATAAGATTAGCTTACCGTGATGAAATAGAAAAAAAAATAAAGATATTTAGAGAAAAGAATAAAAATCCCTATAACAAGACAAATTTTATTAACTCAAACAATCAAAAGTTGTATTCTGCAAAAAATAACATGCCCAAAACAGGAGTTGAAATTAAAATTGGTGCTATTATTTATATAATGTTAATATATCCAAAGATATGTCTATTATTTGACGAAAAATTATCTTTACTTAAATTCAAGGATAAAGGCATTAATAGTTTAAAGAATTCAATACTGAGACTTGTAATTGATTGTCCTGAAATAAGTTCAAAAGATCTACTAGAACAAATGGTTAATAAAGGTTTTGCTATTCAAATCAATAATTTTATGCAAAGTAATTACCCTACAAGATTAAACTTTGATCTTGAACATTTAAAAGAAGAAAATATAAGTACTATCTTTAGAGAATTATTAAGTTTGTTAGATATTAGAAATATTTAGTTTTTTGAAATTATACGTTAATCTTAATTTTTTTAAAAGTGAGTTTATATATGCTGGCTAAAAATGAAAACAAAAATAATACTCCTAAATTAGGCAATGATAGTCCTGTCATAGATCTAAATAATTCAGCTATTAAATCTATAATTAAAAAGGGAAGATTAAATGGTTTTGTTACTCTTGACGAGTTAAATCAAGCTTTACCTCCAGGGGAATATAGCTCTGAACAAATAGAAGATATTCATTCAGCAATCAATGATATGGGATTAAACATAATAGATCAGCAAGAAGAAACTTCTTTAGAAGAAGTGGATGAAAAAAATGCTGGAAATTTGTCTGACGAGGAAGGTTCAAGATCTGATGATCCTGTTAGAATGTATCTTAAAGAAATGGGCTCGGTTGAACTTTTGTCCAGAGAAGGTGAGATTTCTATTGCAAAAAGAATTGAAGCAGGAAAAGAATTAATGGTGGGAGGTATATATGAATCTCCACTAGCAATGAGAGCTTTTCTAAGATGGAGAGATGAAGTTGACGATGGGACTATGATGTTGAGAGATATAATTGACTTAGAGACAACTTATTCTCGAATAAATGGGGGTGCTAATGAGCCAGTTCTACCATCTGACAGTATTAATGATTTTAAATTGAACAATGTTGAAGCTCAAATTGTTTCTGATAACTCTGAAAATAAAAAAGTAAAAGAAAAACAAGTTAAAGACCTCAATCACCAAGATGGTGATTTAACGGATGAAGAGGATAATGAAGAGGATAATGAAGAGGATAATGATGAAATAAATCTTTCATTGGTAGCAATGGAATCAGAAATTAAAGATCAAATTTTGGGAATGATTGATGAAGTTTCTAAAACATTCAAAGAAATTTTAACTCTTAGTGAAAGAAGAATTGCAAGGCTCAGAAAAGGAGAAGTTTTAGTTGCTCGTTCAGAAAAGAGACTATTAGATTTAAGAATTATTTTGATAGAACAAATGGAAAAAATTTATCTTAACAACAACAGACAAGAAGAGCTAATTGATCAGATGTACGGCCTCAATCGACAAATTACTAATATCGAAGGATCCTTGCTAAGGTTAGCTGAAAATTCAGGTGTTAAGAGAAAAGATTTTATTAGTAGTTGGGTAGGAAATGAGATAAATCACAATTGGGCAATTAAACCAGGAAAATCAAAGGCGTGGGAAAAATTCACAGAAAATCATAATGACGATATTATTAGAATATGCGATCAAGTTTTTGATTTTGTAAATAATGTCAATATGCCAGTACAAGAATATAAAAAACTGATTCAAATTATTCAAAGAGGTGAAAGAGAAGCAGCAAGAGCAAAAAAAGAAATGGTAGAAGCAAACTTAAGATTAGTAATATCTATTGCAAAAAAATATACAAATAGAGGATTACAGTTCTTAGATTTAATACAAGAAGGGAATATTGGCTTAATGAAAGCTGTAGACAAGTTTGAATACAGGCGAGGTTATAAGTTTTCAACTTATGCTACTTGGTGGATTAGACAAGCTATAACAAGATCAATTGCAGACCAAGCTAGAACTATTAGAATTCCTGTACATATGATTGAAACAATAAATAAACTTGTTAGAACATCAAGACAGATGCTTCACGAAATTGGAAGAGAACCTACTCCTGAAGAGCTGTCGGAAAAAATTTCTATGCCCCTTGATAAAGTTAGAAAAGTTTTAAAGATTGCTAAAGAGCCAATTTCTCTTGAAACACCGGTGGGAGACGAGGATGATAGCCACTTAGGAGACTTTATTGAAGATAAAATGGCAGTCCAACCGTTAGAAGCTGCTATTCACGCTAATTTAAGAGAAACTACCACTAGGATTTTAGCAAGTCTAACCCCTAGAGAAGAAAGAGTGTTGAGGATGCGTTTTGGAATAGGAATGAATACTGATCATACTTTAGAAGAAGTTGGACAACAATTTAGCGTAACAAGGGAGCGTATTAGACAAATTGAAGCCAAAGCATTGAGAAAGCTAAAGCACCCAACAAGATCAAGAAAATTAAGATCATTTCTTGATAGCTAACTACTAAACTTTAAATACTTGCACTTTACATAGTCAAATTGTACTAGTATAAATCTCTTGAAATATAAATAAAGGCCTGTAGCTCAACTGGTTAGAGCCCTCCGCTCATAACGGAGTGGTTGGGGGTTCAAGTCCCTCCAGGCCTACCAAAATCAATAATAAATAATTCAATCTTTATTTTTTTTATTTTTTCTTTGAAATTAAATTATAATAGAACCAAAGTTAAGAAAGATTAAAATAAAGGATTTAAATTGAAAAAAAAATATAATGAGTTAAGAAGTTACAGATGGTTTGCTCCTGATGATATAAGATCATTCGGTCATAGATCTAGAGCTATGCAAATGGGGTTAAACAAAGAAGATTGGGAAAACAAGCCAATAATTGGTATCATAAATACATGGTCTGATATTCAACCATGTCACATGCATTTCAAGCAAAGAGTTGAAGATGTTAAAAAAGGAATTTATCAATTAGGTGGTTTCCCAATTGAACTTCCTGCTATTTCACTTGCTGAAATGTATGTTAAACCAACCACAATGTTGTATAGAAACATGTTATCAATGGAAGTCGAAGAACTTATTAGATCACATCCTGTTGATGGTGTAGTTTTAATGGGAGGTTGTGATAAAACTACACCTGCTTTGACGATGGGAGCAATAACTTTAAATTTGCCAACTATTTTCTTGCCAGCGGGACCAATGCTAAGAGGTAATTATAAAGGTAAATTTTTAGGAAGTGGTTCAGATGGATGGAAATATTGGGATGAACTCAGAGCAGGAAATATCTCTAATAAAGATTGGGAAGAAGTTGAAACAGGTATTGCTAGATCATATGGACATTGTATGACTATGGGAACAGCTAGTACAATGACCGCTATTGCAGAGGCTATTGGTCTATGTCTCCCCGGTGCAAGTTCTATCCCAGCTGCAGATTCTAATCATATCAGAATGTCCGCAAATGTAGGAAAAAGAATAGTCGAAATGGTATGGGAAGATTTAACACCAAGAAAAATTATAACTGAAAAATCAATTGAAAACGCTGTCACTGTTGCTATGGCTATGGGATGTTCTACTAACGCCATTATCCATTTAATAGCAATGTCTAGAAGAGCTGGTATAAACTTAACAATGGATGATTTAGATAAAAAAGGTAGAATTATCCCTTTGATAGCTAATATTAGACCATCAGGAAAAGATTATTTAATGGAAGATTTTTTTTATGCTGGTGGTATTTTATCTTTGATGCATTCTTTAGCAGATAAACTTAACTTAGATGAAATAACTGTGTCAGGTTTTAAACTAAAAGAGCTTATAGATGGAAAAGAGACACTTAATCCAGATATAATTCGATCATTAGACAATCCAATTTATAAAGAAGGATCTTTAGCTGTTTTGAAAGGTAACTTGGCTCCAGATGGATGTGTTATAAAACCAGCCGCTTGTGATAAGAAATTTTTGAAACATATGGGTCCTGCTTTGGTTTTTAATAGTTATGCAGAAATGAAAGAAATTATTGACAGTGATAAGCTAGATGTAACAGAAAATCATGTATTAGTGTTAAGAAATGTTGGACCTATTGGTGGACCTGGAATGCCAGAGTGGGGTATGATACCAATACCAAAAAAACTTCTTAAAAAAGGTATTCGTGACATGGTTAGAATTTCTGATGCAAGGATGAGTGGGACTAGTTATGGTGCATGTATTCTTCATGTTGCTCCAGAAAGTTATATTGGTGGTCCATTGTCTTTATTAGAAACGGGAGACATTGTAGAGATTGATGTAAATTTAAGATCAATTAATATGCTAGTTGACGAGAAAACTTTGCTGGAGAGAAAAAAGAAAGTTAAAAAAAATAATCCAAAAGCTGGCAGAGGTTGGTTGTGGATGTATAGCAATCACGTGAAACAAGCAAATGAAGGTTGTGATTTTGATTTTTTAGAGACAGATTTTGGAATTTCTGCGAAAGAACCAGATATTTTTTAGAGGTTAAGAATGTTAACAAATGAATTAAAGAAAATTTTTTCAAACTCAAGTGTGGCAACAATTTGCACCGCTTTATTCAAAAAAGGACTAAAAAATCAATTTATTCAAGGAGTTTTTCCACTAAATTCAAAATTACCAAACATGGTGGGATTAGCCTATACGGTTAGGTATATTCCAGCAAGGGAGGATCTCAATGGTATAGAAGTATTTAAAAATCCAAAGCATCCTCAACGGGTAGCTATTGAGGAATGTCCAAAAGATTACGTTTTAATTTTTGATAGTAGAAAGGATCCAAGGGCAGCTTCAGCGGGAGCTATTTTGGTTACAAGATTAATGGTTAGAGGATGCGCTGGGATAGTAACTGACGGCGGATTAAGAGATTCTGATGAAATAAAGAATTTGGATATACCAGCTTACCACAATAGACCATCTTCTCCGACAAATCTTACTTTGCATCAAGCCATAGATATAAACAAACCTATTGGTTGTGGAGATGTAGCAGTTTGGCCAAATGATTTAATAGTTGGTGATAAAGAAGGAGTTGTAGTGATTCCAAATGAAATTATAAAAGAAATTTCTGATGAAGTTAAATCTATGACAATATATGAGGATTATGTCATACATCAGGTTCAACAGGGAGCGTCAATTCGAGGATTATATCCATTGACTGATGAAATTCAAAAAAAAGTATTTGAAGACTGGTTAAGGACTCAAAACAATAATTAGTTTATACATGAGGTTAAGAATGGATAAAAAAGAAATTAATGTAAAGGCTTCTAATGCAATACTTTTAAATGATGCAGATAATATCATTATTGCAGTAGATAATATCAATGCTAATCAACACCTAGAAGATTTTGATCTAACATTAGATGCTCCAATACTTTCAGGTCAAAAAATTGCTAAAGTGAATATTCTTAAAGATAGTCCGATTTATAAATATGGAACAATAATAGGTTTTGCAGATTCAGATTTAGCGAAAGGACAAGTTTTAACTAATTCAAATGTTGTTTTTAAGGAGTTTGGTCGAGAACATAAATTTTGTTCTAAGTATCTTCCAACCAGGTTTGTTAATTCATCAAGTGAGAGAACGTTTTCAGGTTTCAAAAGAACGGACGGTCGTGTTGGTACTAGAAACTTTATTGCAGTAGTTTCAACGGTAAATTGCTCAGCAACTGTTGTGCATGAAATTGCAACATATTTTACACCAGACAAACTTGTTAACTATCCCAATGTAGATGGTGTAGCTGCCTTCAGCCACTCAACTGGATGTGGAATGGAATTATCAGGGGAACCTATGGATTTGCTAAATAGAACTTTAGGGGGGTATATAAGTCACCCAAATGTTGCTTCATCTTTAGTTGTTGGCCTTGGTTGTGAAAGGTGTCAGGTTGGAGGTTTGTTTTCTCATCAAGGACTTACAGAAAATGCAAATTTAAAAACTTTAGTTATGCAGGATAATGGTGGTACTACTGCAACAATTAGAGCTGGAATTAAAATTGTAGAAAGTATGTTAGAAAAGGCGAATAAAATCTTAAGAGAAGAAGTCCCTTTATCTAATCTAATGGTTGGCCTTCAGTGTGGAGGATCAGACGCTTTTTCATCTATATCTGCTAATCCTTCTTTGGGGAAAGCTGTAGATATACTTGTAAGTCATGGTGGTACTGCTATTTTGTCAGAAACACCTGAAATATATGGTGTTGAAAATACTTTAACTGCAAGAGCTGTAAATTCTACGGTTGCAGAAAAATTATTGGATCGTGTGGACTGGTGGAAGAATATTTATGCAGTTGGTCGAGACGTACAAATAAATGGAATAGTTAGCCCAGGAAATCAAAAAGGTGGTCTTGCTAATATATTAGAAAAATCTTTGGGATCAGCAATGAAAGGTGGGACAACGGGTTTGATGGAAGTATATAATTATGCAGAGAGAGTTGATGAAAAAGGATTTGTTTTTATGGACACACCTGGATTTGATCCTGTTTCAGCGACTGGTCAAATTGCAGGTGGAGCAAATTTAATAGCATTTACGACAGGTAGGGGGTCATGTTTTGGGGCTAAACCAACTCCTTCAATAAAATTAGCAACTAATTCTTCTCTTTATAAAAAGATGTATGAAGACATGGACATAAATTGTGGTTTAGTAATAGACGGAGATAAAGACATTGAAGAAATGGGTAAAATAATTTTTGAAGAATTTATTTCTTTTGCCTCAGGTAAAAAAACAAAAAGTGAAATCCTTAACCTTGGTCGCCATGAATTTGCTCCGTGGCAAATTGGAATAACAGGTTAATTTTTCATGTAAAATTTTAAAAGATAAACTCTTATTGAAGATGCAAGTGAAGCTCTCCTTTCAGAATCAATCTTAGTAACTAAACTTTCTATAGAACATTTTTTTTCTTTAGCAATGATTTTTAAAGCATTCCAAAATTCTTTTTCTAGAGATAATGACGTCCTATGTTTTTTAATAGAAATAGATTTTTTTATTAACATTTTTTTATTTTAGTTGAAAAAGCGCAACTAACTCAACATGTGCAGAAAATAAAAATTGATCAATTGGCTGTACCCATTTTAATTTATAATTACTTCTAATTAATATTTTAGAGTCTCGTATAAAAGTATTAACATTACAAGATATACTTATTATGGTTGTTACATTTGATTTTGCTATGTTTGAAAATTGAATTTTTGCACCTGAACGAGGTGGATCAACAATAATTGCATCATATTTAGCTAGCTCATTAGATGTTAAAGGTAAATTTTTCAAATCTCTTACTTTTGTTGTGATCCTATTCCCAACACCTTGTTTTCGGCTGGCAATTTCTACTGCTTTTAAAGACTCATTATCTAATTCAAAAGCATGTATCTTAAAATTTTTTTTCAATAATGGTAAAGTTATTGTGCCACTTCCACAAAATAATTCACAAATCAGTTTTGTTTTTTTGTTTTCGTTTAATCCTTGAATGATACTATTAAGAATTGCATTTTCTCCTTCTACAGTCGCTTGCAGAAATCCACTGGGAGGAGGTAAAGTAAAAGATGAAAAAGACTTGTTAGACAAACTTGAAATATCTCTTTTAAATAGTAATTCGTTAGTATTATCCTCTAATTTTCTATAAAATCTGACAACTGTACTTGTTGAAATAGCGTCAATAAACATGTTTAATTTATGAAAGTCTACTTTATCTATGCCATTTATGAGCAGATCAATTCCGTTATCTAGAAGATTCATATGAATATCAATCTCATCACCTACACAAAGAAGTTGGTGTAATGGTTTTTCTAAAACATGAATAAATTTTTCAAGCTCTTTGTCTATAATTATACATTTTTTAATTTTTGTAATAAATTTACTTCTGTACTCATTAAATCCAATTGTTGTAATAGATTCATTTTTTTTTGCTTTTAATTTAGCGTGTCTACGGCTTCTTGTAGAAGACGTTTTAATTGGTTTAATGTTTGTTGTTGGAGATATTTTTAGAATTGGCACAGAGATTTTATTAACTTTCCAAGATGAATAATCTTTAAAGTTCCAATGCTGAAGTAAACATCCACCACATTGAAAAAAATGTTCGCATTTAGGATCAATTCTTTTTGGTGATGATAATTTTATTTCAATTAAATCAGCTCTAACACCTTCAGAACTAGAGAGAATTGGTTTAACAACAACTATTTCCTCAGGTAAAGTAAAAGGGATAAAAAAAGTGTAATCATTTTCTTTATAATTTATTTCAGTTATTAAGTTAGAGACCCCTTCACCTTGAGATCCAATATGTTTGATCTTTAAAAGTTTTTTATCTATATTTTTTTTTAATTTTTTAAGCCTATTCATTTTGAAAAAATATTAGAACATTGCCATAAAATTTTACCACTAATATTCAAAAGATCTGAGCTGATTTGGAAAGGAGAAAATTTATTAAAATATGGTTTTACACTTAATTTTTCTTGAGAAAACTTGCTGGATTCAATGATAGCTAGAAAGTAATTTTTTTTATCTTTAAGCAAATAAATATCAGGTTTTGTGAATTTTTTTTCACTAATATCTACAATGGTAATTATATGGCCACCTGAGGCAACGGTTTGAAAAAAAAATAAATTTTTTTTATTAAAAAAATCTAAGCCAATTAATAATTCTTTAGAAAATGATATTTGGTTTATATTATTAACTTTATTTTCTATATTACTTAATACAAAAAATTGTTCTTGAGAAGATAGGTCTTTTAACCAATTTGGCATCAATTCATTTGCGTTCACATCAAGTATTTCAGCTAACATTAATCTATACTCTTCGGGAAGAATCCTGGGTGTTCCCCTATACAAATATTGTTGCAAATAAGCATCATTTTTTTTTATGTTTCTTGATAAATCACGAAGATTAAAGTTCTTTTTTTTTATTAATTTTTTAATTTTTTCTCTAACATCGTTGTTATCAATATTTGTTCGATTATTTATTTTTTCTGAATTAACCATTTTCTTAATTTGATCTTTCAATGCTTTCATTTGCCAAACCGACTAAATTATTTTTGATTTCTGTATCTGGAAATATTTCTAAATACTTAATAGATAAGGAAATAAATTCCTGAGTTTTCTTTTTGCAGTCTTCAAAAATATTATATTTGTTAAAAATTTCAATTGCATTCATAAAATCATGAGGTTCCTGATTTAATTCTTTAAGAGTTTTGATCCAAAATTGTTTTTCTTTGGCATTACTTTTTTGCCAAGCCAAAATAACAGGTAGTGTGGTTTTTCCTAGCTTAAAATCATCTCCCAAGTTTTTTCCCATTTTATTAGGTAAATTATTAAAATCCATTAGATCATCTATGATTTGAAATGCTATTCCTAAATTGAAACCATAATCGTAAGCGGCGTTCTGTTGCTGAATATTTCCACCAGCAACGATAACACCACTTTTACATGAGGCACCAAACAACTCAGCTGTTTTTTTCCCAATAACTTCAAAGTAATCTTTTTCAGGGGTTTCTGGTTTGTTTGAGATTTGCATTTGTTGAAATTCACCCTGAGTAATTTTGCATGCTGCACTTGCTAAACTTGATAAAGCGTCTATTGACTTAGTTTCCACCATCAGTTCAAATGATTGCGCAAATAAAAAATCTCCAGCTAAAACACTAAATTCATTACCCCAAATTATATTGGCAGTTTTATTTCCTCTCCTTAAATTTGACTCATCTACCACATCATCATGTAATAAAGTTGCTGTATGAATAAATTCTACTGCTGCTGCTAATATGATTGGATTTTTTGAGTAATCATTGAATTGTGCAGCCATAGCTAATGTTAAAAGAGGACGCAATCTTTTACCAGAGCCGTTAATGAGGTGTTTCCCAATGTCTTTAATAAGTGGAATTGACTTGTTTAGTCTAAGTATTATCTCCTGATCTACTGCTTCAAGGTTTTTCTCTAATGCTTGTCTTAGTTTTAAAATGCTATTCTCGGAATTTTCGGTATTTAGTTTATTCATAAGCATTTTCCAAAGGTTAATTTTTATATTATAACTTGGTTATTATATATATTAAACATTTATATAATTTTAATTAGGGAGAATTTATGTTTTCCAAAAATTTAAGTGTTGACAAAATTCTAAAAGGTAAAATTTCAATAAAACAGTTTAAAAAAGGTTTTAGATATGGATTTGAGGCAGTCTTTTTAGCAGCTTTTGTTAACGGTTACTTAAAAAAATTTAAGAAAAACAAAATTTCACTGGCAGATGTTGGTTCTGGAGTGGGTGCAATCAGTTTAATAATCGCTTATCAAAATAATAAAATTAATATTACCGCAATTGAGAATAATGATAGCTTCCTAGATATTGCAAATGAAAATATCATAATAAATAATTTTCAAAAACAAATTAATGCAATTAAAGGAGACATATTTAATATTGATAGTAACCTAAAAAATAGCTTTGATATTGTAGTAACTAATCCACCTTTTTATGACCAACAACGAAAAAAATCAGAAAATGATCTAAACAATTGTGCCAAGAGAATAATTGATTATGAAAGCTGGATAGATAATTCACTTAAATTACTAAAGCATGGAGGTATAATTTTCTTAATCATTCCAACTGGACTCCTTGAAAAATCCCTAATAAGCCTTGGTAAAAAAACAGGATCTTTTAAAATTTTTCCAATTTGGCCTAATCAAAAACATTCTTCAAAACGATTGATACTTTTTGCTAAGAAGGGTGGCGTTAGTCCTACTGAATTAATGCCCGGACTGAGATTGTTCAACAAACAAGGAAAAATAGACAAAAAAGCTAAAACATATAGTAACAACGGCATATTTAATTTTTTATAAACAATTTATTTAAGTAATTAAATAAATGTTGTATTAACTTAATAAATGTAAATTAAAATATTTTTTAAATTATAGGAGTTTAAATGATTCTTTCTTTTTTTAGAAAGTCACAAAATATTTCAACTATACCCTTAAGTGGAATAATTGCGCCAAATATGGGAAGAAGAAAAGGTTTAAATTTATATGAACTTGATAAGGTTATTGAGCAAGCCTTTTCTACAAAAAATTTGAAGGCTGTCGCTCTACAAATAAACTCTCCAGGTGGTTCGCCTGTTCAATCTGAGATGATATCTAAGCGTATAAGAGATTTGTCTGAAGAAAAAAATATACCTGTATTAGCATTTGTTGAGGATGTAGCTGCTTCTGGTGGTTATTGGCTTGCATGTGCGGCTGATGAGATTTTTGCAAGTAAGGCATCAATAATTGGATCTATTGGTGTTGTTTCTTCTGGCTTTGGTTTTGACAAAGCTATCAAAAAAATTGGAGTTGATCGCCGTCTTTATACATCTGGTGAAAATAAAGCAATTTTGGATCCATTTTTACCTGAAAATAAAGATGATATTAAAAGGTTAAAAGATATACAAAAAGAATTGCATAATCAGTTTATATCATTTGTAAAGTCAAGACGTGGAAGTAAAATCACAAATAAAAATAAGGACTTATTTACAGGGGCTTTTTGGTCAGGGGAAAAAAGCCTTGAACTAGGATTAATAGATGATTACGGGGAAATGAAATCTGTATTAAAACAGAGGTTTGGTGAAAACGTTAAAATTAGAGAGTTCGCACCCAAGAAGAAATTTTTTGGTTTTAGTAATTTATTTTCAGGGGCCATAGATATCTTTATAAATAAAATTGAAGAAAGAATTAGTTTTAAAAAATTTGGATTATAAAATGATGCTTTCAGTAGGTAAAATTTTTTGGCTTATTATAATATTAATTACAGTCTGGTATTTATTCAAAATAATTGAAAAAAGAAAACTTAACATAGACAAAAACGATCAAAAAAAAGAAAATGACGATATAAATAAAAAAGGTATAGATGCATTTAAATGTGATGTTTGTGGATTGTGGAGTACTGGAAAAAAGTGTAATAATAAAGAGTGTACTAATTCTTAATAAATATAAAATTTCATTTTCAAAGCTTTAGGTCTTTAATATTATAATTAGCTTAAAATAAATAAATCATATGAGTGTAAGTAATTCGTTTCAAAAAATTATTACTAGCCTTCAATCATTTTGGATTGACCAAGGTTGTGTTTTATTGCAACCATATGATTTAGAAGTAGGAGCAGGTACTTTCCATCCTGCAACAGTGTTTCGAGTTTTGGGTCCAGATCCAATTTGGAAGGCAGCATATGTCCAACCTTGCCGAAGACCAACTGATGGGAGATATGGTGAAAATCCTAATAGACTTCAGCACTATTATCAATTTCAGGTCATAATTCAACCATCTCCTGAATATATACAAAATTTATATTTAGAGAGTTTAAAATTCATTGGTCTTAATCCTAAAAACCATGACATTAGATTTGTAGAAGATGATTGGGAAAGTCCAACTCTTGGCGCCTCAGGTTTAGGTTGGGAAATTTGGTGTGATGGAATGGAAATAAGTCAATTTACGTACTTCCAACAGGTAGGTGGTATTGAGGTAAAACCTGTTGCAAGTGAAATCACTTATGGCCTTGAAAGATTAGCTATGTTTATTCAAAAAATTGACAATGTTTATGATTTAGATTGGGATGGTGTCGATAAAAATAAGGGTGGCAAAACGTACGGTGATATTTTTTTACAACAAGAAAAAGAATTTTCTAAATATAATTTTGAAAAATCTCAGACATCCTCTTTATTTAAGCAGTTTAATGATGCTGAAACTGAGTGCAAAAATTTATTAGATGATAAGAAAAATCTTTTAGCGCTACCTGCATATCATCAATGTATTAAAGCAAGTCATATTTTCAATTTATTAGATGCACGAGGCGTTATTTCTGTTTCAGAAAGACAATCATACATCTTAAGAGTTAGAAATATGGCAAGATCTTCTTGTCTTGCTTGGATGGGTAAATTAAATGAATAATATGGAAAAAGGTAGAGGCAATTTACTTTTAGAGTTTTTTTCTGAGGAAATACCCGCAAGGATGCAATTAAACTCTGAAATACAATTACAAAATTTGTTCGTAAAGTCTCTAACACAAAGAGATATAGCTTTTGAAAGTTTTAAAACTTTCAGTGGTCCAAGACACCTATCAATTATAATTAAAAGTATTGAGTTAGAGCAAAAAGATCAAGAAATAGAAAAGAGGGGACCGAGATTTGATGCTAATCAAAAAGCAATTGATGGTTTTCTAAAATCTAATCAATTAAAATTAGATGAAACTATAATAAAAGAAACAAATAATGGGAAATTCTATTTTCATTCTCAAATGATCAAAGGTCAAAAAACTTATGAAATTTTGCCAGATATAATTAGTGAAATAGTCAATGGTATTGTTTGGCCTAAAAGTCAAAGATGGGCAAATACAGACTTAAAGTGGGCAAGACCTCTTAGAAATATTGTTTTGCTTATTAATGATGATGTTGTTAAAGGTAAGGTAGAAATAGGAAAAAATGTTTTTTTAAGTTTTACTAATTTTACTTTTTCACATAGATATACTGATAAAAAGATTGTTATAAATAAGATAGAAAATTATGAACAATTATTAGAAGAAAATTATGTAATTTTAGACAGAAATAAAAGATTAGAAAAAATTATCAATGACACATCATCTTTACTTGATAAGGGAAAATTAAAATTAGTTTATGATAAGTCCTTACTCGAAGAAGTTGTAGGTCTTGTAGAGTATCCTAATATTCTTATTGGTTCAATTAGCAAAGAATTTATGAAACTTCCAAGAGAAGTATTATCAACAGCAATGCGTGTGCATCAAAAGTATTTTTCAATCACAGACAAAGAAAATAATTTAGAGTCAAAATTTTTATTTGTTGCCAATAGCATTAAAGAAAAGGATAGGGATTTTAGAGTTATTGAAGGAAATGAGAGAGTTTTAAAAGCTCGTTTATCCGATGCCAGTTATTTTTTTGAAAATGATATTGCAAATACATTTGAAAATTGGAATGAAAAACTTAAACATGTATTGTTTTATAAGTCTTTAGGATCCTTGCATGATAAAACTCAAAGAATGGCCAACCTTTCTATAATTTTTGCAAAGGCCTTTGGAGTTAAATCAGAATTAGCTAAACAAGCAGCCCTTTTATCAAAAGCAGATCTTGTCTCAGAAATGGTTATAGAATTTCCTGAACTTCAAGGGATTATGGGTGGGCATTATGCTAAAATTAAAAACGAATATGAAGAAGTATCTAATGCTATTTTTGAACATTATAAACCTAAGGGTATTTCTGATGAATTGCCAGAAACAAAACTTGGATCTTTATTATCAACGGTTGATAAGATTGATACTTTGGTAGGGTTTTTTTCTATTGGTAAGAACCCCACTGGTTCTAAAGATCCATTTGCTTTAAGAAGAAATAGTTTTTCAATTGTTCAAATCTTACTTAATTTGAAACTTAACATGTCGTTAAATGAACTCATTGAACCATCTTTAAAAGAATATGGTTGCTCTTCAAAATCAATAAAACTTAGCGTAATTGATTTTATTATTGATAAATTAAAATTTGTGCTTTCCAATCAAAATAATAGAGTTGATCTAGTTAATTCAGTTTTAAAGACAAAAAATATTAATGACATACCAATCAAAGTAATTTCAAGTAGAATTGAAAGTATAAGAAAATTCACAAAAAATGATGATTTTACAAAATTTTTAGCAAATTTCAAACGTATTAATAATATTCTTAAAAATGAAAAGTTTTCAAATAATAATGAATTTCAAGTAGATTTAAGAGTTTTTAACACTATTGAAGAAGAAAATATTTACAATCTTACCAATTCTTTTTCAAAAGAAATTATAGAAAAAGGTAATTGTGAAAAATCTCAGGATTATTTGATTAATTGCTTAACTAAAATGAATGAACCAATCTCAATGTTTTTTGATAATGTAATTGTTAATCACAATGATTATACTATTAAGACTAATAGATTAAAATTATTAAAAAACTTACACAACTTGATACTAAAATTTTCAATTTTTGAGTTTATTGAAGATTAATCAGTCTTGACTCCTAAGCCTGAAAACCTTTTATTAAATCGAGCAACCTGACCTCCAGAGTCTAATATTCTATGTTGTCCTGTCCAAGCAGGATGTGATTTAGGATCAATATCTAATTTAAGAGTGTCTCCAGCTTTGCCCATGGTAGATCGTGTTTTATATTTACTACCATCTGTCATTACTATATTGATTTCATGATAATCTGGGTGAATATCTTTTTTCATTTTAAACTCATATGTTTTTGATTTTTGGTATAATTACAATTAAAGTTATTCTATTTCAAGTTATTTAATAATTTTAATACGTTTTAAAAATTTTTTTTCAAATTTCCAAAAATATTCAAATTCACCAAATAACGTAGCAATAACTATTAAAATTAATTGATAAATAGGAATTATAATTAAAACTCTAAATAAAATATATAAAGGATAATTATTTAGCATATCTTTTAGGTCTAAAGCTGCCAAAATAGGAGATGAAATCCATAGTGAGAAAGAGCCACTCAAGCCAAACACTATAAAAATTATAAATAGATGTACTTTAGATTTAGCATTAAATTTGTTAATTAAATTTTGAATCAATTTTTTTATTTTTATTTAACTTTAGTGTTTTGAGTAATCTTCATTTCTATTCTTCTATTTTTCACTCTCGCAGATTTTGTATTTTCTTTATCAATGGGTTGAAAGCTTCCATATCCAGAGGCAGATAATCTACTTGGTTTAATACCTTGCTTTATCAAAAATCTTAATACTGATAGTGCTCTTTTTGTAGATAGCTCCCAATTATCTTTATAAGTTTGTCCCTTCTTTACTGGCAAACTATCAGTATGACCTTCGATTTGTAAAATCCAATCAATGTCTGTTGGTAATGATTTTTCAATTTCCATTAAGGTGGTAGCAAGCTTTTGCATTTCTAATTGCCCTTCTACGCCTAGTTCGTCAGAGCCAACAGAAAAAAGAACTTCAGATTGAAATACAAATCTATCACCAACTATTCTAATTTCTTTTCTGCCTTTTATAAGTTCTCTAACTCTTCCAAAAAAATCAGATTTAAATTTTTCTAGTTCTTCTACCCTTCTTGCTAAAGCAGAGTTCACATCTTTTCCTAAATTTAAAGTTTTAACATTTTCCTTTTTATCTTTTGCTTTATAAGCCGAGAGAAGAGTTTGTAATTGGGTTAGTTTATTCTTTAAATTTAATGTTGTTGCAATAAGTTTGCTAATTTCTTCTCTGTTAGCATTTAAAATTTTTTTCTTATTTTGAATTTCTAAATTTTTTTGACTTACTTGGTTATCTAAGTTTAAGATATTATTACCTAATCTAGTTGTATCTCTAATTTTTTCTTCAAGAGTTATTTTCAATTTATCAATTTCACTCTCATTCAAGGCTATGATGTTTTTTGTTCCCCTCAGTTCTTCTTCATATTGTTTTGTGATTTCTTTTTCTTTTATAAGGTCTTCTTTGATGAGACCAATTTTTTCTTCTAAAATTGATAGCTGTGAAGTAAGCTCGGCAGTTGTGCCTCTTTCTAATGAGAGTAACTCGCTGAGCTCAATTAAGTTATTTTTTAACTCTACAAGAGCCTCATCTTGCCCACTCATTTTTTGGGAAATAAAATATTGAGAAATTACGAAAATCATTAATACAAATATTATTACCATTAGAAGACTTGACAAAGCATCAACAAAACCTGGCCATGTATAATCTAATTGTTTTTTTCTAATTCTATTTTGTATCATTAAAAATCTCTTTAAGAAATCTCAATCTTTACTTGCTTTTAAGTTTAGTAAATGATTTTTCTAAATTAGATAATTGCTTGGAAATAGCTCTTAATTCAATAGTTAAATTAGACTGTGTCTCAGAAATTTTCCCTATGTTCTCATCTCCTAAATTTTTTAATATGGACGAAATTGTTACTAAATGATCTTTGATGGATCTATCTTCATCAAGTTTTTCAACTAATCTATTTAGTACAATATTAAGTTCATTAATATTTTCCGAAATTCTTACTCTATCATTTTCATTTTGGTTTGCCCTTTTTGCCACTTGTGCAAGGCTTTCGACAGCAGCCTCACTTAAGCCAGAATTTCCCAATTCATTAGTAGTAAATATAGCCATTTGAGATAACCAATCCTCTAGTTCATTAAAAAATCGATTACTAGCCTGTCCTACTTGCAAGTCAAGAAAACCAAGTATTAATGATCCAGCCAAGCCAAATAAAGAAGAAGAAAAAGCAGTGGACATACCATCAAGTGGGGCATTCAGTCCTTTTTGAATTTCCAAAAACAAAGCATTTCCTTCATTTTTTATACTACCAACATTAAAATCAATAGTGTTTATAACTCCAGACACTGAAGAAATTGTTTGTAACAATCCCCAAAAAGTTCCTAACAATCCTAAAAAAACTAGAAGCCCAATCATATATCTCAGAATTTCTCTACTTTCATCTAGTCTAGATGAAACACCTTCTAAAATGGTACCAAGAGAATTTGCAGATAAAGAAGGGTTTTCATTTCTGTCATCTGATAAAACACTAGCAACTGGTGCAAGCAGAGTTGGTTTAATTTTTAAAGCTACATTTGCAGGCATTAAACTATCTTTTCTTTTTATAAATTTAAGCCATTTTGCTTCTTTACTTAGACGAGCTGTTTGACGAAAAGCGAAAATTATTCCTAAAACAAATGTACTAATTATTACACTATTTAGTGCTATGTTTCCTTCAAAAGCTTTTTTTAGAGGTTCAAATAATAAGGTTATTAGTAAGGCAACCATAACTAACAAGATTAACATTCTATAAGCATATTTATTTGGATCAGTCATTTCTATACCTTCAATAAAAATTGAAACCTTAGGATCAGTTTATAATAATACATTAAATCATGACTTTTTCATGACAAATCAGCTATTGTAAGTGATTTTAATCTTTATTATTTAATTTTTTCAAAATTTCTTTATGTAAAACTGGATTAGCTCCGATTAATAAATGACACTGGGAATCATAGGCATTAATGTATTTCAAATTAGTTAAATAACCTCCCGCTTCTTTAATAAGAAGTTCGCCACATGCAATTTGATTTCTATTTAATCTATTAACAAATAAACAATCAATTTTTCCAGATGCTAACCAGGCGAAATTTAGAGCAGAAGAACCAAACGAACGTGTAACTGAGGAAGACTGATATGATAAAGTATTAATTTTTTTATAACAGTTTGCAATAGAATATTCCTCATCTAAAGTATTTTCATCGAATATTGAAAACATACATGATTTTAATTTTTTTCTATTGGACACTCTTATTCTTCTAACATTTTGAAAGGAGCCTTTGCCTTTTTCAGCAAAAAAATATTCGTCTCTAATAGGATCAAAAATAACAGTCGATAAAATTTCGTTATTAAGTTCAACTGCTATAGAAATAGCGAAGTATGGTATTCCATGTAGAAAGTTGAATCGGCCGTTTAATGTATCAATTATCCAATAATGTTTGTCTTTTATAGTTTCTTCATCATTATTTAGCTTAAATCCCCATTCTGGTCTTGATTTTGTCAAATCATTTAAAAGAGAGGAATATATTTTATTTTCAGTTTTTGAAACGAATTGTTCCAATGAATTAGGAGAAACTTGTAAATTTTCTATTTCTCCAAAATCTCTTAATATATTTCTTGTTATTTTGTTCAAAGATTGAAAAATAACATTTAAAAGTGGTGATCTGTTACTCATTATCATTCCAAAATGGAGAAAAGTTAAATCTTACAAAATTTTAAACTTTTGCTTTTTCTATGTATGTACCATCATATGGTCTTACTACTATTTTTGTACCTACCTCTATATGACCAGGTACCATCACTTTTATTCCATTTTTTAATATCGCAGGCTTAAAAGAAGAAGAAACAGTTTGACCTTTAATTACAGCATCAGCTTCTATGATTTCTTCAACACAACTATCTGGCATAATTATCGAGACAGGATCATCATTATGTAAATTTATTATAACATTCATACCATCTTGTAAAAAAGCAGATTCATCTCCTAGCATATTAATATTTACACTTATCTGTTCAAAAGTATTGTTATTCATGAATATAAGATTTTCATTTTCTTCATACAAAAAGATATGTGGAATCTCTTCAAGAATAACTTTTTCAACGCTTTCAGATGACCTAAAGCGCTCGTTTAGTTTAGTGCCATCTTTTAAATTTTTTAATTCTATTTGAGCAAAAGCCCCACCTTTTCCAGGTTTAACATGATTTACTTTAGTTGCCACCCACAAACCATTTTTATGTTCTATAACATTACCAGGTTTAATTGTATTCCCATTAACTTTCACATCATTTTCCTTTATAGATGTCTGTTATTTGTTTTAATAGATCCAGAGCTTCACTATATGGTCTTTGAAATGAATTTCTCCCTATAATTGATCCACTAGCTCCACCTAAATATAGTTCTTTGATTTCCTCTACAAGGCTCTCTTTATTTTTGGATGAACCTCCTGAAAAAACCACAAGTCTTTTGCCATTAAAACATGACTGAACAACATGTTTTATTCTTTGACTCAGCGAATCAATTGGAATATTTTCTGATTTATAAATCTTTTTAGCTTCATCTTGTTCAATGTGAGCAGTTGGGGGCTTAACTTTGATGATATGTGCTCCAACCAGTGCTGCCATATGGGCGGCATAAGAAACTATATCTATAGCAGTTTCTCCATCTTTACTAATATTACCACCTCTAGGATAACTCCATACCACTACAACGAGTCCTGCGTCTTTTGCTTCAAAAGCAATTTCTTGTATCTCAGATATCATATCTAATGCCATTTCAGATCCTGGATATATTGTAAAACCAATTGCAGAACAACCTAGTCTAATAGCTTCACTTACTGAACCTGTTAAAGCTTGTGTTGGAGCATTTTTTTCATTTGAAAGAGAATTCGAACTATTGACTTTCATTATTAAGGGAATTTGACCAGCAAATGTATCAGCTCCAGCTTCAAGCATACCTAATGGAGCCGCGAAAGCAGAAAGTCCTGCGTTAATTGCTAATTTAAAGTGATAATGAGGATCATATGCTGAGGTATTTTTAGCAAAAGATCTGGCAGGTCCATGTTCAAACCCCTGATCGACTGGAAGTATTACTAACTTTCCAGTCCCACCTAACTTTCCAGACGTTAAAATTTTAGCTAAATTAGCTTTTACCCCAGGATTGTCACTCTCATAATAGCTTAATATTCTCTTGATATTTCTTGTAAATTTCATGTTGAATATTTCCTTTAATTTTAATAGATAGATATAATTTAAATTAAAAATTTAATCTATGATTTTAAATTTTATGAAATACAATTAAATTTGTCTATCATAAGTTAGATCTGTTATGATATTCATACGTAAAGTATAATTATATATTGAGTAATTATTAATGGAAATTGATGAGAAAAACACAATTGAGCTCAAGAAAATAAGAGATTTACAAAAATCCTTTGATAACAATATGAGAATACTTGAAAGTCATATTGCAGAGAGCATTACTAATAAAGAAAAACTTGATTCTATTAAAAGAGATTTAAAAGAAGCTAACGATAAGTTTATTGAAGCTGAAAGATATTTGGATGAATTGAAAGTTGATCTTGAAAATACTAAGATAAAATAAAGTAATGAAGTTAATTTAGGTATGAGATGTCAGAAACTGTAACAGTAAAGATTGAAATAAATGGGGTTGTATATCCGGTCTCTTGTATGTCTGGCGAAGAGGACAGACTTATAAAATCTTCAAAAGAAGTGAATCAAGTTATTGCTGGTTTAGCGAATATTTCAAAAAACGTTGGAGAAACTAGACTATTAGCTATGACATCACTAATTCTAGCAGACAAATTGAATGAACAATACAACACTGAAGATAAAAATAAATATTATAATCAAATGAATGATCTGGTAAGTTGGCTAGAAAAAGCTACTGAAAGAATGAATAAAGTTGCAAAGTTACTGGAAAATAAATAAATTTAGATCGTGAAAGCTGGATCTTCCGTTAGGAACTTTAATCCTTGGGGCCATAAGTATTCTAAGGGAACCGTCACTGTTTTAGCTCTGGTTAAATTATATGGTGCCCACCTGTTTAGCAGGCAACATAGGATAACTTATCCAACGACTATTTGGCTTTCATGTAAAAAAAGAGTTGTAAATGAAAAATAAACTTAGAATTGTTTCAAAAAAAAAAGAAAAAAATTTAATTTAGAACCAATAGCAAAAGTAAATTTAAAAAATAAGATTTACCTTTGCTTGAATCAGATTTTTTTAACTAATGAAAATATTGAAACTGCAAGTTTATACTCCCCAATTAATAACGAAATTTCTCCAAATGAATTCATAAATTATTTAGAAAAAAAAAATGTTACACTTTCTTTGCCAGCAACGGACATTAAAACTGAAACTATGTTTTTCAAAGAATGGAAACCTGGTGATGAATTAATAAAAGGACCTTTAGGTAGTCTAGAACCTTTAAGAAATAAAAAAACTATTTTACCTCAAATACTTGTAGTTCCAATGCTTTCATTTGATAAAGAATTGTATAGGCTAGGTTATGGTGGTGGATATTATGATAAATCAATCAACTTTTTAAAAAATTACTTTAAAAAGCAAAAAAAATTTTTTATTACAATTGGTCTAGCATATAGTATTCAAGAAGAAAAAAAAATACCCAGAGAAAATCACGATATGAGATTAGATTTCATTATTACTGAAAAAGAAGTGTTATCTAATTTTAATCAAAAGATAATTTAAAGAAGGCTTTATGAGAGTTTTATTTATTGGAGACATTGTAGGAAGAAAAGCAAGAAATTTTGCTCAAAAGAAAATTGTAGAATTAAAGACTCAACTTCAACTTGATGCTGTTATTGTTAACGTAGAAAATGCAGCGGGTGGATTTGGTGTAACTCCTTCAATATGTGATGATTTTTTTTCAGCTGGTGCTGATGTTTTGACAACTGGAAATCATATTTGGGATAAAAGAGAAATAATTTCTTATATTTCCAAAAGTGATAGATTGCTTCGCCCTCTAAATATGATCAAGGGAACACCAGGATTAGGGATGACTCTAATTAAAGTAAATACAGGTACTATTGGAGTTGCAAATATTATGACTAATTTATTTATGACTAGGACAGATCCTGTATTTGAAAAAATTCCTGAAATAGTTAAGTATTTTAAATTAAATCATAATGTTAATTTTTCATTAGTTGATGTACATGGTGAAGCATCATCTGAAAAAATGGCAATAGCTAATGCACTTGATGGATTAGTATCTGCAGTGGTTGGAACTCATACACATGTACCTACTGCCGATCATCAAATACTGGAAAAAGGTACTGCATATATTACAGATGTTGGTATGAGTGGTGATTATAATTCTATAATTGGAATGAACAAAGATGACGCTCTCAATAGGTTTATGCATCCAGATACCAAAAAAACTAGACTCGAGGTTTCATCTGGAGAGCCAACTCTATGCGGTGTTGTAATTGAAACAAGTATTAATGGTTTGAGTAAATCAATAAAACCTCTTAGATTAGGTGGGAAACTAGAACAAGTGTTTTTGAAATAAACTTAATTTATTAAATGTTTCTGGAGTTATTCAAATGGCAGGGCACTCTAAATTTAAAAATATAATGCATAGAAAAGGAGCTCAAGATGCTAAGCGAGCAAAAAAGTTTGCAAGGCTTACTAAGGAATTACAAGTGGCTGTTCGAGGTGGGGTAGATCCTTCAAGTAATCCTAGGTTAAGATCTGCTTTAGCTGCATGTAGGTCCGTGAATATGCCAAAAGACAATATTGATAGAGTAATAAAAAAAGCAGAAACGGGTCAATCATCAAATCTTGAAGAAATTAGATATGAAGGATACGCAAGTAGTGGAATTGCAATTATCGTCGATGCTCTAACTGATAATCGAAATAGAACAGCAGCTGAAGTGAGATCGTCTTTTTCAAAATATGGTGGTACTTTGGGTGAAACTGGATCGGTCTCGTTTATGTTTAACAATATTGGTCAAATAATATACAATAAAAATATAAAAAGTGATGAGGATATTTTTGAAATTGGTATTGAGGTAGGGGCAGATGATGTTAGTTCAGACGAAAATAATCATGAAATCATTACATCTGTAAATGAGTTTAATAATGTTCGTGAAAAACTTGAAAATTTGCTAGGTATGCCTCAGCATGCCGAAATTATATGGCAACCACATAATTTTGTTAAGGTGGATGATGAAAAAAAAGCCACATCAATTTTGAAGCTTTTGGAAACTCTTGATAATTGTGAAGATGTACAAGGAGTTTATAGTAACTTTGAAATTGAAGATGAAATAATAAATAAAAGTAGTACATAAAAAGGTTTTAATTTGAGAGTTATAGGTATCGATCCTGGTTTAAGACATACAGGTTGGGGTGTGGTTGAATTCAAAAATAACAAAATGTTCTATGTTAAAGATGGATCTATATCTCCTTCCCATAAACTTGATGATGGCAAAAGATTACTTGAAATAAAGCTCCAATTACAAAAAATAATAAATCAATATAATCCTAATGTGTCTGTTATCGAAAAAATATTTGTTGGATCTGGATCAATAAGCAGCTTAAAGCTTGGAATGGCAAGAGCTGCATCAATGATTGCTCTAGCTGATGCTGGGCTTAATATTAGAGAATTATCACCAAAGTTTGTAAAGAAGACAGTAACTGGTTATGGAAGTGCTTCAAAAGAACAGATTAAATCAATGATTGAAAAGTTATTAAGTATTGTTCCTAAAAATGAAGATAGTTCAGACGCTTTAGCAATTGCAATCTCTGCTCAAAATTTTGGTTATGAAGATAACTTTTCTTTTTCAGAAGAAAATAATGGATTAAATCTAGCAATAGCTAGAGCTTTGGTTAAAGAGCAAAATAAATGATAATAATATTTTTTAGTAGTTAAGGACAAAAATGATAGCTTCTCTTTCAGGTAAGTTAAAGTCAATATCAAAATCAGAGATTGTTTTAGAAGTAAACGGTGTTGGATATCTCCTTAATGTTTCTTCAAAGGTAATATCATCTTTAGGGGATATTGGCTCAAACTTATCTCTATTTACTGATTTACAAGTTAAAGATGATAAAATCATTATGTATGGTTTTTTTAATTTAATTGATCAAAACATTTTTAAGTTACTACAATCTGTTCAAGGAGTTGGCCCAAAAGCTGCCATTTCTATACTTTCTGCTCTTACCGTGGAAGAGTTAATCCTAGCAATTTCATCAAGTGATAAAGCAATGATTTCAAGAGCAGAAGGTGTGGGTTCAAAGGTTGCTGGAAGAATAACAACAGAATTGTTAGAAAAAGTTTCTAATCTCAATCTTATTGATACAGATCAAAAAATTAAATCAACTGAAGCTTCCAATGAAAATCTAAATTTAGTAAATGAAAAACAGTTTGGTGAAACTCAAGTCGTAGAAGATACAATCTCTGCTCTTGTTAACCTTGGTTACACAAGAAGTGATGTTTTTTCAATAGTAATGAAAATAAAAAATGAGTTTGCTTTGAACAAAAAAAATAAAGACTTTACAGTTAGCAATTTAGTACAAGTTGCTCTTAAGGCCCTTTCTAAGGAGATAAAATGATTGATGATAACGATAGAGATGAAAGGCTAGTTAATACGAGAATAATTGAAAATATAGAATCTAACGATATAAGCCTTAGACCAAGACGTATCTCGGAATTTATTGGTCAACCACAAGTTCAAAAAAATTTATCAACATTCATAACTGCAGCTGACTCACGCAAAGAAGCAATGGACCATGTTCTTTTATTTGGTCCCCCAGGTCTCGGCAAAACAACTCTTGCCCAGATAATTTCTATTGAACTTGGTGTAGGTTTTAGGGCCACTTCTGGTCCAATTATTAATAAAGCAGGTGATCTAGCAGCTTTGCTAACAAATTTAAAGCCTAAAGACGTTTTGTTTATTGATGAAATACATCGACTTTCTCCAAATATTGAAGAAATTTTATATCCAGCAATGGAAGATTTGCAGTTAGATTTGATTATTGGAGAAGGACCGTCTGCTAGAACTATTAAAATTGATCTACCTCCTTTTACACTAGTAGGTGCAACAACTCGTTCTGGTCTCTTAACCACTCCATTGAGGGATAGATTCGGTATACAAATTAGGATGGAATTTTATAATCCAAATGATTTAGTTAAAATTTTGCTTAAGCAGGCTGAAAAGTTAGACGTTTATTTAGAAGAAAGTGGTGCCTATGAGATTGCTAGAAGATCGAGGGGCACTCCTAGAGTGGCTGGAAGATTATTAAGAAGAGTTAGAGATATTCTCTCTGTTTCTGAAACAAACATTATAGACCATAAGTTTGCAGATAATGCTTTGTCACAGTTAGATGTAGATGCTTCGGGTTTAGACGCTATTGATAGAAAGTATTTGAAAATAATTGTTGAAAAATATCAAGGAGGCCCAGTTGGTTTAGACACTTTGTCAGCAACTTTGTCAGAGCAAAAAGATATGATTGAAGAAGTTATAGAGCCATATTTATTACAGCGTGGTCTAATTCAACGTTCATCAAGAGGTAGGTTTGTTTCAGCTTCAGGATGGAGGCATTTGGGTCTTAACCCTCCCAAAAATGCTGAGGAACAAATAGATCTTACACAAACACCAAATAAATAGATTTATGAATTTTAAATATAATAAAAATAATACCCAAAATCTTGATGGATTTATTGAAGATAATGATCATTTTTATTATCTAAAAGTTTATTTTGAAGACACAGATGCTGGTCAAATTGTTTACCATACCAACTATTTAAAGTATTTTGAAAGAGCCCGTACATCTTTATTAAATTTACTTAAAATAGATCAGGTAGAACTAAGAAAAAAACATAATATAATTTTAGTAGTCAGAAAAGCCGATTTGATCTGGCACAAGCCAGCGCTACTGAATGATTTATTATTAATTAAAACTTGCCTTAAATATGCCAAAAATTCAAGTATAACAATAGAACAATCTGCTCACCGTATTAATAAAGTGGATAAAAAAAGTGAAATATTAGTATCTGGTGTTATTCAAATAGTAGGGATAGATAATAAATTTAAGGTAAAAAGAATTAACAAAATTTTTAACAAAATTTTTTTTCAAAATAGATAAGTCGAGTATTAGAGGTTTTAAAAATGAATCCAGAAATTAACAGAGAAGTTATATCAAGTGGACCAGATTTAACTATATTAGGACTTTTTTTTCAAGCTGATCCATTTGTAAAGGGTGTAATGTTCCTTCTTATTTTCGCTTCTATATGGTGTTGGGCTATAATTATTAACAAATACAACCTTCTTCGAAATGAAAGAAAATTATCAATTGAATTTGAAGATATTTTTTGGTCAGGAGTAAATTTAGAAGATTTATACCAACAATATTCTGAAAATATTAATAACTCTCAGGTAAGGGTTTTTATTACTGGGATGAGAGAATTTAATAAAATCAATCAAAGACAAACAATGTCTAGTATAAAATTAAAAGATTTTTTTCAAAGAATAAATAATTCTATGCACATTTCTATTAATAAAGAGGTTGAAAGATTAGAAAAAGGAATGAGCTTTCTTGGCTCAATAGGTTCAGTTGCACCTTTTATTGGTTTGCTGGGCACAGTGTGGGGTATTGTAAATGCGTTTCAATCTATTGCTATTAGTAACAATACTAGTCTTGCAGTTGTTGCTCCAGGAATAGCTGAGGCACTTTTTGCTACTGCACTGGGATTACTCGCTGCTATACCAGCCGTTGCAGCTTACAATAAATTTTCAAATGATTTAGAAAAATTGTCTAATAATTTAGAATACTTTTCTATAGAATTTGCAAATGTTTTGTTACGTCAAGTCGAAGAAAACTAAATGTATAATCGTGTAAACAAAATTCAAAAAAAACATAAAATAATAAGTCAGATAAATGTTACACCATTTGTTGATGTGATGTTAGTTTTGTTGATAGTTTTCATGATTACTGCTCCATTATTAACTGTAGGAGTTTCTGTAGATCTACCAAAAACAAAAGCATCACAGCTTAATTCAAAAGGAGATCCGATTGTTGTGAGCATTAAACAAAATGGAGAGTTATTTATTCAAGAGAGAGAGATTGATTCTGTTCAATTATTACCAAGATTAAGAGCAATTTCTTCTGGGAACAAAAATCTTAGAATTTATGTAAGAGGTGATAAGAACGTTCCATACGGTATAGTTTTAGAAACAATATCAAAAATTAAAAGTTCTGGTTTTAAAAAGGTTGCCTTAGTAGCTAAGTTACAAGAAGGTTAAGATCATGGTTAAGTCAACTTTAATCTCTTTTGGGTTACATTCTTTTCTAATAATTTTAGCATATCTTGGTTTGCCAGCCTTTAAAGTTAAAGAACCTATTGAACAGCCAATTGATATAGTGGACGACACACCGGTAAGCACTAAAACTTCACTAAAATTTGGAAATACAAAGAAAGAAAAATTAAAAGAAAAAAAAATAAAAAAAAATATAGAAGAAAATAATAAAAAAATCCTACCACCACCCTTGCCAAAAAAAAAAATAATTGAAAAAAAGAATTCAATTTTAAAAAAAGAAAAAGAAATTAAAGAAATAGCTTCATTAATCAAAAAAAAACCAAAACTAAAGATAGAAAAGAAAAAAAAGCCAAATCCACCAAAAGTTGTTAAAAAGCCAAAAATAATAAAGAATAAACAAAAAGAAAACCTTGCAAAAGGTATACTTAAAACACTAACTAAACCAGAAAATATTCAGACAAAGTTAAAAAAAGATAAAAAAAAGAATAACAAAGAAGTTTTAAAAAAAATTAGAACTATTGTTGGTAACTCGAATAGACAAGTTCAAAAAACAGAAATAAGATTAAGTCAAACAGACATTAATCGAATACAAATGCATGTAACAAAATATTTTAATCTTTCCTATGCGGCCTCTGAGGTTAAAAGAATAATACCTTTAAAAATTAGTGCAAAGACAGATGGAACCATAAAAAGTGCAAGAATACTTGACAAATCTTCATATGAAAAAAATAAATTTTATAGAGCTGCGGCAGATGCAGCAAGAAGAGCTGTTTTAGATAGTTCTCCTTTACCTCTTCCTAAAGGTAAAGAAAAAAAATTTGAAAACTTTATTTTTGATTTTAATACATCTTTTATAAATAATTATTAATTGATTTTTTTTTGCTTTTGCCATAATCCTGCCTCATAGGATAATTAATTGTTGAAATAAAAACTGAGGTTTGTTTTGTACAAAAAATTTAACTTATTAGATTGCAAAATAATTGTTTTGTTATTTTCACTAATATTTTATCCAGCATATTCTGAGGATTTGAGGATTAAAATAAACTCGGGTCAAGTGGAGCCTCTACCAATTGCTATTGCCAATTTTACGGGTCATAGTGGTGAACCAAGTAAAGTGGGTATACAAATTTCAAATGTGATTTCAAATAATTTAGTTGGATCAGGTCAGTTTAAAGCTGCAGAAAGCGCTGCTTTTATTGCTCCCCCTACTAGTCCATCGGTCAGACCTAATTTTACAGATTGGTCACCCTTGGGAATAAAAGCTTTAATTACAGGTTCTGTTAAAAGCATTAATAATGAACAAATTGAAGTAGAATTCAGACTCTGGGATGTAATTGCTGAAACTGATTTGGTTGGACTTAGGTTAACGGTTACTTCAAAAGCATGGCGAAGAGTTGCACATATTATATCAGACGAAATTTTTGAAAGATTGTCAGGTGATAGTGGCTATTTTGATACGAGAATTGTTTATGTGTCGGAATCAGGACCTCAAAACAAACGTATAAAAAGACTTGCTATAATGGATCAAGATGGTGAAAATCATCAATTTTTGACAGATGGAAATTTTCTGGTTTTAACTCCAAGATTTTCTCCTACTTCGCAAGAAATAACTTTTCTTGCATATTTTAAAAATGAGCCAAGGGTTTATATTTTCAATTTAGAAACTGGACAGCAAGAATTATTAGGGTCTTTTCCAGGCATGACATTTGCACCACGTTTCTCTCCTTCTGGGGAAAAAATTATTATGAGTCTAGCTGAAAAAGGGGTAACTGACATTTATACAATGGATTTAAACAATCAAGAAGTTAATAGATTAACAAATAGTCCTTCTATAGATACTTCTCCAAGTTTTTCCCCTGATGGTAAAAAGATTATATTTAACTCTGATCGTGGTGGATCGCAACAATTATATGTGATGGATTCAAATGGCAGAAATGTAAAAAGAATTTCATATGGAAAAGGAAGATACGCAACGCCAGTTTGGGCTCCAAAAGGTGATTTGATTGCATTTACTAAAATGCTAAAAAATAAGTTTTATATAGGTGTAATATCACCAGATGGGTCTGGAGAAAGATTGTTGGCAGAAGGCTATTTAGTTGAAGGTCCAACTTGGGCTCCTAATGGAAGAGTTTTAATGTACTTTAAACAAAATGCGCCTATTGATAATGGTAAAAGTTCTAGTGTGAATCTCTATAAAATTGATATAACAGGCTTTAGAGAAACTAGATTACTTACACCAAGTGATGGTTCAGATCCAGCTTGGTCACCTTTACTAAATAACTAAATAATATGTAAATTAAAAAAAGTTGAATTTTTGAGTTAATTGAGTTAGGGTCTACAAAAAATCGGGATTATTTGTGCAAGATATTAATTATCTAATTTAAGGAGTTTGAAATGAATAAGAAAATTATTGCTATAATTGGGGCT
>CACNFD010000003.1 GCA_902619615.1 uncultured SAR116 cluster alpha proteobacterium | reverse complement strand
GGTATTAAGTATTTCACCAACCATTTTGGATTTTTTAGCCAACATATCTTTCTTTAAATATCTTTCTTTAACAAACATATTTACTATTTCATAAAAATCATAATTTTCATTTAGTAATTTTTTAATGTAAACTGCGTCTTCTAATATTTGATTGCCTGCTTGTGCAGTATGCGGTGGCATTGCAAAAGCAGAATCCCCAAATAGAAATAATCCATTTTTATAAATTGAAGTTTTTTCTCCATAATTAAATGAAGCGTATGTTATTTTCCATTCTAAGTCCTTAGGAATGAGATAATTTAAAATTTTGTTATTTAAAGATGGTAATTCAGTTTCATTATTTTGTGGAACGAAAATATAATTTGTTGCTTTTTTTTGGTTAATAATTGCGGGATAAATTACATAATAACCATTTTCGTGAATTAATACTTGTAGAATTGTTTTTGATAAATTGTAGGCACTTTCTTTAAATGATACTGTTCTATAAATTTTTTTCTTCTTAATATAGCTATTTGATCCAACTACAAACTCTCTACTTATTCCATCAATGCCATCAGAACCAATCATTAAATTAGTTTTAAAAATCTGTCCTTTGTCATCAATTAATTCATTGTAATTATTATTTGAAACTATATTTGTCACATTAGAAGTAATTATTTTTATTAGATTATTTCTAAGAGTATTATTTTTGAAAAAACCAATTATGCTTTCTCTTTCAATGGAACCATATTTGTAATTCTTTTCTACAAAGTCATGATGGTATAAAAGTTCTAAATTATTTTTTGAATTTAATCTTTTTATGTAAATATTATAAAATGGTTCAAAATATTTCTGAATTTTTTTTGATCCTATAAGTTTTGATAATGCTTCCCAACCATTGGGTGTAATCTGTTGGGATCCAAAACTTTTATTTTTCCCTTCGAAAATATCTATGGAGTAACCACTATCAGCAAAAACGCTTGCTGCTATCCAAGAAGAAAAGCCTCCACCAATTATAGTTAAATGTTTTTTCATTTTTTAATAAACTATATATTATTAATTATAATTAGAATAAAACCTTGAAATTTCAATATTAGGTATCATATGGCTATCATACTAGAAAAACTGATATTTTACATCATTATTTCTAATTTTTTAATAAAGTATTATCGATTATAAATAACTTGAACTTTCAGAAAAAATACTAAAGATTGAACTACAAATATAACTAAAATTTGAGCAATTTATGGATATAAAATTAAAAAAACAATTATCTGACATTGGAATAAATAATATTTCTGAAATTGTTTACAATCCATCTTATGACCTTCTTTATAATGAAGAAAATGATGAAAGTTTGTCAGGATTTGAAACCGTTCAAAATACAGAGTATGGAGCCGTTAACGTAATGACGGGTATTTATACCGGCAGATCTCCTAAAGATAAGTATATATTAAAAGATGAAACAACCAGAGATAACTTATGGTGGAGTTCAGAAAATTCAAAAAATGACAATAAACCAATAAATAAAAATACATGGGATAATCTTTACAAAATAGTCAGCAACCAACTTTCGAACAAAAAACTGTATGTAGTAGATGCATTATGTGGAGCTAATAATGATAGTTGCCTTAAAGTAAGATTTGTGATGGAAGTTGCATGGCAAGCTCACTTTGTAAAAAATATGTTTATAAGACCATCTGAAGAAGAACTAAAAGATTTTGAGCCAGATTTTCATGTTTTAAATGGATCTAAATCAGTTAATAAAAATTTTAAAGAACAAGGTTTAAATTCTGAAACATTTATTGCTTTTAATTTGACGGATAAAATTCAGATAATTGGAGGTACTTGGTACGGTGGTGAGATGAAAAAGGGTATGTTTTCTATAATGAATTATCTCTTGCCTCAAAAAAATATAGCATCAATGCATTGTTCTGCAAACATGGGTCAAGATGGTTCCGTTGCATTGTTTTTTGGTCTCTCAGGTACAGGAAAAACAACTTTATCAACCGATCCTAAAAGACAACTAATTGGAGATGATGAACATGGATGGGATGAAGAGGGTGTATTTAACTTTGAGGGCGGATGTTATGCAAAAACTATAGACCTTGACAAGAACAAAGAACCCGATATCTATAAAGCAATTAAAAGAGATGCATTACTAGAGAATGTAAGTGTAAGTCCAGAAGGTATTGTAGATTATTTTGATACATCAGTTACACAAAATACAAGAGTATCGTATCCAATATATCATATTGATAATATCGTCAAGCCTGTATCAAAAGGAACACATGCTAGTAAAATAATTTTTTTAGCGGCTGACGCTTTTGGGGTTCTTCCTCCAGTAT
This sequence comes from uncultured SAR116 cluster alpha proteobacterium, assembly GCA_902619615.1. GTDB lineage: Bacteria > Pseudomonadota > Alphaproteobacteria > Puniceispirillales > Marisalimonadaceae > Marisalimonas. The sequence goes on along the minus strand of CACNFD010000003.1, from coordinate 159,285 downwards.
CTAAACTTACTTATGATCAAGCTGAATATCATTTTCTATCAGGGTTCACTGCAAAAACTGCTGGAACAGAAAGAGGGATTACCGAGCCGCAGCCAACATTTTCTGCATGCTATGGTGCAGCTTTTTTAATGTTACATCCAACGCAATATTCAAATGTATTGTCCAAAAAAATGAAAGAATCAAATTCACAAGTTTTTTTAGTAAATACAGGATGGAATGGTCAAGGTGAAAGAATTTCTTTAAAGGATACAAGATTAATTATAGACGCAATATTAAATGATGAATTAAAAGATATAGAAACTGAAATTATACCTTATTTTAATTTATCAATTCCTAAAAGCATTAATAATGTTCCTTCTAATTTGTTAGATCCTAGATCATCATGGAAAAATAATTCTGAATGGGAAAATAAAGCTAAGGAATTAGCACAACTATTTGTCAATAACTTTCAAAAATTTTGTGATAATGACCATGGAAGAAAACTTTTAGCTGCAGGTCCACAACTTTAACAATATATTTTGCATTGATATAAAAAATGAAAATTTTGATCGTAATTTTATTTAACTTATCATTTTTTATTTCACTTCCTTTGTCTGCTCAGTCATCTTTCAAGAACAAGGACAAAAGAGCCTCTTTAGTCAATGTTGCGAAAGTTCAATATTTTAATATAGCAGAAAAGACTAAATCTATTGGTAGATTAGTAGCAGTTAATCCAACTATCATTTCTTCGAAAATTAATCAGGAAATCTTAAAAATTCACTTTAACATTGGAGATAATGTTAAGAAAAATGATGTTTTGTTTACTCTTGATTCAAAAGATATTTTGAGAAACATAGAGCAAATTTCTGCTGAAATGGAATATGAGAAGGAAACACTTGATATTTTGAAAAAAAAATTGTTATTAAGGCTATCTAAAGTTCAAAATGCTAATAATTTAAAAAAACAAAATATTATTACTCAAGACAAATTAGATGGCATTAATATTTTACTTCTTGAAAATCAGCAACAAATTGCTCAAAGAAAATATAATATTAAAAGGCTTGAAATTTTACTTAGTGAAAATAAAGAAAAGTTAAGTTTTTCTAAGATTTTATCACCAATTGATGGAAACATTGTCAATATAGATGCACAAGTTGGTGCATTAACATCGAAAGGTAAAATTTTAGCATCTATTCTTAACACTCAATTTAAAGAAATAGAAACTGATTTAAGATCTGATATAGCTTCAGAAGTTAAAACAGGTTCAATAGTCGATATTTTTAGTCAAAGAGCTAAATTTTCTGGGAAAGTGAGAGGTATTGTAAATATAGAGAATGTTAGAACTGGAACTAGAAAACTTAGAATAAGTTTAAATGAAGATTTGCCAACAAATATTAATGTTTCTGGTACTAGATTTTCTTTACATATACCTTTTGGGGACATTAAGCCAAGGTTGCTTATACCAAAAGATGCACTAATACCATCAACTAATAAACAAATTGTGTATATTTTTGACAAAGGGTTGGCCAAACAGAGATTCATTCAAAATGGAGTATCTTTTGGAGACAAAATAGAGATTTTAAAAGGTCTAGAAGAAGGCCAACTCGTAGTGGTGAAGGGGAACGAAAACTTAAGGCCAAACCAAGCAATTAAATTAAAAAGAAAAAAAAAATAATCTAAGATTTAGTCATAAAATATGGATAATTTAATCAAATTTGCAATTAAACAACCTATAGCAGTTGCTGCGATGATTTTTCTTATCATTGCTTTTGGTTTTGTTTCTTTACAAAAAATACCAATTCAAATGACACCTGACATAGACAAGCCAGTTTTACAGGTAAGAGTTTCATGGCCAGGTGCTTCTCCTAAAGATGTTGAAAGGGAAGTTGTTACTAGGGTTGAATTAGCTGTTAGTTCACTTACTGGTATTGAAACGGTTGAATCTGATAGTCGTTTTGGATCTGCAAAAGTAACTTTAACATATTCCGTTGGTCAAGATATGGACATTGCTCTTGTACAGCTATTGAGTAAAGTTTCCTCAATTGACGGTTTACCTTTTGATGCAAAACGGCCAACTGTTCGTACATCTAATTCAGATGATAGCCCAATTTCAAGATTGGCTATGATTAAATTACCTGGCTCTAAAGTACAGGATCTAGGTAGTTTGGGAGATTTTGTAGAATATGAAATTATAGAAAAATTATCACGAATAGAAGGTGTTTCAGAAATAACATTCCGAGGAGGGCAAAAAAAAGAATTAAAAGTTGCATTAGATATAAATAAATTAGCTGAATATTCAATTTCAATACCAGCTGTACTGGAGGCACTGAGAGCTAGTTCAGCACAAGTCACGGCAGGAGAAATTATTGAGGGAAAAAGAACTTATTCTCTTCGAACTGAAGCTATTTCATATACACCCAAAACTGCTAGAAATATAATTTTGAGATCTGAAACGGGTTTAGATGGTATCCCGGTAAATGTTAAATTAGAAGATGTAGCAAAAATTTATATGTCTTACAAAAAACCTACTAGTTTTAGAAGGTTAAACGGACAGGATGCAATTACTTTTGCAGTAATAAGAGAACCTGATTCAAACGTTGTAGAAATTATCAAAAGTTTAAAGATTGAAATTGAAAAATTAAACAATGGTATTCTTGCTGAAAATGGTCTTGTTTTGAATAATGTTTATGATGAAACAGTTTATATAAATGCTGCCATTAAATTAGTTCAACAAAACATCATTATTGGTGGAATTCTTGCAATATGTATATTAATGCTTTTTTTAAGGAGCATCAGACCTACATCTATAATTATGTTGGCAATACCAGTTTCTGTTATTGGTACATTTGTAGCAATTTCTTGGTTGGGTCTTTCGGTGAACGTTATATCGTTGGCTGGACTAGCCTTTGCTGTTGGAATGGTAGTTGATGCTTCAATTGTCAGTCAAGAGAATATATATAGATTAAAACAGTCAGGTATGTCTGCTACCATGGCTTCATACAGGGGCTCAAAACAAGTTTGGGCTCCTATACTAGGTTCTGCACTAACTACTGTTGTTGTTTTCATTCCAATTTTATTACTAGATTTGCCAGTAGGACAATTATTTAGAGATATAGGCATAGCAATTTCAGTATCTGTATTAATCTCAGTTGTAATTTCAATAACATTAATACCATCTTTAGCTTCTAGAATACTTGAGAGTTCAAAAGAAAAAGAAGAAAAATGGTTTTCTATTAAATTTATTGATAATTTTGCAGGTAAGTTAGCAAAATTAATACAAACATATGCTTCTTGGACAACTACTTCTTTGAAATCTGGTTTGACTGTTGTTTTTTGTTTGATAATTACCGCTGGCTTAATAATAGTGTCTTTTCTTCCTCCACTTGATTATTTGCCTGATGGGAATAGAAATTTTGTATTTGCTCGTATAATTGTACCTCCAGGGTATAATAAAGATTCAACTGTTGAAATATCTAGAGCTATGGAGAGAGCCGCAAAACCACTTTGGGAGGCTGAGAGTAATGGTCCTTATGGAAAGCCAAAGATTGCACGTTTCTTCTTTGTAGCCTATTCAGGTGGTGCATTTGCTGGAGCAGCTACTGAAAATCCTGAAAGAGTAAAAGAAATTTTACCTGTATTAACAAAACCAATAAGATTACAACCAGGTGCTAGAGCATTTGCTCAGCAAGCATCATTATTTGGAAGATCAGTAGGTGGATCTAGAGTTATAAAACTAGAAATTACAGGACCTTCACTAGATTTAATACAACCAACAGCACAAAAAATTTTTAGAAGTATCAGAAACGAATTTCCACCTAAAGATGGTCATCAAGTTAGGTCAGTTCCTCAAATGGGAACTGGATCTCCTCAAATAATAATAAAACCTATTCCAGAGAGATTAGCTGATATTGGAATGTCAGCTAAAGATTTAGCACAATCTTTGGATATATATAATGATGGGATAAGAATCCTGGAAATACCGTTTGAAGGAAGATTAATTGAACTAGTTTTAACTTCAAATAAAGCCAATACTCACAAAATAGATGATTTAAAAAATTTACCATTGATACTCAAAACAGGAGAATTAGTAAGATTATCTCAAGTTGCGGATATTGACTTGATTGGTGTTCCCAAACAAATAAAAAGGTTATCAGGAAGAAGAGTGGTTACATTACAAATACGTCCAGATGAGAGTATTTCATTAGAAGATGCTGTTTTAAAATTGCAAAACTCAGTAATTAAACCTCTGTCAAAAAACATACCTAATGGTATTTCTATCAACTTGTCTGGGGCGGCAAGTGAATTAGAGCGGACATGGATTGCAATGAAAAATAATGTCTTAATTGCTTTTCTTGTAATATTTTTATTGCTTACAATTCTAATGAGGTCATTTATCTTACCTTTTGTAATTGTGATAACTGTCCCAATAGCAGGTGCAGGTGGAGTTATGGGTTTAGTTGTTTTAAATCAATTTACTGCTCAATCACTGGATATGCTAACTATGTTAGGTTTTATTATCTTGACTGGAATTGTTGTTAACAATTCTATTTTGATGGTAGAGCAAACTCTTTGGCATATTAGATATGAAAGCATGAAAATTTCAAAAGCTATAACTGAAGCAACAAGAAATAGAATAAGACCAATTTTTATGTCAACTTTGACAAGTTTATTTGGGTTAATTCCACTTGTAATTTTTCCAGGCTCTGGTTCGGAACTATACCGTGGTATCGGAACTGTTGTTTTTGGAGGATTATCCACCTCTGCTATTTTAACTTTACTTATTGTTCCACCCTTACTTGCTTTAGCGTTGAAATTCGAAAAAGTAAAACCAATATCTCAAACCAAACAAGAAGAATTTATTTAATTCTAACTAAATTGTAATTCTTTATTTTTATTTAGTGACAAAGGACTTAATAAAAAGCTATATAAGCACCGTTATGTTAAATCTTAATAAAATTAAAGAAGTAAAATGAAAAATATTATGTCAGCAGAAGAGAAAATAAAACTGATTAGAAATATAGCCATTGTTGCTCATGTTGATCATGGTAAAACAACCTTAGTTGATACATTGTTACAACAATCTGGTACATTTGCTGCTCATTCAGAATTAGTTGAAAGAATAATGGATTCTAATGATTTGGAAAAAGAACGTGGCATAACGATTTTATCAAAAAACACAGGATTGAGATGGAAAGAATGGAGAATTAATATTGTAGACACTCCAGGTCATGCGGATTTTGGTGGTGAAGTTGAAAGAGTTTTATCTATGGTAGACTCAGTATTATTGTTAGTTGATGCTGTTGATGGTCCTATGCCGCAAACTAGTTTTGTTACTAAAAAAGCTCTTGAATCTGGTCTCTGTCCAATTGTCGTAATCAACAAAGTTGACAGAGATGGAGCTAGACCAGATTGGGTATTAGACCAAACTTTTGATCTTTTTGATAAATTAGGCGCTAATGAAAAACAACTTGATTTCCCTGTAGTTTATGCATCTGCAATTCAGGGATGGGCAACTAATGATTTGATAAATAAAAGAAACAATATGGATGTAATTTTCGATACTATCATAAACAAAGTTCCTTATCCAAATGTCGATCCAAATAGTAATCTTCAAATGCAAATATCAGCTTTAAGCTATTCAAGTTATGTTGGTTTGATAGGAACAGGAAGAATAAGAAGAGGGTATTTAAAAAAAGGTCAAAATGTCTCTATTGGAAATGAAAATGGAAATGTTCGTCAAGGTAAAGTTTTACAAATAATGAATTTTCATGGTCTAGAAAAGGTGGAAGTTGATGAGGCTAATGCAGGAGACATTGTAGCAATAAGCGGCCTAGGAGAGCTAAAGATCTCAGATACAATTTGTGAAGTTGGAAAGTTTGAAGCATTACAAAAATTATCCGTTGATGAACCTACTATAAGTATGATGATACAAGTTAATGACAGTCCATTTGCAGGTCAAGAAGGAAAATTAGTAACGAGTAGGTCAATACGTGAACGGTTACATCAAGAATTAAAAACTAATGTTGCATTAAGAGTTGAAGATACAGATAATCCAGATAAATTTAGAATTTCAGGTCGTGGTGAACTTCACTTATCTGTGCTTATCGAGAATATGAGAAGAGAAGGTTTTGAAATGGGCGTTTCATCTCCAGAAGTTATTACAAAAATTATAGACAGTGTTAAAAATGAGCCATTTGAAAACTTAACCATTGATATTGAAGAAATTCATCAAGGCAAAATAATGGAAAAACTGGGTGAAAGAAAAGCTCAATTAATAGATATGGTCCCAGACAGCAACGGTAGAGTTCGTATAGATTATAGCATTGCTAGTAGAGGTTTAATAGGTTTCAGGACAGAATTTTTAACTTTAACCTCTGGATCAGGTCTCATGTATCATACATTTGATAAGTATAGACCTGTTATTGAAGGATTACAGACTGGAAGACGAAATGGAGCCTTAATTTCAATTGGCCAAGGTAAAGCTCTTCCATATGCATTATTTAACCTTCAAGATAGAGGAAAAATGATAATTAAAAATGGTGTTGAAGTATATGAAGGGATGATTATTGGTATTCACAGTAGAAATAATGATCTTGTTGTAAATCCTCTCAAAGGTAAACAACTTACAAATGTAAGAGCTTCTGGTAATGATGACGCTGTCTTATTAACAACACCTATTAATGTTACTTTAGAATTTGCATTGGAATTTATAAATGATGATGAACTCATTGAAGTAACGCCAGTTAGTCTTAGAATTAGAAAAAAATTTTTAAAAGAACATGAAAGAAAAAAAGCCGCAAGAGCTGCATCTTAATTAATAATTTACTTTTGTTTTAGCTAGTTCTTCTTTTGTATCAATATCAAAAATTGTTCCAAATCCAGTTTTAAGAGTAATTATATCTTTTTTTCTAATTAGTGATCTGGCACCAAAATCATCTTTGAGACTTTTTAAAGTTTTAAAATAATTTCTTGGCAAGATAACAGGATTACCTATTCGATAATTATGTTCAGGCATTACTACTTTTACACAATTGAGTTCCATAAATTTTTTTTCTAAGTTAATAAGATCTTTAGAATTAATATATGGCATATCTGCTGGAATAATCATAACTCCATCAATATCTGAATTTAAATTATTCATTCCTAAAGCAATTGAAGTTCCAATACCTTTTCTGTAGTTTTTGTTTTCTAAAATTTTGATGTCCTTATTAAATATTAAATTTTTAATTATATTTTGTTCATGCCCTACTATTACTATCAATTCTGACGGATCAAATACTTCAAATAATGTATCTAAAATATGGTTAATTATAGGTTTACCATTTATTATTTCTGAAAGTTTATTTTTATTTCCAAAACGTTTACTTTCACCTGCAGCCAGTAAAATTTTTTTTACATTATTATCTTTCTTTTCATTAGTCATGATTGTTGCGTCTATAATTTATTATCTCTGCTAATATTGAAGCAGCTATTTCTGCAGGTGTTTTTGCTTTAATGTCCAGGCCTATTGGAGCATGAATTTTAGATAATTCGATTTCATTGAACCCTTTATCAGTTAACCTCTCACATCTTTTATTATGAGTTTTTTTACTTCCTAAAGATCCTATATATCCAATATTTTTTTTCATACAAAAAATTAAGGCTAAGTCATCAATTTTAGGATCATGTGTAAGTGTTACTAAATGCGAAGATTTATCTAGATTAAACTTTGAAAGAGCTTCATCTGGCCACTCATTAAGTATTTTACAGTTTGGAAATCTACTTTTTGTTGCAAAATGGTCTCTAGGATCAATTAATATAATTTCATAATCAGCTACATTAGCTAATGAAACAAGTGCTTGCGCAATATGAACTGCTCCAATAATAAATAGTCTAGGTTTAGGATCAATAATATGAATGAATTCATTTTTTGATTTATCAAAATGACTTATCTGGTTATCTAATGTATTATCAACTTTCCTATTACCATTTGAGCAATCAATTCGTATTTTAACGACTTCTCTTTTTTTAATGCTATTTACAATATAATAAACTATCTCATCTTCTAAATTCAAAGGTTGGATTAAGACTTTTAGTTCACCACCACAAGCCAACCCAACTTCCCAAGCCATATCATTTGAGATACCATAGTCTTTTATTCTTGATTTGCCATCTTTAATAGAATTAATACCTTCAGAAATTACTGCCCCTTCAATACATCCACCAGAAACTGAACCTATTATTTCACCATTTTCATCAATTGCCATTTGTCCACCTACGGGTCTTGGGGAACTGCCCCATGTTGAAATCACAGTAGCAAGGGCAATTTTTCTCTTTTGTTTTAACCACAAACTTGTAGGTGTAAGAATGTCATCGACATCATTCATTTTGTAACCTCATAAAATATAATTTTATAAAAAAATAATTTATGATATATACACTATATACTATATTAGTAAGTTAAAATTAAATTTAAAAGGGATTTTTTATGAATAACGTTAAAATATCAAGAATTAGTTGGATAGAAACTCTCGTCTGTAAAAACAGTGATAAAGAACATTTCTCTCAATTAACTAATTTTGTAACTGTTGTTATTTGTAGTTTGTTATTAATATTATCTGCTAAAATTAAAGTGGATTTATATCCTGTACCAATGACTTTGCAACCTTTAGCGGTGTTAATGATTGCAATGTTATGCGGAAGGAATATTTCTGTTGCTGCTGTTAGTTTATATTTATTTCAAGGTATGATAGGAATTCCAGTATTTGCTTTTGGAGGAGGTTTACCTTATTTATTAGGTCCAACAGGAGGATTTCTGTTTGGATTTTTATTTGCTTCAATAATAATAGGAGAGCTTGCCGATAGAGGATGGGGAAAATATTTGGCGAAGTCTATCGTTGCAATGTTAATAGGATTGATTGTGATATATGTTTGTGGAATTATTCAACTTAGTTTCTTAAAAGGGTTTGATTTTGCAATTATTAATGGTTTAAGACCTTTTATTCTTGGAGATTTGTATAAGCTTATATTAGCTGCATTTCTGTTACCTCAAATTTGGAAGCTTATAAAAAAAGTGTAAAAAATATTATTTAAATAGAAATTAATAAATTTGTATGTAATTAATTAACCCGTTCACTTATGCATCATTCAATGCACCATTTTGTGCATCAACACTTGTTAGGCCAATATTGTTATTGTCTAATGCATCTTCGAAAGCAATTACGTCGAAGCTTTCAATTGCTTCAATCTCATCAAGAAAGAAATCTTCTGGTGTAACATCTGATGGGTGTTCAACTTTAATTGCAATTATTGCAGCTATGGTTGATGAAATTTTCTTAGTTTTCTTATCTTTATAATTTTTAAAAGAAATTATCTGGCAAGGCGATTTGTCAGCACCAGGATTATGCTTCATTAATTATGCTCCATAAATTAATTTTATTATTGACCAACTCTTCTAATAACAATTCTTCCAGATGGCTTATTATTAACATTTTCAACAGTTCTTGTAGCCTGACTATAAAGGTTTGTTTCTATTCCAAAATTGTCAACAACAGCAACTCTTGCTCTAACTTGTGAACCAACCAAAGCTTGAGTTAAGGGTAGAACGGGACCACTAAGACTATTTAAACCAATCCAATTTCTACCATCTTTTGAAGTTTCCCAACTAATTGAAATTGAGGCAATTCCATCTTCATCTGAGAGAGATTCAGATAATGCTCTCAGTGTTACTCCTTCTTTTGGTTCACCAATAATATTAACTTCACCTTGCACTGGATCGTCTAAATTATCAATTGTTTCTGAAGGGCTAGTGTAAAGTACTTCTCTTGTCCCATGAGAATCGATATAAGAAACAACTGCTCTGTAAGAATAACCAACTTGACTTTGAGTTAATCTTAAAACTTCGTTTTGACCGGCAGGGTAGGCTTCCCAAGAGGATTTTGAAGATGATCTTTGCCAGGTAATGTCAAATCCACCAATACCGTCTTCGTCCGCTATACTTGAGGTATCAACCACTAGAGCACTATCTTCAACAGCAGATCCTATTAGGCGAGCTGACCCAGTGGGTTTATCGTTTACATTTCTTACAGGAGTAGATGGTGGACTTGTCAACGGTTCTAAATTACCTTGACCATCAACATAAGATATAGCAACGCGTAATCTGCTGCCTACATGTATTTCTCTTGGAGTAAAAGATTGATTGGTAGCGCCGCTAATATTAGTCCATTTTTTATTGTCATTTGAGATTTGCCATTGCACGCTGACCGATCCCATTCCATCAGAATCTGTAACAGAAGAAAGATCTATAATTAATGGAACGTCCTCAATAGCAGCAAACCCTGCTGTTTCAACATTTTCATCTTTTGCAGAGATATTATTAGAGGACAAAGAAGAATTTTTTGATGCTTTTTTATTATCTCTAGAAGATAATTTTTTTTGCTTATCATGGTAAATTTTGTTGTGATCATGCTGTGTAATATTACTTTTTTTCTTAGTAATTTTTTTATCCTTTATTGAAGGATCTCCCCCTGCTAAAACATTTTTGGAATTAAGCGTTGCAATTCCAACTATCGCACAAAATGTCAATAGTAAGAGATTGTCTCTAATAAAACGCATTTAAACCTCCACTAACTAAATATCTAGCAAACAATATATATCACAGAACTAAAAAATAAACAGTTTTTTTAATTCTCTAAAATCATTCTAATAAGTTTATTCAACTTTACTCATAAAAATAAGATTTTTTCATATTTCACTTTTATTTAATTTTTAATAGAATTTCTTTGAGTAAATTTTTATTATCATCTATTGCAGATTTTAATTCTATTAATTCTCTTTTTATTTCATCTAAGTCATTGTAATTAAGTATTTTATTTTCATCTGTAACAATCTTAGTTAATGTTAAAGTATCATTTATATTATTTTTTGGAAAATCTGAGTCATTTTCTTTAGAAATATCTGACATATCATTAGATGTTATATATTTCTTAATTTCTTCCATTTCTGACTTAATTGAATTAAGTTTTTTTTCTTTAATTTTGTTCAATTTTATATCCGATTCTCTATTTAACTATCTTTATTGTATAAAATATACATTTGTATATAATATCATTTTTTTGAATTGATGCTATATTTTAGTATAATAAATCCATATTAAAATTCTATAGGAAAAAGAATGAACATTATTGATTCTATCAAAACGTCTATTTTAACTCCAATACATCCTGCAGGCATCCCATTCATAGCCTTGTTTTTTATCTTGACTATTATTATGGGTTGGTTTTGGAATCCTTTAAATTTCATAGGGATTATATTAACGTTTTGGTGTATATATTTTTTTAGAAATCCTCCAAGAGTAACTCCAATATTATCAGGTTCAAATGCAAATAATCTAATAATATCTCCTGCTGATGGAAGAGTTATCGAAATTTCAGAAATAACTCCTAGTGAAGAAATAGGTTTGCCAGAGGGAAAATGGAAAAGAGTCTGCATTTTTATGAATGTTTTTGACGTTCATGTGAATAGATCACCAATGTTAGGTCAAATTACATATAAAAAATATGTGCCAGGTTCTTTTTTTAATGCAAGTTTAGATAAAGCATCTGAGGAAAATGAAAGACTTATCCTTAATATGGATACAGAAAATGGAAAAAAGATAGCATTTGTTCAAATTGCAGGTTTAGTTGCTAGGAGAATTATTTGTGACGTTGAAATTGGGAATTCACTAAAAGCTGGAGAAATATTTGGTCTAATTAGGTTTGGGAGTAGAGTTGATATTTATTTTCCTTCTGACGTTTCTATAATGATATTGAAAGGACAAAAAACGATAGCGGGTGAAACAATTATCGGTGACTTTAGTAAAAATACTAAATCCGTAAAGGAACAAATAGATGAAAAGTAGAGGCATAAAACTTGCCAAAAAAGCATTACAATCTAGACCAAGACGTTTTTCTGTAATTTGGATGCTCCCAAATTTTCTTACTATATGTGCTCTAATTTTTGGATTGCAGGCAATGTATCAGGCAATTTTTAATAATTGGGACAATGTTATTATAATGATTATAATTGCATCTGTTTTTGACATGTTAGATGGAAGAGTGGCTAGACTGCTAAAATCAACAAGTGAGTTTGGTATGCACCTTGACTCACTCTCTGATTTTGTTGTTTTTGGTGCTGTCCCAGCATTCTCTATCTATTTATGGATGGATAAACCTCAAGGTAATTTTTTTTGGATTATAATAGTTTTGTATGTAATTTGTTCTGCTTTAAGATTGGCAAGGTTTAATTCAGAGTTATCTGAGAGGCCTAATTATGCAAAGAATTATTTTACTGGTGTCCCTACCCCTGCAGCAGCTTTTTTAATGCTGTTTCCTATTGCTATTGATGAGTTTTTAATGTCATATAATTTAAAGTCTTATGACATAATTGCACTATGGATTGGTTTTATTTCAATTGCAATGGTCAGTAATTTACCTACTTTTTCTGGGAAAGTTTTTCAAATACCCAAATCTTTTGTGATACCTTTGTTAATAATTCTAGCAATCTTGAGTAATGCAATTATAAGTAATCCTATTAAAGGTTTTATAATTTTAGTATTAGTTTATTTAGTAAGTATTCCTTTTGCTTCAATTTTTTACATACGTTTGAAAAAGAAAGCTGAAGCCCTAAACCTAAAAAGTTAACAAAAAATCACTTATTTTTAAAAAAGGTTTTCCATCCTGGTTTAGACTTTCCAACTCCTTCAGCTTCGTACACAGCTCTATTGCAAGCTCTTGCAACGCAATCGCTCGCTCTAGCACCTAAAGCTAATATATCTGCATTTTCTAATACTTGTTCTTTGAAATCTTTATCTGTTGTGATTGCAAAAATTGTGTCTCCATCCATTGGTGTATGGGAAGGACTGAGAGATCTTGCTATACCATCATGTGCCATAATAGCTAATCTTTTTAGGTTTGCACGAGTTAAAGGTGCGTCTGTAGCTACCACACCAATAACTGTGTTGCTAGAAATATCATTGAAAATTTCGGTTTTACTAATTGATTGTGGTAACCGTTTTGCTCTTAATTTATTGTCGAATAAATCATTGCTAACTCCATATCCACCGAATTCGTCACCAAATTCTAGGTAACCAGATAAGAAGTGTGGTCCTTCATTAAGTAAAGGATTTCCTACAGCATTATTAATTATAATTGCTCCAACTGTATATACTTCTCCATTCGAAAAAGTTTGTGACCATGATGTAGATCCTTGTCCACCCTTGATGGTGGCTGTAGTAGCGCCATATCCTGCCCCAAATGAACCTAAAAGAAAATCTGTGTTAGCTGATTTATATGCTTTATTTGCAAGTTTTCTCCAAGGAGAATGTTCTCCAATAGTGTTTACATGAGGTTTATCATTTATATTTAGATCAAAAATTACTGCTCCAGGTACAAGTGGGACAATAGCTTTACCTACTTTATACCCTTTATTGTCTTGTCTTAATAAATCTTGAACTTCTGAGCAAGCATCTAAACCAAATGCCGATCCACCAGAGAGTACAATTGCATCAGCTCGTCCTATCGAGTTTTCTAAACTTAACATATCTGTTTCTCTAGTGCCTGGGCCTCCTCCTCTGACATCTACAGCAGCTGAAAAAGGATTGTCTCCTGTTATAACTGTGACTCCTGTACCAATATTATTATCTTCAGCATGACCAACTTGAATTCCAGGGATATCTGTAATAAGGTTCTTGTTTCCAGGGGCAGGATCCATTACTGATCTCTCTCCATCATTATTTGTTTAGATTGATTATAAAATGACGTTAATATTATCTTCTCATAAAAACAATAAGTAGTTGGAACAAGAAAAGAAAAATATTTTATTTCTTTCGGTTGCACAAGGCTTATCTATAACTACCACAAATATTAATATGATTAATACTGGTTTAGTTGGATCTATACTTGCAACAGATCCATCTTACGCGACACTTCCATTGTCGTTACAATTTCTGACAATAGCCATAACTCTAATACCTGTTTCATTATTAATGGGCAAAATAGGAAGAAGGCCAATGTTTTTGATTGGAGCAATGGTAGCTTTTATCGGATGCTTAATAATAGCCTACTCAATTTTTAATAAAGTCTTTTTTTTATTTATAGTTGGATCAATTTTTTTAGGTTTTTCTCAAGCTAATCAACAGTTTTATCGTTATGCTGCTGCAGATGACGTTTCAATAAAACTAAAAAGTAAAGCTATTTCCCTAGTTTTAGCGGGAGGGTTAATAGCTGCAATAGTAGGGCCAGAGGTTTCTAGATATTCCTTTGATTTTTTTTCAAATTATATGTATTTAGCAACTTACTTGTGTGCTGCTCTTATACAAATATTTAATTTTGGGGTTTTAATATTTGTTAAAATAAAAAAACCAAAACCAACAAAAAATTCAATTAGACCATTAAGCAAAATTTTAATGAGGAAAACGATTATTATAGCGATTTTAGCTGCTTCAATTGGATATTCTTTAATGAGTTTTGTAATGACTGCAACCCCTCTTCAGATTGTAAATGTTTGTAAATTGGGAGATAGTGCAAGCGCAACTGTTATTCAGTGGCATGTAATTGCTATGTTTGCACCCTCATTTTTTACAGGATCAATCATAAATTTTCTGGGTAATCGTAAAGTTATGATGATGGGTGTTTTGTTATACTTAATATCAATTTGTGTTGGTGTTATGGGGCAAACTATTGAATATTTTTGGATATCACTATTTTTATGCGGTTTAGGATGGAATTTTCTGTATGTAGGAGGAAGTGACATAATAGCCAAATCAGCTTTACCTGAAGAGAGAGCTAAAGTACAAGGTGTAACAGATTTTATTATTTTTATATTTGTTGCATCGGGATCTTTTTTAGCAGGTAGTTTACATAATAATCTTGGATGGGAAATAATGATGTTTTATACATCAATACCCATATTTATTTTATTTTTAAGTATAGTGTTTATTAATCCTAGAGAAATAAAAGAGACCTAGTGGTTATCCCCCAGTCAAGGACATATGTCTATTTACAGATATATTAGGTGACTGACGGGAAATTTCAAAATCATGTCCTTTTGGTTTTCTTCCTATTGCTTTTCTAATAGCGTCTTCAAGAGCGTTCAAACCCTTCTCTCTTAAAACAGTTTTTAAATCGGCGTTATCATCTTGACCTAAACACATGTAAAGAATTCCAGTGCAAGTCAGCCTAACTCTGTTACAACTTTCACAAAAGTTATGAGTTAAAGGGGTAATAAAACCTAATTTGTTGTCTGTTTCCTTTACAGCAACATATCTAGCAGGCCCACTAGTTCTTTCTGGAAGATCCTTAAAAGTAAATTTTTTTTCAAGTTCTTTTCGAACCTGTGATAAAGGAAGATATTGTCCATATCTTTTGTCTCGACCTATATCACCCATTGGCATTACCTCAATTATTGTCATATCAAAATTTTCTTCTCCACACCATGCCAATATTTCTGGTAAATGATATTGATTGAAATTGCTTATCGCTACTGTATTGATTTTAATTTTAAGTCCTACATCGCGAGCTTTTTTAAGACCTCTTTTGACTTTTTCTAGGTCTCCCCATCTTGTTATTTCTTTAAACTTATCAGGATCAAGATGATCTAATGATACGTTAATTCGTCTAACGCCTGCATTAAATAGCTCTTCTGCTTTTGTTTCTAATTGGCTACCATTAGTCGTAATTGTTAATTCATCAAGAGAATTTCCAACTTCTTTTCCTAAGTTATTTATAACTTGCATTATACCTTTTCTAACTAAAGGTTCACCACCTGTTAATCTTATTTTTCTTGTTCCAAGTTTCATAAAAACTCTGCAGATATCTTCTAATTCCTCAAGGCTTAAAATATCTTTTTTAGGAAGAAATTGCATGTCTTCTGCCATACAATAGGTGCATCTGAAATCACACCTGTCAGTTACAGATACTCTTAAATAATCTACGGTTCTTCCAAAAGGATCAATTAAATTATTTGTGTTTTTAATTATTTCATTCATAGAATGTATCTTATATATCCCCCAAGAAATTAATCATACTCTAATTTTATAAATTTAAGTAACAATTTTTTTTGAAGGTTATATAATGTATATAATACAATAATTTTAGGTATAAAATGAATAATAAAATTTATAGACAGAATCCACCTGCTGGTGGAAATGCAAATAAGTTAGTCGTTTTTCTTCATGGATATGGTGCAGATGGAAAAGATTTAATTGATTTAGCCAATCCTTTTGGAATGGCATTACCAAATGCTAGCTTTATATCTCCTGATGCTCCTCATCCATGTGAAATGTCACCTCAAGGAAGGCAATGGTTCCCAATCGAAGAAATTCCAAAGGGTGCTATTAAGGCCTCATTAGGTTTGCTTGATTTAATTGAAAATGAAGCCAAAAAATTAAATCTTACTTTCAAAGATGTAATATTAATTGGTTTTTCACAGGGTGCTATGATGAGTATGCAGTGTTTGCTAATTAATCATGAAAAACTTGGGGCAATAATTGGATATTCTGGTGCATTGAGAGAAGAAAATATAGACGCAGCAAATGACCAGGTTTTAGATGGTAAACACAAGTTTTCAGATACCCCAATATTACTTGTTCATGGAGAACAGGATGAAGTTGTACCATTTCAATCATTAGAAAGATCAAAAAATCTTTTAAACAAGATTGGGTTCAATGTTGAAACATTGTCAAGACCAAACCTTGCACATGGCATTGACCCTGAAGGAATAAGTAAAGGGATGCAATTTTTAAAAGCACTAAATTAATTAATTTAAATTAAATTTTTTGTTTAATAATATTTTAATATTGTTAGAGTTATTATAAACCTAATTATAATTAAACATTAAACTTTATGACTGCTTCTTCATTCTCTCCTACTTTAGTTCTAAATGCTGACTATCAACCTTTAAGTTATTTCCCATTATCTTTGTGGTCATGGCAGGACACAATAAAAGCCGTTTTCTTAGACAGGGTAAACATAGTATCTGAATATGACGAAATTGTAAGGTCACCTGGTTTTTCTATGAAGGTGCCAAGTGTTATTTCTTTAAAAGAATATGTAAAAAATCAAAAGTCACCAGTATTTACAAGATTTAATGTTTTTTTAAGAGATAAATTCTCTTGTCAGTATTGTGGTGTGATTAAACAATCGCATGAACTAACTTTTGATCATGTGATACCTAGATCTAAGGGTGGTAAGACTAATTGGACAAATGTAGTAGCTGCGTGTAGACCTTGTAACTTCAAAAAAGGAAGTAAAAATGCCAAGGAAATAAATATGTTTCCAATAATTAGACCCGAAGTTCCAACAACTAATTTGCTAAAAAGAAATGGAAGGCATTTTCCTCCAAATTATCTACATGAATCTTGGAGGGATTTTTTGTATTGGGATACAGAATTAGAAAGTTGAGTCTAGTTTAATTTCAATTATATTTTTTCTGAAATCTTTATAGCTGTCCTACAGCCAAGTTGAACAATAGCTTTCATTATTTCATAACCAGGTGCGTTTTCTCCATCATGTTCTACACCTGTTTCTAGATGATCTAACTCATCATCTCTGAATTTCATTAAAGTTGATTTAAGTTCTTTATGTTCATCATTTAGGGATTCTGCTTGCTTTGCATAATGCTCGCCGATTACTTCTTCTACTGCAATTGTACAAGCCATAGCTGCCTTTTTACCCATAACAGCACTAGCAACTCCAAGGCCATAGCCCATTACATTCCAAAGTGGAAGTAATGCTGTGGGTCTGGTATCATTTTCAAATAAGAGTTGATTGAATTTATCTAGATGTTCTTGTTCTTGATCTTTCATATGCTGAATTGTTGGACCTACAGGAGTGTTTTTAAGAATCGCTAATTGACCATCATATATTTTTGCAGCTGCAGTTTCGCCGGCATGATCTACTCTTAAAATTGAATCAATATGATTTTTATTTAATTTCTTGTTCATATTTTCATTTACCTTTTGTAAAATAATAAAATACTGGTTAATAGGAATACAAAGAATGAAACTAGCGCATTCCAACCAGCAAGAGATAATCCAAATATTTTAAACATTACTTCATCGCACTTTATTGGGGACTTACTAAGTAAATATTTAAGTGTATCTTTTGAAAAATCAATATTTGATGAGCATCCATCGGGACCAGTCCAAAAATTCATCTCAATTCCAAAATGGTACAATCCTGCTATAGAGCTTAAAAGCCAAAGAATAGTTCCTCCTAATAGTAAAAGTTTTTTAGAAATAGAAGTTTTATTAAGAATAAAAATAATCACCAAACTGTAAGCAATGATTGCTCCATGAAACCATCTTTGTGTGATACAAAGATCACATGGCAAAGCCCCATGAAAATATTCTAAATAAAAAGCTGAGATTAGCATTATAGAGGAAACAAGAAATGAGATTTTAAAAAAAATACTTATAGGCATTTAAAAAATATAAATCGAAAATAATACAATTGCTATTCCTAAAATACTAGAAGATAAAAGAAGATGTTTCTGCAAAAATAATAGAGCAGGCATCCCAAAAAATTTTGTTAGATATGCAACTACAAAAAATCTTATACCTCTACCTACAAGAGACATTAATATAAACCCAATTATGTTTATTCCAGCCATTCCACTTGTAATAGTAATGATTTTGTATGGTAATGGGGTAAACGCCCCTAAAAAAATTATAAGCATGCCATTTTCATTATAAGCTGACTTAACTGCATTAAATTTTGCTTCAGTAAACCAAGGTATATTTAATAATATATTTTCAATTGAAGGCCCTATAAAATAACCAAGCAACCATCCAATAACTCCTCCAATTATAGAGCCAAATGTACAAAATAATGCAAATTTAAACGCTTTTTCAGGGACAGCCAATGTTAATCCTGCTAGGAATGGATCAACTGGAATAGGAAATATTATTGATTCTATTAGAGAAATAAATGCAATGATCTTATCAGCTATGGGTTTTTTAGCATTAATTTTTGCTTTTTGAATTAAAAAATTAATTTTATTTTTTATTTTTAAAAATTTCATATTGCTTCTTTTATATGAAAAAAATTATATTAACATTTTTTATTTATTATCATTGTTATATGTATTACTAAGTGAATTACAATATTAATTTGGGGATATGGTGAAATAGGTAAACACGCTGGTCTCAAAAACCAGTGCCGCAAGGCTTCCCGGTTCGATTCCGGGTATCCCTACCAAATTTTTAACTAAATATAGGTAGAAATTTTAGTATGGAACTAAACGATGAAGTCAGAATACCAGCAAAATTAGAATATGTTTATAATTGCTTGAACGACCTAGAAGTTTTACAAAAATGTATTCCAGGTTGTGAAGAATTATTAAAAGCTGAAGATGGATCTTTGTCAGCTAAAGTAGTTTTAAAAATCGGACCAATTAAAGCCAAATTTAAGGGAAAAATTTTATTAGATTTATCAAATGGTCCTGAAAAGTACTCACTTAATGGTGAAGGGGATGGTGGTATGGCTGGTTTTGCAAAAGGAGGTGCTGATGTAGAGTTGATAGAAGATGGTAATGAAACAATTTTAAAATATGCTGCCACAAGTAATGTTAAAGGAAAAATTGCTCAACTTGGTAGTAGATTGGTTTTGAGCACTGCAAAAAAGCTTTCAAGAACTTTTTTTGAAAACTTTAGGAATTATGTCTTAGAAGAACAAAAAAATTAGTAAAATCTTAAAATGGGTTATCACTTAGAATTACCAATATCATCTAGTCAATTTTTAAAACAATTAGATGAATGGAAAATTGCTTACAAACATTTCACACATGAACCTCTGATTTCAGTAAAAGAATCTAAATTAATTCAGGAAAAACTATTTGGAGATCATAAAGAAAATGGTCATATAAAGAATCTTTATTTAAGGGACAAGCGAAAAAATAATATATTATTAGTAGCTCATCAAGATGCGATTATAGACTTAAAGTCACTTGCAGAAAAAATAAAAATGGGTCGTCTTAGTTTTGGGTCTCAAGAAAGACTAATGGAAAATTTAGGTGTATTACCAGGAGCTGTCTCTCCTTTTGCTATGATCAATGGAGTTAAAAATAACGTAACTATTTTTTTAGACAGAAACCTCAAGTCTTATAAAAAAATTTTTGCGCACCCACTGGAAAACAATCACACACTAGAAATAACATTTGATCAACTTGAAAAATTTTTTAAGAAAATATGCGTATCACCAATTTGGATAGATTTATAATTTTATAATAATACTCCATTTAATTAATTTTGAATTAAAACTTTATTTATTAATTATCTCATAAATATATTATAATTAAATAATGACTTTGAAAGTAAAAAATATTTATTTTAAAGTTCTAATTTTATTTATTGTTATTTCAAAGTTAGGACTAAATTCTTCCTATGGTAAAGAAAATTCTTTGTTGCTAATGATAACTGATAAGACATGCTTAATTTGTATGGTATGGGAAAAGCAAATAGGTAAAATATACCCCAAAACTGAAATTGCTAATAAATTTCCTCTTTCAAGAATTGAAATGAAAGAATTTGTTAATTACTCTAAACATAAACTAAAAAAAACAAATATAACTCCAACATTTATTTTCATAAGAAATAATAATGAGCAGGGTCGCATTGAAGGATACACAAATCCTGAAATGTTTTGGTGGCAAGTTGACGAAATAGTTGGTGACTAATATAATATAATGAGTAATTATTAAAATATTAATTTTTGGAGATTTTAATGAAACGTCAAAAAATGATGATCATTTCAAGAAGAAATGTTATGTATCTATTAGGCGGTGTGGCCAGTACTGCATTATTCTCAAATTATGCATTAGCAAAACCTAACTTAGCTCTAAAAAGAATCAAAGAAATTAGTAAAAATAATGTTGAAGAAATTGATTTGTTCTTAGATGTTCCAGAAATTGCTGAAAATGGAAATCAAGTAAAAGTTAGCTTTGATATTGATAGTCCTATGACAAATGATGATTTTGTTAAAACTGTTTATTTATTAGCAGACGGTAACCCAGCTCCCAATGTAGCTAAGTTCTCTTTTAGTACTGATATGGGTGCATGCTCTGCTACAACTAGAATGAGATTGTCTAAAACCCAAAATGTTTATCTTTTAGCAGAATATAATAATGGTAAATTTGCTATGACAAAATCAAAAGTAAAAGTAACAATTGGTGGTTGTGGCGGTTAGAAGGAGAAATACGGTATGTCTAAAATTAAACCAAGAGGGAAAGTACCCAAAAAAGCCTCTGTTGATGAATTAATAGAGATTAAAACACTTATAAGACATCCAATGCATAGTGGGCGTATGAAAGATAAGAATGGTAAAAATATTCCAAAGCGCATAATAAACAAATTTTTAGTAAAGTTTAACGGCAAACAAGTTTTTGGAATGGATTTAGAGCCTTCCATCTCAACAAATCCATATATCGCATTTCCTTTTAAAGCAAAAGAATCAGGAACTTTTGACTTTGAGTGGACTGACGACAATGGTGAGAAGTATACCATGTCCAGAAAAATGACTGTATCCTAAATAATAAGGTTTTGCTTTGGAAAAAAACAAAAAGAAAAAAATAAAGTTAAATCGTAGAGAGTTGCTAGCAGGAACAGCATCATTAGGTGCTTTAGCTTTAACTTCTAAAGCGGGAATTGCAGAAACCAACCCAAATAACTTGCCACCAAACGTACCAGAATGGACTGCTGAACTAGGAGCCGGGGTTGATGCTAACCCTTATGGTATGCCGTCTGAATTTGAAAAAAATGTTATTCGAAGAAATGTAGAATGGTTGACTGCTAGTACAGAGTCTTCAGTGAATTTTACTCCTATTCAAGATTTAGAAGGGATTGTAACACCGAATGGTTTATGTTTTGAAAGACATCATGGTGGAGTATCTATAATAAACCCTAAAGATTATCGTCTAATGATTAATGGGTTAGTAGATAGAGAAATGATCTTTACATTAGATGATTTGAAAAGATTTCCACAAACTAATAAATTCTATTTCCTAGAATGTGCTGCCAATGGAGGCATGGAATGGAAAGGATCACAACTTAATGGTTGTCAGTATACTTTTGGGATGGTTCATAATGTTCAATATACAGGGGTCAAATTATCAGATTTAATTTTAGAAACTGGACTGAAACCAAAGGCAAAGTGGGTGCTTGCTGAGGGTAGTGACTCATCAGGGATGACAAGATCTATACCAATAGAAAAAATCCTCGATGATTGCATGATTGCTTGGGCTATGAATGGCGAAGCTCTGAGATCTGAACAAGGATACCCTGCAAGGCTGGTTGTTCCAGGCTGGGAAGGAAATATGTGGGTTAAATGGTTAAGAAGACTAGAATTTGGTGACATGCCCTATATGACTAGAGAAGAAACTTCAAAATACACAGATCTATTACCTGACGGTAAAGCAAGAATGTTTACATGGGTAATGGACGCAAAATCAGTTGTGACCTCACCTAGTCCGGAAAAGTCTATTTTATATAAAGGTATTCACCAATTAAGAGGTCTTGCGTGGTCTGGCAGAGGAAAAATCAAACGTGTTGATGTCTCCCTAGATGGAGGAAAAAACTGGCAAACTGCAAAATTACACGATCCTGTAATGAGTAAAAGCTTAGCAAGATTTACACTACCATTTGAATGGAATGGTCAAGAGCTTCTTGTTCAATCGAGAGCTATTGATGAAACGAATTATGTACAGCCAACTATTCATGAACTTCAAAAATTAAGAGGTGTGAATTCAATTTACCATAATAATTCCATTGCAACTTGGAAAGTTAATAAAGATGGAACAGTAGACAATGTTCGCCTTGGTTAAAAAAACATTAATATTTTTAGTCTTATTAGCCATCCCTAATTTTATCATTGCAGAGGAAAGAAAATTCAATCTTGGTAAGATTGCAACCAAGACAGAAATTGCTGGTTGGGACATCGATGTAAGACCTGATGGATTAGGAGCACCTCTAGGCAGTGGTAGTGCAATAAAAGGTGAAGAAGTTTATGCTGAACAATGTGCATCATGTCATGGAGACTTTGGAGAAGGACTTGACAGGTGGCCAGAACTTGTTGGTGGTGAAGATAGTCTAGACACTCACGACCCTGTTAAAACTACTGGAAGTTATTGGCCTTATGCATCAACTATGTATGATTATATTTATCGTGCAATGCCTTTTGGTGTAGCTCAGTCATTAACTCATGATGAAACCTATCAAGTAGTTGCTTATCTTCTATATATGAATGAAATTATCGACGAAGATTTTGTTTTAAATGATAAAAATATTGGTAAAATTAAAATGCCTAATGTTGAAGGTTTTCTTATGCCTGATCCTAGACCAGATATTGCTAATGTTAACGGTAATCCATGCATGCAAAATTGCGATACGCCAACTAAAATAATTGGCAAAGCCCGTGATATTGACGTAACTCCAGAAGAAGAAAAATCTTAATAAATATAAGGTAAAAGTATGCGTTCCAGACGTGAATTTATTCAACTAGCATCTGTATCAGCAATGCTACTGGCAGCTAAATCATGGAGCTCTGTTGCCGCTAAACAAAAGTTAAGCATTGAAGATTTATTAGATTTTGATACTAAAGGTCAGGTTACATTGTTACACTTGACAGATTTACATGGGCAATTAAAGCCAATATATTTTAGACCACCTTCAGAAAACTTTGGTGTGGGAAAATATGAAGGAATACCCCCTCACTTGGTAGGTGAAGCATTTCTTAAACATTTTAATATTTCACCGGGAACACCATTAGCATATGCACATACTATGGTTGATTATGTTCCTTTAGCAATGGAATATGGAAAATTAGGTGGTTTGGATCATACGGCAACTTTGATTAATAAAATCCGTTCTGATAGAGGTGACGACAAAGTTCTTCTTTTAGACGGGGGTGACACTTGGCAAGGATCTTATACTTCACTAAAAACTCAAGGTGAAGATATGGTTGAACTCATGAAAGCTATAGGTACTGAGGCTATGGTTGGTCACTGGGAATTCACTCTTGGTCAAGAACGAGTTAAAGAATTAATAGAAAAAACAGGATATCCATTTTTAGGAGGAAACGTATTTGATACTGAATGGGATGAGCCAGTATTTGAAAGCACAGCCTTTTTTGAGAAAGGTGGAGTGAATGTAGCTGTTATAGGACAACATTTCCCCTATACTCCTATAGCAAATCCCAGCTACTTAGTTAAAGGATGGTCTTTTGGAATTAGACCAGAGATTATTCAAAAAAATGTTAATAAGGCAAAGAAAAAGGGTGCTGAAATAGTAGTGCTTCTTTCTCATAATGGTTTTGATGTTGATCAGAAGTTAGCAACAATTGTAAATGGTATAGATGTTATTTTAACTGGTCATACTCATGATGCTATACCTAAAGCAATCAGAATAAATGAAACACTTCTTTTATCGTCTGGTTCCCACGGAAAATATTTAGGCAGAATAGACTTAAAGGTTAACAATGGTAAAGTTGTAGAAACTAGTTCTAATCTAATACCAATCTTTTCTGACGTAATACCACCAGATAAAGAAATAAGTAATTTAATTAATAGAGTAAGATTACCTTTTGAAAAAGAATGTAATCGTGTCATTGGCGAAACAGAAACACTTTTATATAGAAGGGGTAACTTTAATGGAAGTTGGGATGATGTAATTTGTGACACAATCATTCAAGAAAGAGATACTGAAATATCATTAAGTCCAGGTTTTAGATGGGGTACTTCAATTTTGCCAGGACAAAAGATTACAATTGATGATATTTATTCCCAAACAGCTATGAATTATCCAGAGGTTTATAGGACTGAAATGACAGGAAAAATGATTAAAGAGCTTCTCGAAGATGTTTGTGATAATATTTTTAATCCAGATCCCTTTTTTCAACAAGGTGGTGACATGGTTAGAGTTGGTGGTCTCATATATACTTGCAGCCCCAAAAATGAGATTGGAAAAAGAATAAGCAATTTGAGAATGGTATCTAAAGATAAACCCTTAGAGGCAAGCAAAAAATATATTGTAGGTGGTTGGGGATCAATTAATCCAAACGTTGAAGGCCCTCCCATTTATAGATTGCTAGAAAATTATATTTCCAATAAAAAAGTACTCACAAAAAATAATTTAAATGCTGTAAATGTTAAAGGTATGTAATTTTAGAAGGCAATCAAAAGATTGCCCTCTAAAGTTTTAATTAAGAAAACATATCGGAAGTTATACCTGAATACCATCCAATTGATTCTTCATAGGTTGCTTTTCTAAGGTTACTATCTTCACCTGTTTTTGAAATAAACCCACTTGTTTTATCTATTTTCTCATCAGTAGCCTTGTAATTTGCTCCAACTTTGATACCGTCATTTGTTGCAACTAAGGACCAGCAAGTATTTGCAAAACGAGGAGTAAAGACTTTACTGCCTGTTAAACTTCCTCTTATGTGGTTTGCAGCAACTTTAGCTTGACTGTTAGCTGAAAAACCAGATTTAGGCATTGATTTAGCAATTGATGCATCGCCAAGTACATAAATATTTTCGTCAGCTTGAGCTTGCATAGATGCAGGAACGATTGGACACCAATCACCATTGTTTACACCAGCGTTCATAGCTATACGTCCAGCTCTTTGAGCAGGAACAACACTTGCTGCATCTGCTTTAAAAGTGTCTAAATCAGTTTCAAACTCCATGGTTGCAGCATTAATTTTTTTGATGCCACCATGAGTTTCTGCGCTTATCCATTCAATCATTCCTGGATAATGCTTCTGCCAACCTTCCATAAATAAGCCTTGTTTAGAAAACTTATTTTTAGGATCTAAAATTACAATTTTAGCTGTAGGATTAGACTTTTTAAATTGATGAGCAATCATTGAAACTCTCTCATAAGGCCCAGGCGGGCAACGATATGGATTTGGTGGAGGCACCATAACAAATGTTCCACCTTTCTTCATACCTTTAACCTGATTCTTTAACAATTGAACTTGTGTACCAGATTTCCATGCGTGTGGCATTTTAGATTGTGCTTCTGCAGAGTATCCGTTTACACTTTCAAACTTAAGATCAATTCCAGGCGAAATTACGAGTTTATCATATGAAATACTTTCGCCAGAACCTAGATTAACTTTTTTTGCAGCATTATTAACAGATAAAGCCCATTCATGAACCATATTAACTCCATGATTTACTGCTAATCCGTAATAATTATGACCTATAGAACCATAAGCCCTAAAATCTCCTAAATAAAGATTTGAGAAGAAACATGTATAATATCTCTTCGATGCTTCAACTAAAGTAACATCAATAGCTCCTTTTGAGTCTTTAGCAATATACTTTGCTGCAGTCGCTCCACCTGCTCCACCACCAATTACAACAACTCTTGGAAGTGCTCCAAAAGCAATTGAAGGCATTGATAGTGTCGTTGTTGTTGCTGCAGCAAGCCCAACGAAGGTACGTCTTTTCATTTTTGTCATATAATCCTCCTCCAAAAATTAATAAACTAATTTAAATGTTAACGTTTTTTAATCTTAAGTAAAATTTTATTTTACTTTAATTTACTTAGATAAAGAGCAAGAGAATTAATTTCTTCCTCACCAAGTCTTTCAGCAACCATTTGCATAACTGCGTTCTCTTTTTCTTTTGTTTTATAAGCTAAAATTTTCGTAATAAATTGACTGGTCTTCATGCCTGTAATTTTTGGTATCCCTTGACCTAAACCAGTTGAATTATGACATGTAACACATTCACCAAATAGATGTTCACCATAATCAGCATCCGCGCCAACTAATTGTTTTTGGTCAGCATATGATTTATTTATCAAAAAAAAGCATACAACAATTGATAAAAGTATAAAGTGGTACTTCATAACCTCCCCCAGGTTTGAAAGTTTAATAAAATATTACTTTTAATCTGTTAATTATTTCAAATTTATTTTTTTTATCAAGCTATAAATATACAAGTCAGAATAATGTTGTTATCATCTTCTTTTGTAAGTAAATTACTTAAACCTGTTACCTGATTTATTAAATCATTGAAGTAATATTTTATTTTAGGAAAGACTATGAGTTTATATTCAGATTATTTGACGCAAATAGAAAATCGAAAAAAAGAGGGCTTGAAACCTAAACCAATTGAAGATGGTGAATTGCTTAAAGAAATAATTTCACAAATAAAGGATCCTAATAATAAACATAGAAAAAACTCTATTGATTTTCTGATTTACAATACTATTCCTGGAACAACATCAGCCGCTTTGGAAAAATCTAAGTTTTTAAAAGAAATAATTTTAGAAAGTACAATGGTTGATGAAATAAAACCATCATTTGCTTTTGAACTATTATCTCATATGAAAGGTGGTCCGTCTATAGAAGTTCTTCTTGATTTAGCTCTAAGCGATAATAAATCCACCGCAATTGAAGCAGCGGAAGTTTTAAAAACCCAAGTATTTTTATATGAGGTTGACACTTCAAGATTAGAAAATGCTTACAAAGATGGAAACAAAATTGCAGAAGATATTCTTAAAAGTTATTCTAATGCTGAATTTTTTACTAAACTTCCAGAAATTGAAGAAGAGGTAAAAGTTGTAACTTACGTTGCGGCAGAGGGTGATATTTCTACGGATTTGTTATCACCTGGAAATCAGGCACATTCTAGATCTGATCGAGAGCTACATGGGAAATGTATGATTTCAGAAAAAGCCCAATTGGAAATTACTGAATTAAAAAAGCAACATCCAGATAAGCGTGTAATGTTAATCGCCGAAAAGGGTACTATGGGTGTTGGATCATCAAGAATGTCTGGTGTTAATAATGTTGCCTTGTGGACTGGAAAGCAAGCAAGTCCTTATGTGCCGTTTGTAAATATTGCGCCAATTGTTGCAGGTACAAATGGAATTTCTCCAATATTTTTAACAACTGTAGGAGTTACAGGAGGAATAGGTGTAGACTTAAAAAATTGGGTAAAAAAACTTGATTCAGATGGTAATCCAATAATTAACAATGATGATAATCCAGTCCTGGAACAGAAATATAGTGTAGATACTGGTACAGTATTAAAAATTAACACAAAAAAGAAAAAACTTTTTGATGAAACAGGAGAGAAAGAATTAGTTGATTTATCATCTTCGTTTTCACCTCAAAAACAAGAATTCATGAAAGCAGGTGGATCCTATGCAATTGTTTTCGGGAAAAAATTGCAAAGTTTTGCCTGTAAGGTTCTAAATGTCGAATTAAAATCTGCTTTTGCACCTTCAAAACAAATTTATAATGAAGGGCAAGGATTTACAGCTGTCGAGAAGATCTTTAACGCAAATGCGGTAGGTGTAGAGAAGGGTGTGCTTTTACACGCTGGCTCTGATGTAAGAGTAAAAGTAAATATTGTTGGATCACAAGATACCACAGGTTTAATGACATCACAAGAATTAGAGGCAATGGCAGCAACTGTAATTTCGCCGACTGTAGACGGGGCTTATCAATCAGGATGTCATACAGCTTCAGTTTGGGATTTTAAAGCTCAGGAAAATACCCCAAGACTGATGAAATTTATGCATAAATTTGGTCTCATTACTGCGCGTGACCCAAAAGATTCTTATCATTCAATGACTGATGTTATCCATAAAGTATTAAATGATATAACTGTTGATGATTGGTCAATTATTATTGGTGGTGATTCTCATACTAGAATGTCAAAAGGTGTAGCATTCGGAGCAGACTCTGGAACTGTTGCTTTGGCTTTGGCAACTGGTGAGGCAACAATGCCAATACCAGAGTCAGTCAAAGTAACATTTAAGGGCAAAATGGGCGATCATATGGATTTCAGAGATGTAGTTCACGCTACACAAGCCCAAATGCTTAAGCAGTTTGGCGATAATGTATTTCAAGGAAAAATTATTGAAGTTCATTTGGGAACTCTTCTTGCTGACCAGGCTTTTACTTTTACCGATTGGACTGCTGAAATGAAAGCAAAGGCATCAATATGTATTTCAGAGGATGCAACACTAATTAAGTCATTAGAAATTGCTAAAGAAAGAATACAAGTCATGATAGACAAGGGTATGGAAAACGAAAATAAAATGCTTAATAAGTTAATACGAATTGCTGAAAAAAGAATTTCAGAAATCAAATCTGGTGAAAAGCCTGCCTTAAGACCTGATGTAAATGCGAAGTATTCTGCAGAAGTTGAAGTTGATTTAGACTTAATAGATGAACCAATGATTGCTGATCCAGATGTTAATAATTCAGATGTGTCAAAGAGATATACACATGATACAATTAGACCAATTTCTTATTACAATGCTGAAAAAAAGGTAGATTTAGGTTTTGTCGGCTCTTGTATGGTACATAAAGGAGATGTAAAAATTGTTGCGCAAATGCTCCGTAATCTAGAAAAAGCCTCGGGCAAGGTAAAATTTGAGGCACCTCTGGTCGTAGCAGCACCAACTTATAATATAATTGATGAACTTAAGGAAGAAGGTGACTGGAGTATATTACAAAAATATTCAGGCTTTGAATTTGATGATCAAAACCCTAAGAAATCTGCTCGTCTAGAATATGAGAATATTCTTTATCTTGAAAGACCAGGATGTAACCTTTGCATGGGTAATCAAGAAAAAGCAGCAAAGGGTGACACAGTATTAGCTACTTCAACTAGACTTTTTCAAGGAAGGGTAGTTGAGGATTCCCAAGAAAAAAAAGGAGAGTCATTGCTTGCATCGACACCAGTTGTTGTTCTTTCAGCAATCTTAGGAAGAACCCCAACTATAGATGAGTATAAAATAGCTGTTGAGGGAATTAATCTTACAAAATTTGCACCACCATTAGAAAAAAATCAAAATAGTTTATCAGCACATTTTTAATTTAAGTTTCAATTATTAAGATTAAAATGAAAATAAATAATTTAAATGAACTTAATACTCCATGTTTGATTTTAGATAAAAATCTTTTACAAAAAAATTGCAATAAAGCTAGAAAAAAATGTAGTGAATTAAATACAATCCTGAGACCACACGTTAAAACTCCTAAAAGCATTGAAGTTGCTAAAATTGCTCTTGGAAAAGATATTGGTCCTATAACTGTTTCAACTCTTGAAGAAGCAGAGTATTTTGCAAGTTCAGGTTTCAAAGATATTACTTATGCTGTTTGCATAATTCCAGCAAAACTCAAAAGACTAAATTACATTCAACTGAAATATGACTGTGTTATACGTATGGTTATAGATTCAGTTTTTGTTGCTAAAGAAATCGTAAATTATAGTAAATTAAATAGCACAAAATTTGAAATTCTGATTGAAATTGACTGCGGTGAGGGTAGAAGCGGATTAGGTTATCAAGATGAAAAAATTAGAGAAATATCTAAAGTTTTCGATACAAATCATCATTCAAAGTTGTTGGGGGTTTTAGCTCATGCTGGTCATAGTTATTCAACCAAAAATAAAAAAGAAATTATATCAATTAGTAACATTGAACGTGAACAGGCTCTTGCCTCGTTAAAGAATTTTGTAAATTCCGAAAATAATTCTCCCATCATAAGTATAGGATCAACTCCTACATTGTTTTATGCTGAACATTTAAAAGGTATCACTGAAGTTAGAGCAGGGATTTATATGTTTTGGGATTTAGCTCAGGCTTCAAGAGGAATTTGTGAAATAGGAGATATAGCCTTAACCGTCTTAGCAAGTGTGATTGGTCATAATCAACAAAAGGGAAAAATATTACTTGATGCTGGTGCATTAGCCTTATCAAAAGACATAAGTGCAAATAATTTCATGCCAAAAGCTGGTTATGGATTAGTTTGTGATCCTCACACTGCGATACCTTTTGAAGAACTTAGCATTTCTGAAGTACATCAAGAGCATGGATCTATTAAGGTAGATAACATTAACTGGTTTGATAAATTACCAATAGGTAGCCTAGTACGAATATTACCAAATCACGCGTGTTTAACTTGTGCGGCTTATAGTAACTACAATATTTTAGAAAATGGAAGTATTGTAGATAATTGGTCTAGAACCAATGGTTGGTAATTACAAATTAAATTTAAACAATAATCGATGGCACCCAACAAAACCCATTATTATCAAGAATGTAACATTCCCTCATTCCATGCACTTTATCCATTGAATTAGACAAAATTATATAATTTTCTTTTCTTGCTTTTTCTTCAGCTCTATCAGGATCCCAACCTATAACTCTTAATTCTATTCCTAACCCTTTTGGATTAGAATTTTTAATAACATTCATATACGGATGAGACTCATACGTATGATAAGAGTGTAAACACCACCTACTTCCAAAGCCTTCGATTGCTGCAAAATCAGGATCTTGATATACAATTTTGGCTTTAATAATTTTTTGTAAAAAATCTATTGAAAGATTAATATCCTCAACTAATAAATTTACGGTTAAACCTGATAAATCTTTAGAGTATTCGCTGGCAGATTTCCAAGGACCTTTTTTTCTTAATTTCATAGCTATACCAATTCAAATGTTAGGTTGAATACTTTATAATTAATTTTAAATAATTATATATAAAATATAAAATTAAACTCGTTAAAACTTTGAGAATTAAATCATGTCAATTTGGGGAAGTCTATTAGGTGGGGTCATTGGTTTTTCTTTAGGTGGTCCCTTTGGAGCTTTGCTAGGATCATTTTTAGGAGGAAAAATTTCGAGAATCACCTCATCAAGTAGCTTTACAAGCCAACAAAATTCACAACAAATTTTTGCTTTATCATTAATAATACTCTCTGCAAAACTGAGCAAAGCTGATGGAAGAGTTAGTAAAGAAGAATTAATTGCTGTAAAAGAGAAGCTTCAGATACCAGATAATGAAATTGATCAGGTTGCCAAGATATTTAATAAGGCCAAAGATGAAAGTACTGGATATGAATCTTATGCGAAACAAATTGCTGAAATTTTCAAGGATAATCTGAATGTTTTAGAAGAGGTCGTTAATATACTTTTCTATATTGCAGAGGCAGATGGACACGTAAGTAAAGAAGAAGAAGCAATGATATCTAACATTGCTTTTAATTTTGGCCTTAGTCAAAAACAATATGAAAGTATAAAAGAATCTAGAAAATCATCAGATAAGCTTAATCCTTACATAGTTTTAGAAAGTCAACCAACTGATGATTTAAAATCAATTAGAACAAAATATATTAAACTTTCAAAAGAACACCATCCAGATCTTTTGATTAGTAAAGGTGTGCCCAATGAAGTCATAAACGAAAGTAAAAATAAAATGAGAGCGATAAATGCTGCTTGGGATCAGATACAAAAATTGAAAAGCAGCAAAGTACAATCTTAACTTATTTTACACCATTTAAATTAAACTCATTTTCAAAAAATTTATTCATATCATTCTTATACCAATCATCATAATTCCATGGTTCTGAAGAAATAAGACAGGATTTAGGTAAATAAATCTGAGCATCTAAAATATTATTATTGGTATGAACTTTAATAAATTGTCTAAAATAATTTTTACCTTCAAATTTGTCTAATGTTATTAACTGTTCGTATGTTAGATTTTTGGCTATAATCCCATCAACAATATCTTTCTCATTATTTGTATATTTTATCAAAGGATAATGAGCATCTTTAACTTTAAACACTTTATATTTTTTCAAAGTTGCAGTATCCATCATTTTTGTACTTATATCTTTACCAAGAACTGCTTCTCTAACTTGTGAAGATCTTAATGTGCCATAAAAGAATACTGAATATTGAATATTATACTTGTTGAGTTCATCTTTAATTCTTTTTTCATATGAAAAACAATTATCATTTTTATTAAATTTCTTAAAATATTCTTCTGTGTTCCCATCTATTTCGTGGTTAAGATAATCTACGCAGCTTTTGATATAATTGTTAATTAATGTAGAAATTTCATGATTGTAATTTTTAATGTCAAACAAATTTGTTATGGAAATTAAATGTTTTAATTCATTCATGTTAAAATCTCTTAAAACAAAACTGAGTTGTAAGTAGGTGTCTTCAAATCTATAATCATGTGAAAATTCTTCATTCCATATTTCAGTGTCAAGTGCCCAATTTTGTTTTAGATTTTTTTTCAAAATATCTAATTTTAATATTTTTATATCATCATTAATTTTTAATTCATTTTCCATAATACTATTATATACTTCACTTTTGATTAAAAAAATAATTAAATAACATCAGAAAAATTAAAATGTTTTTGGTCTAAGAGGTTAAAAATGATTACAAATAAACTATCTAAATTTTTTGCTATAGAGATAAAAAATCTTAATGTAAGAAATATACTTAGCAAAGAAACTATCAGTGAAATATCTGAAATTTTAGCAGAATTTTCAGTAGTTGTGATAAGAAATCAAAATATTACAGATGATGAGCACATAAAGTTTAGTGAAAATTTTGGTACTCTTGAATTAACAAAAGTTGGAACAGACGGCTCTGGTTCAAAACTTATTATTCTTCGTAACTTTGACGAAAATGGAAATTTGGTACCTCCTACAGACAGACAAAGGTTAAATAATTTAGCAAATCAGGCGTGGCATAGCGATAGTTCATTTAAAAAAATTCCATCTAAAATGTCAATTTTATCAGCTAAAATGATCCCGTCACTTGGAGGAAACACTGAGTTTTTGTCAATGAGAGCTAGCTACAATGCTTTACCTCAGGAATTGAAATTAAAGATTGATGATAAAATTTGTTGGCATGATTATTCTCATGGAAGATCAAAAATTGATCCAAACTTAGTTACTCCTGAAGAAAAAAAAGTTCTTCCTCCCGTTAAACAAAAATTAGTTTTAAGTGATAATAAGCATGGAAAATCTCTTTATTTAGGTGCGCATTGTAGAAATGTCGATGGGATGTCAGAAAATGATAGTAATGCTCTCTTAGCTGAAATTAACTCTTACATTGACAAAGAAAAATTTATTTATTCTCATGTTTGGGAACCATTTGATTTAATTATGTGGGATAATAGAGCTGTATTACATAGAGCTACCCCAATCAAAGGCAAAATTGAAAAAAGGTTAATGGTTAGAACAACGGTAGCTGGCCAAACATCAACTATAAATGAATATTAAATAAAATATTATGGAAAACTTTGATTATATAGTAGTTGGGGCTGGATCTTCTGGTTCTGTCATAGCTAATAGGTTATCAGAAAATAGTAAAATAAAAATTTGTGTTATTGAAGCTGGAGGAACTAATCAGCATCCATATGTAAAGATGCCAGCAGGTTTTATAAAAACAATTAATGATAAAAGGTTTAATTGGTGTTTTAAAACCGAAGGAAGTGATTATGTAAATAATAGAGAAATATTATTTCCAAGAGGAAAAGGGTATGGAGGTTCAAGCTCCATTAATGGTCATCTTTATGTTAGAGGCCAACCTGATGACTATAATCAATGGGCTCAACTAGGAAATTTGGGCTGGTCTTATGACGATGTGCTTCCATATTTTAAAAAATCAGAATACAAAGAAAACGGAGATGAAGCTACTCGTGGAAAACAAGGTCCTCTGTATGTGTCTGATATTGTTGAAAAACATCCTCTATGTGAAGAATTTATTAGAGGCTCCAGTGAATTAGATATACAAGTCCAAAACGATTATAATTCAGGTCAACAAGAGGGTATTTTTTACTATCAACGTACCATTAAAAATGGCACTAGATTTAGTGCTTATGATGCTTTTTTAAAACCAGCTTTAAAAAGAGAAAATGTAAATATTAAAAAGAATACAACAGTTTTAAATATTATATTTAAAAATAAAAAAGCAGTTGGCTTATTGTGCAAGAAAAATAATAAAATATTTGAAATTTTTGCAAATAAAGAAATTATTTTGTGTGCAGGGGCAATTGGTAGTCCACATTTGCTTCAAGTTTCAGGAATAGGAGACGCTAAATATTTAAAATCTATAGGCATTGAGCCATTATCCGAAATTAAAAATGTTGGTGAAGGTTTGCAAGATCATTATGCAGTCAGGGTTGCAAACAGAATAAGCAATCCAATTTCTCTTAATGAAAAAGCACGTGGTTTTAACTTAGTTTCAGAAATAATAAAATGGTTTGTATCAAAAAAAGGTTTAATTTCTTATAGTCCAGCACATGTGGGGGCTTTTTTAAAATCTTCTCCTAAAATAGATTTTCCTGATTTACAATTTGTTTTTACTCCAGCCTCTTATACCGAGGGAATGATAGGCAAGCTTCAAAATTTTCCTGGAATGACATGTGGCGTGTGGCAATCAAGACCTCAAAGTAGAGGTTATGTAAGAGCCTCTACAAATAAGATAATAGACCCACCAATAATTCAGCCAAATTATTTGAAAGAAAAAATAGACCAAGATACTTTGGTTGAAGGTGTAAAAATTTGTAGGTCACTTTTGAGAACTTCCACAATGAAAAAAATTTCTATTTGTGAAACTCTTCCTGGAGACAATATAAAATCTGACGAAGAAATTCTTAATTTTATTAGGAATAAGGGTGCAACTGTATATCATGCAATTGGTAGTTGTAGAATGGGTATTGATAATAAAGCAGTTGTTTCCCCATCTCTTAAAATTAATGGTTTAAGCAACATTAGAATTGCAGATGCTTCAATAATGCCAACAATGCCATCAGGAAATACTAATGCTGCAACATTGATGATAGCAGAAAAAGCATCAGATCTTATTAAACAAGATGTATAATTATTAATTATTTTTTAAGTGTAAAGAGATTGCTCTCATTTCTTTGTCAATTATATCTAATTCTTCAAGACTTTCTAAAGTATATTCAAAGTACTCTTTGCAGGTTCCTAAAAATCCATTTGCTTTAGAAATCATACTAGCTTTAATTGAGGTATTTTTTTCATTAAAATAATTTTTATGTTTTTTGTCTACTGTGAAGGCTAATGAAGAAACTATTTCATCGTTGTCTAACTTTGTTTTTAGTAATTTAGGTTTGTAAGCACCTGTTACCATTTCTCTTTTAAATAATATATCTATGTTTTTAATTGCATCATTTCTATTGAGTTTATATGCGGATCCTCTACAGGATCCCCCACTATCAAGCCCAAGCATGAGACCGGGATATTTAAATGATCCCCTGCCTAAATGAGTTTTCATACAGAAGCTTCTATGAAAACCATAGATTTTTGCTAAATGTTGAGTTTCATAATTTATTGTAGGGTTCCATAAAAGTGAACCATAACCAAAAATATAAATATCTTCTCCAATACCATCATCG
The DNA here is from genome assembly GCA_902619615.1 of uncultured SAR116 cluster alpha proteobacterium. Taxonomy (GTDB): domain Bacteria; phylum Pseudomonadota; class Alphaproteobacteria; order Puniceispirillales; family Marisalimonadaceae; genus Marisalimonas. Next base: position 123,094 of record CACNFD010000003.1, on the reverse strand, counting down.
GGTATTATTTTTCTTCTTTCCTTTATTAATTGATTTTTGGTAAGAACTTTATCACTTCCGCTTATGCTCTTAATTTTCTCACCTAACCGACCGTCATTAATATTTTTCTTTGTAAGCTTTACTAATCCTTGATTTAATTTTTTTGAAGTAGGCATTACATTAAATTTTTTGAGTTAATTACCCTATGTGGGTATGGTATTTCTATACCGGCTTCGTCTAGTGCAGGTTTTAGTTTGCGCATTAAATCTGTATAAAGAGCATACCAATCTTTTGTATGCGAATATAATCTTAATCTCACTACAATAGCGCTATCGTCATATTTCATAACTAAAAATTGTGGTTCTTTAGGTTTATTTAATACTCTTTTATCATCCGCTAATTTTAATAAAGTTTTGGAAGCTAAATCTAAATCTGTGTCATAATGTATCCCAATATCAACATCTATTCTTCTGGTTTCATAGTGAGAATGATTAATAATAGTACTATTCCAAATACTTGAATTAGGTATTGATACATAAACATTGTCAAATGTGTCAATTATTGTAGTAAAAAGACCAACCTCTTTTATTGTCCCAGAGACTTCACCTGTTTCTACCCAATCACCTGTGTTAAAAGGCCTTAATAATAATAACATCACTCCTGCAGCTACATTTGATAACGTTCCTTGAAGTGCCAACCCAATTGCTAAACCTGCAGCACCTAAGACAGCAATAATTGAAGTTGTTTGAACACCGAATTGTCCCAAAACAGCTATAATTGTAATAATAATTATTCCGTATCTAATAATGTTGCCAATTATTGGGACTATAAGGGGGTCGATTTTTTTAATACGACTTAAATTTTTTCGTGCAATTTTACTTAATTTGCCAGCAAAATAGAAACCTATTATAAGTATTAGTGTGGCGCCTAATACTTGGCCAGCATAAGAAACAAAAATTTGTATTGAGCTATTTATAAGGTTCGAAATAATTTCAAAATTTATATTCATTTTGTCCATCTAAAAATGACCCTTATTAAATTTACTTAAAGCTATGTGCCTGTTTAATACTAATTCATATAATAAAGCTTTGCATAACAAAAATAATTACAAAGAGTATGAAATTGTTTATATATCAGCTTGAGTTTAAAAACTTAATATGGTTATAACATTTCTATGAAGATTATTAAATGGAAAATTGGTGACACCCAACCTCATGTTGAAGGGCAATTAGCTGTTGCTATTGGAAATTTTGATGGTATTCATCAAGGGCATGTTAAACTTTTAAATGAATGTAAATTGCAAGCACAAGAAAGCAACCTAGCTTTTGGTGTTGTAACATTTGATCCCCATCCAAGAGATTTTTTCAATCCTAAAAATCCTTCTTTTAAGTTATTAGATCATAAAGAAAAAGAAATGTTATTAAGTAAGCTTGGTGTTGAATTTCTAATTATTATTGAATTCAATGAAGAATTAAAAAACTTTAATGCTGAGGAATTTTTATCACAAATTTTAAAACAGAATTTTAATATAGTAAAAATGTTTGCAGGTTCAAACTTCAAATTTGGAAAAAACAGAGAAGGAAGTATTGAAAATACAAAAAATTTTGCAAAAAGTATTGGATTAGATGTTATTTCAATCAACTTAAAACAAACAAATTTTATGATTGAAAAAGAAAATGAAATAATCAGCTCTCAAAAAATCAGAATGTTGATTCAAAATGGTCAATTAAAACTAGCTAATGATCTTCTTGGCAGAAATTGGTATATAACAGGTACAGTGGAAAAAGGAAAACAACAGGGTCGAGAGATTGGTTTTCCTACTGCAAATATAAGTTTGAAAAATTTTTTAAAGCCACCACTGGGCGTATATGTTTCTAGATTAAAAGTTACTATAAATAAAAACTCTGAAAAAAGTAATGATTGGTTGCCATCTATATCAAACATAGGTACAAGACCCACTGTTTCAGGTGATTCTATAAACTTAGAAACTCATATAATTGATTTTAAAGAAAATAATTTTGAGTCAAACTTATATGGAAGAAGAATAAAGGTAGAACTTATAGAATTTTTAAGACCCGAAAAAAAATTTAAATCTTTATCTGAACTTCAAAAGCAAATTGAAGTTGATACCAAAAGGGCGTATGAATTTCATAAATGATTAAACAAAACACTTACAATGTAATTTTAACAGAGAAGTTTGATGACTGATTACAAAGATACCGTTTACTTGCCTAAAACTGATTTTTCAATGAGGGCTGGCCTTCCTACGAAAGAACCTCAAATCTTGAAAATATGGGAAGAAACTAAGCTATTTAAAAAGTTGAGAGAGCAAAGAAAAAATTCCAAGCCTTTTATTCTTCATGATGGTCCTCCGTATGCGAATGGTAATTTACATATTGGTCATGCTTTGAATAAAATAATTAAGGATGTAATCAATAGATCTCAATCTATGCTTGGTAAGAATGCAAACTACGTCCCTGGGTGGGATTGTCATGGGTTACCGATTGAATGGAAAATAGAAGAAAATTATAGAAAAAAGAAAAAAAATAAAGATGACGTTCCAATTGTAGAATTTAGAAAAGAATGTAGAGATTTTGCTGCAAAATGGATGGATGTTCAATCTGAAGAATTTCAAAGATTAGGTGTATATGGTGACTGGGAAGATCCATATTCGACTATGAAATTTGAATCTGAGGCAATTATAATGTCTGAAATTGGAAAATTTCTTATGAATGGTAGTCTATACAGAGGCATTAAGCCTGTAATGTGGTCTCCTGTTGAAAAAACAGCTTTAGCAGAAGCTGAGATTGAATATCATGATCACATAAGCACTACTATTTTTGCAAGATTTCCAGTTATAAAAACGTCACTGGATATAATTAGCAACTTCGAGATCATAATTTGGACAACTACACCATGGACCATGCCAGGTAACAGAGCTGTAGCTTATGGTAAGGATATTAATTATTCACTTTTAGAAATTACTAGTGTAGGTGAAAATTCTTTAGCAAAAATAGGTGACAAAATTATTATAGCTAAAGAATTAGTAGAAGAAGTAATGAAAGAAATTTCTGTCTTAAGTTTTAATTCTACTAAAACTCTTAAGGGTAGTGATTTTGAAGGAACAGTTTTAGCACATCCATTAAATAAAAAAGGTTATGAACATGAGGTTTTACTCCTAGAAGCTGACTTTGTAACAATAGATCAGGGCACAGGTTTTGTTCATATTGCTCCTGGCCATGGAGCAGATGATTTTGAACTTGGAAGAAAAAATAATTTACCAATACCTGAGACAGTTTCAGATAATGGTATATTAAATAATGATTTACCGTTATTAGGAGGTCTACGTGTTTTAAAAGATAATGAGATAATTGCTGATATTATGTCTGAACATAATGCCTTAATAGGAAGAGGAAAATTAAATCACTCATATCCCCATAGTTGGAGATCAAAAGCTCCCCTTGTTTTTAGAACAACTCCTCAATGGTTTATTTCAATGACTACTAATAATTTAAGAGATACTTCTCTTCAAGCTTTGTCAAAAACAACTTTTTATCCTCCTCAGGGTCAAAATCGTTTAACAAAAATGATAGAAGATAGACCTGATTGGTGTATATCTAGGCAAAGGGCATGGGGTGTCCCTCTTGCAATATTTGTAAATAAAAAAACTCAAGAACCGCTTCGAGATCAAGAAGTAATAGATAGAATTGTAGAGGCCTTTAAAACTCATGGAGCTGATGTTTGGTTTGAAAAATCTTCTTCTTATTTTCTAGGATCAAAATATAATCCAGATGATTATGAGGCTGTGACAGATATTGCAGATGTTTGGTTTGATTCTGGTTCTACTCATTCATTTGTATTAGAAGAGAGGGATGATTTATTTTGGCCAGCTTCATTATATCTTGAAGGAACAGACCAACATAGAGGATGGTTTCATTCTTCATTGCTAGAAAGTTGTGGCACAAGAGGCCGTGCTCCATATGATGCGGTTTTAACTCATGGTTTTGTTTTAGACCAACAGGGAAGGAAGATGTCAAAATCTCTTGGCAATATTACTGCACCACAAAAAGTAATTAATGAGTTTGGTGCTGATATTCTTCGTTTATGGGTTGTTGGCTCGGATTACTATGATGATCTTAGAATTGGAAAAGAAATCTTAATAAGACACTCCGATCATTATAGAAGACTCAGAAATACTCTAAGATATCTGCTAGGTGCATTAAACGAATTTGATGAAAGAGAAAAAATAAATTTTACAGAAATGCCCGAATTAGAAAAATGGGTTCTCCATAGAGTTTCTGAATTAAGTGAAAAAATACATGAGAACACAGAAAAATTTAATCTTCATGATATTTACCTAGATATTCATAATTTCTGTACTATTGATCTGTCAGCTTTTTACTTTGATATCAGGAAAGATACATTATACTGTGAAAATCCAAGCAGTGTTGAGAGAAAATCATGCAGAACAGTAATGGATATTTTATTCAAATCATTAACTACATGGCTAGCACCTATTATTTGTTTTACCGCTGAGGAGGCATGGCAGAGTAGGTATAAAGACAGTAAAAATTCAGTTCATTTACAAACTTACTTCAAAGGTGACAAAAATTGGAAAAATGATGAACTCGGTAAGAAGTGGTCTGATATTAGAGAATTAAGATCGGTTGTGACAACATCTATAGAAGAAAAAAGAAAAGAAGGAATATTAGGATCTAGCCTTCAAGCTAAAGTTTTAATAGAGGCAAATGAAGATTCTTTTAGAGTGCTCCAAGAAGTGAATCTTCCAGAAATTTTTATTTGTTCAGATGCACAAATCGATTTAAACCAAAACTTATCTGAAACAAAAATTAAAGTAGATGTAGAATTGGCATCTGGTGGAAAATGTATGAGATGTTGGAAGATAGTACCAGAAGTCAAAAATAACATTGATCTTTGCAATAGGTGTACAAGCGTACTTAAATTAAATTAAATGAAAAAAAATTTTGGTGTTTTTAATCTTATTTTGATTTTTTTAGTTTTCATATATTTTGACTATGCTTCAAAATTGTGGGCTATCGAAAATCTTTTTATTAAATATCAGTCTATTGAACTAACATCTTTTTTATCTATGACACCTGTGTGGAATAGTGGAATTTCTTTTGGTTTTTTTCAAGATTCTGGTGAGATAGGTAGATATGGTTTCACTATTTTCGCTTTTATTATCAGCATTTGGTTAATTTTTTCTTCTTTTAAATTACCTAGATATTCTTCTCTTGGATTTATTCTTATTGCTAGTGGAGCAATAGGTAATGCAATTGATCGTATCATCTACGGTAAGGTAGTAGATTTCATTGATTTCCATATTGAAGATTTACACTGGCCAGTATTTAATCTTGCTGATACAATAATATTTATAGGTGCAACTTTATTTCTTTATAATCAATTTTTTACTATCGAGAGAACGTACTATGAAAAATAAATTCCTATTAATATTTGTTTTTTTGATGCCTTTGGTAATGCTATCGAGTTGCTCAGACTTTAGAAAAGCTGTTGGTAAAGAAAAAGTTATTCCTGATGAATTTTCTGTAGCAGTAACACCTTCTCTTTTAGTTCCTCCAGGTTACAAAATAGATCCACAGGCTCTTCAAAATAAAGAATCAGGGGAGACCAAAGACAATTTTAGTCTAAATGAAGAGATTGGTATTAAAGATAAAAAAGAGGTAAACAGTTTTAGTGAAATATTTAAAACAAAAAATATTCCAAAAGATATAAGAAAATTAGTTGACGAAGAAACACTTGGTATTTCATTAAGTGAAAGAACAGGACTAGATATTTTATTTGGAGATATACCTAAAACAGGCGTTGTGATTGATCCAAAAAAAGAAGCTTTAAGGATTAGAAAAAATAAGTTATTGAAAAAAAATATCAATTCAAATCCATCTCCAGCAGTTGATGTAAACTCAAGAAAGCCTTTACTAATAAAATAATTAGGTAAAAAATATGGAAATAAGAAGGCTTCCACAAAATCTTATTAATCAAATAGCAGCTGGTGAAGTTGTCGAAAGACCGTCATCTGCATTAAAAGAATTAATTGAAAATTCTTTAGATGCTAATGCAACCCAAATAGATATTATCATAGACAATGGAGGGAAAAATTTAATTTCAGTATCTGATAATGGTATAGGAATTCACAAAGACCAGATCCCTCTGGCTCTTGAAAGGCATGCAACATCAAAACTACATGATAATACTCTTAATAAAATAGAATATTTAGGTTTTAGAGGAGAGGCACTACCATCAATTGCTGCAGTAAGTGAGTTAAATCTGCAGTCCAAATTTATTAACTCAAATCAGGCTTGGTCATTAGATGTTATTGCAGGAAATTTCAATGAACTTTACCCTTCATCACTAGAAACTGGAACAAAGTTATCTATCAAAAATTTATTCTTAGCAACTCCTGCAAGATTAAAATTTTTAAAATCTTCACAAGTTGAAAAAAGTTATTGTCATCAAGTTATTCAAAAGATGGCTTTGGTAAACCCAGTTGTTGGTTTTAATTTTAAAGCGGATGAACGAGAATTACTAAACTTAAAACCTGAAAACAAGTCTAGTGAAATTTTTTTAAATAGAATTAGAAACTTAATGGGTTCAAGTTTTGCTGATGAAGCAATAAAAATTGAAAATTCAAAACGAATAACAGACACAAATTTTGCAAAAATATATGGTTTCATTAGTCTTCCAACATTAAATAAATCAAACTATAATCAACAACATTTATTTATAAATGGAAGGCCCATTCAAGATAGAAATCTTTCTGGTGCAATTAGGTCAGCTTATAGAGACACCCTTCCAAAAGGAAGATTCCCAATTTTTTGTTTATACATCGATGTACCAGCAGATTTTATTGATGTGAACGTTCATCCTGGAAAGACAGAAGTTCGTTTTCAAGATAATGCATTAATAAGAAGTTTATTAGTTGGTTCAATTAGTAGAGAATTAAACTCGAGTTTTTTTCAAACAACTGGTGAAATCTCTAAAAAAGCGTTTGATAGATTTTCTAAAAATGAATTTGTCAACTCTAGTAAAGTCAACAGGCTTGAAGGTAATGAAGATATACAACAACCATTTCTTAATAATATTGAAGTAAAACCTTCAATAAAATCTTTCAAAGATGATAATTTTGAAAGCAACTCAATCGAGCATATCAAAAATGAAAGCTTTCCCTTAGGTGCTGCGCTAGCGCAATTTAATAAAAATTATATCATATCACAAAATTCAAATGGTATTGTTATAATTGATCAACACGCTGCACATGAGAGATTGACATTAGAAAAAATGAAATTAGCAAGAAAAAACAAGTCAATTGAGAGACAGATTTTATTACTTCCTGAAACTATTAATCTTCAACCTGTACCACTAGAAATTATTAGAGAAAATATTGAATTGTTAGCAGATGTAGGCTTTATTATAGAGCCTTTTGGAGAAGGTATGATAGTTGTTAGAGAAATACCTGCGTTATTAGGAGATGCTGACATAAAACAAATCATTATTGACTTAGGAGATGATTTGTCAGAATCTGGTCTTCCCTCATCTTATCTTGCTAAAATTGATCTTATATTAGGTAATATTGCATGTCATAGATCTGTCAGGTCTGGACGTAATTTAAATGAAACTGAAATGAATCAATTACTAAGAGAAATGGAAAAAACACCAAATTCTGGACAATGTAACCATGGAAGGCCTACCTCTATTAGTCTTTCACTTAAGGATATTGAAAAACTATTCAATAGAACTTAAGCTAGATAATTTTAAGATAGTTAACTTCGAATTTCCATATATCTTTATATCCAAAATATGATAACCATCATAATTGAAGTTTTCTGTTTTACTGCTTTCAGCAAAGATATAACTTTCCTGATTTATTAAATTTAACTCTTTTAATTTAAATAAACATCTCTCTGTTATATTTGTATTGTATGGTGGGTCTATTAAGACTATTTGAAAAATTTTATTGATATTTTTAAGTGCTTTTGTTGCCTCATCTTTAATAATTTTAATATTATTTTCTATTTGATCGTCAATTTTTAATTTTGAAATATTTTTATAAATTAAGTTTATTGATCTATGGTCTTTATCTATAAAATAAACTGAAATAGCACCCCTGGAGAATGATTCAATCCCCAATGATCCAGTTCCACTACAAATATCAAGAACGTTAGAATTTTCAATACTTATATTATATTTATTTGAATTAATAATTGAGAAAAGAGATTCTTTTAATCTATCAGACGTTGGTCTAATTTTAGAACTCTCTGGGGGTAGAAGCTTTAAACCTCTGTATTTACCACCTATAATTCTCATAATATAATTTTAATTTTCAAAACTTTTTTTTATTTTTATTAACTGGTTTTGAAAACCCTAGTTGATCATTAAGGATTTTGTTTTTTACTTCTTGCAACTCTCCAGAAGCAAGATTTTTAATTTGAAATGGCCCAAAGGATACTCTAATTAGACGATTTACATTATATCCAAGATATTTCATAACTATTCTAACTTCTCTGTTTTTTCCTTCTCTTATACCTAAAGTTAGCCAAGCATTGCTTCCTTGTTGTTTATCTAGTTTAGCATCTATTTTACCATATCTAATACCATCTATTATGACACCATTTTTAAGCAATTCTAGATCTTTTTTTATTACATAACCATGCACTCTTACTCTATATTTACGTAACCATCCTGTTGAGGGTAGTTCAAGTTTTCTTGCTAAATCACCATCATTAGTTAGCAATAATAAACCTTCTGAGTCCATATCTAAACGACCAACAGAAATAAACCTTGAATCTATTTTTTTATTTAGTTGATCAAAAATAGTTGGTCTACCCTCTGGATCATTGTTGGTTACTAAATATCCTCTTTGTTTATTGTAAATCCACAACTTAGTTGCAACCTTTGTTGGTAAAGGCTGATCATTTACTTCAATCCGATCTTCTGAAGTAACATTTACTCCGCATTCTAATAATATTTTATTATTAACTTTTACTTTACCGTTTATAATAAAACGTTCAGCTTCTCTTCTAGAACATAAACCTGATCTTGCAATGACTTTTGCTATTCTATCGGCTTTTGCATTAGATAATCTAATTTCAGACTTTATGTGCTCTGATGATTTTGGATTAATTTTTTTGTATGTATTTTTCATAGTTCTGTATTATAGGTTTTGATAACTATTAGTAACATTACTATCAAAAAAGGAAAAGAATTTGGATCATCAAATTGATTATATGGAATTAGCAATAAATGAAGCTATTAAAGCAAAAGAAAAACAAGAAGTTCCTGTTGGTGCAATTATAGTAGATAAAAATGGTAATGTTATAGCAAAGGCACATAACTTAGTAGAAACTAGAAACGATCCGACAAGCCACGCTGAAAAATTAGTAATAGAAAAAGCTCTTAAAATTACAGGAAATAGATATTTAAATAATTATGATATATGGGTAACGTTAGAACCTTGCATAATGTGTGCAAGTTTGATTAAGCAAACAAGAATAAGACGTTTATATTATGGTGCAGAAGATAGAAAAGGTGGTGCCATAGATAATGGAGTTAGAATATTTTCGAATTGCAGATCTAAAGCCAAATTAGAAGTTTACGCAGGATTTTCTGCTGAAAAGTCTGAAAAATTACTAAAAGATTTTTTTAAAGAAATAAGATAACTTTAGAGTTTACCAATATCTTTTCTATAAAACCCTTGCTTCCAATTTATAGCCTCTACAATATTATAAGCTTTTTGCCTACATTCTTGAATGTTATCCCCAATAGATGTTATTGATAAAACTCTTCCACCATTTGAAACAAGGTTTTCATTTTCATCTTTTTTGGTACCTGAATGGAATACAGATATTTCAGTTTTATTTTTAAATTCATTAAGTGACGGTAACACAATTCCCTTTTCAAACTCTCCAGGATATCCATTGCTTGCAATAACAACTGTAATGGCTTTTTGTGGGATAAAATTAACAGCCATATTTTTAAGATTTTTTGAGATTGTTTTTTGTACGATTTTAACTAAATCAGTATTCAAACGTGGAAGTACAACTTGTGTTTCAGGATCTCCAAATCTACAATTAAATTCTATGACTTTAGGACCTTTATCAGTAACCATAATACCAGCATATAATATACCCTCATAAGGATTTCCTTCTGATTTCATGCCATGAACTGTAGGCATGATAATGTCATTAAAAATTTCTCTATTTAAGCTCTGGTTTAATGCAGGAGCAGGAGAAATAGCGCCCATACCACCAGTATTTGGACCTTGATCATTGTCATAAGCTCTTTTATGATCTTGAGCTGTTCCAATTAAGACGGCAGTATCACCATCTGAAACAGCAAAAACACTTGCTTCAATACCATTTATTCTTTCTTCTATTAGAATTGACTTTCCTGCTTCACCAAATTTATTATTTTCTAATATTTCTGTTGCTTCAATAATAGCATGATTAACTGTATCACAAACTACAACTCCTTTACCTGCAGCAAGCCCATCTGCCTTTACAACACAATAGCCATTTAAAAGCTCAATTTGCTTCTTTGCGGTCTTGATATCGGTACAATATTTAAATTCTGGTTGTGGAATGTTGTGTCTTTTACAAAATTCTCTAGAAAAAGTTTTTGAACCTTCTAATTGAGCTGCTTTTTTTGAAGGCCCAAATGCACTAATTCCTAATTTTAATAATTCATCTTTTAATCCAAGGACTAATGGTATTTCAGGGCCTATAAAAACAAAATCTGCTCTAATATCTTTTGCTAGTTTGCATTGCCCAGGAATATCGTCAGCAGCTATTGGGTAACATTGTGCAAACATCTCTATGCCAGGATTACCAGGAGCAACAACTAGTTTTTTTGTTAAAGGTGACTTTGATAATGATGCAGCAATAGCATGTTCTCTACCGCCTCCACCTATTACTAAAATATTCATAAATTAATTACTCCAAAAGACTTTAGATTTTCTGAAATATGCCATATTATAAATTCATGATAAATACAAATTTTAATCCAATTTAATGAATATTGATACCAATAATCCTGTATATTCTGTAGGTGAATTTTCGCATGTAATTAAAAAGTTAGTCGAAACAAATTTTAGTTACGTTCGTATTAAAGGTGAAATTTCTCGTCCTTCATTTCCTGGTTCAGGACATGTTTATTTCACTCTAAAAGATACAGATGGTACAATTGCTGCAATCATTTGGAAATATACCTTACCAAGACTATCAATAAAACCAGAAGAGGGTATGGAGGTAATTTGTACTGGGAAAGTAACTACTTTTGCAGGTCAATCTAAATATCAAATTATTGTAGAGAGTATGGAAGTGGCAGGTGAGGGTGCGCTTCTAAAAATGCTTGAAGATAGAAGAAAAAAACTTCTCAAAGAGGGCTTGTTTAACCAAGAAAATAAAAAGTCCATACCATATCTCCCAGAAAAAATAGGTGTAATCACTAGCCCATCAGGTGCTGTAATAAAAGATATCCTTCATAGGTTGTCTGATCGTTTTCCATCTCATGTTTATTTATGGCCAGTTGCTGTTCAAGGTGAAGGGTCTGCTCAGCAGATTTCAAATGCAATCGACAAATTTAATCAATTAACTGATGAAACAAATATTAAAAAACCAGATCTAATTATAGTAGCAAGAGGTGGTGGAAGTTTAGAAGATTTATGGTCTTTTAATGAAGAGATTGTTGTTAGATCAGTATTTAAAAGTTCTATACCAGTGATATCAGCTGTAGGTCACGAAACTGATACAACATTGATAGACTTTGTTTCTGACCTAAGAGCACCAACACCGACAGCAGCTGCAGAAAAGGCAGTTCCAGTAAGAGATGAGTTAATAGCTAGAGTAGACGAATTAAATTTAAGGTTTAGATCCTCATTCAATAATAAGTTGAATAATAACAAAGAGCGTCTCAATAGTCTTATTAGATTATTAGGTAAACCTGATCAAATTTTTGAAAATAAAATTCAAAAACTAGATTTTATATACAAAGATTTTGAAAGTTTATTTAAAGAAATTTTTGTTGAGAAAAAAAATAAAATTACTCAACATGCACAAAGGTTATTGCCACCAAAAGTTTTGATTACCAATTTAGTTTCAAAACAAAAGCTTTTAGAAACAAAATTCAAAAATTATCTAGAAAATATAGTAAATAGTAAAGTAATAAAACTAAACTCACTAAACCAACTTCTTGAATCATCAAGTTTTAACAGAGTTCTTGAAAGAGGCTTTGCGCTTGTGATTGATATGAAAGGTAAGCCAATTAAACAAAGTAGTGAAGCTCCTAAAAATGCAAATGTAAATATAAAATTCTCTGATGAAACACGATCTGGAACATTAGATACTTAGTAAATTAATTCAATACAATTAAAAATTGGTTGATATATCCAATGATCAGTTAAAAAGATTTAAATGTTATGAAATTATAAATATTTTTTAAGATTTTTTATCTAGAAATTGATAAACCACGCGTAATTTCTATTAAGTGTTATTTTATTTACCCCAACGTCTATGAGCCCATAGCCATTGTTCAGGTTTATCCGTTATCCACTCTTCTATTCTTTTAGAAATTAATCTAGTAATTTCAAATGTTGCTTTGTTTTTATCTAAATTTTTTGGAAACTTTATTTTATCCTCAACAGTCATTTTAAATTTTATACCTTTAAAACGTTCAACTCTGACCATGTAAATCGGAACATTCCATTTTAAAGCCATCACTGCAGCTGCTTGTGGTGTAGGGGTTTTAATTCCAAAAAAAGGAACCATAATACCCTCTCTTAATAGTTGATCTCCTGTTAATCCAACAACCTCACCATTCTTAAGCTTTCCTGCCATTCCTATAGCTGCAAGACGACCTTTTCTATAAAAATCAGCTTTAGCATCCTCATTTCTGTAAGCTTGTATTTTATTTAAGATCCAATTATTTATTGGTCTAAAAACATAACCAGCTCGTCTTCCTGCAAGGTCACCCACCCTTAAAAGAAATTCCCAATTACCCATATGTGCGCCAACAAGTATAGCTGGACCATTTTTTATTTTTTCTAAACCTTCAGTCTGTAAATTACCTAATTTAATCAATTTATTGATATGTGGCATTTCACCTATTGTTTGCCCAAACATAAACCAATGTTGAGATGTAAGTTTATTGATCTCTTTCCTTGATTTTTGTGGGAACGCAATTTTTAAATGTTTTTTTACACGAGTATTATAAGAAGTAAGTGGTGCAATTAAGTACATTAATATTCCACACAAGTAAGATGAAAGCTTATACGGTAAAATCTTAAGAAGTACAAAAAATGGAACAGCTATGGCTGCGACTATTGGGTCATGTATATATCTATCAATTTTTTTTTTAATAATGAAACTTAATGGATCAGGCATTGAGTTTTTCCTGAAGAAATGTTTCAAAATTTAATTTATCTTTTCCGCTTAATTCAATTTTAATTGGCAAAAAATGTATATTATTAGTATTATCCCTAATTTTAACATAATCTTTTTCTGTAGTAATAAGTTTTAATTTCTCTTTTTTTGCATTTGAAATTAGTTGATCAATATCATGCCTTTTATAGGCATAATGATCTGGAAAAGTCTTAGTAATAGATATAATATAACCATTTTCATTTAATGTTTGATAAAATTTACTTGGATTTGCTAAACCACAAAAGGCAAGAAGTTTTTCTTTTTTTATCTTTGGCAGATTAGTCACTTTTGTCTTTGATGAAATTAATGGAATCTTGAACGTTTTCATAAACTCAGTTTCTTTTTTTTTGTTCTCACCAGTTATAACTATTCTATCAATATCAGTTAGACCATTTTTAATAGATTGTCTTAATGGTCCTGCTGGTAAACAGTATCCATTCCCTAATTTCAAATTTTTATCAATTAATAAAAATTTGATATCCTGCTTTAATTGATAATTTTGTAAACCATCGTCCATTATAATTACATTAAATTTATCCTTATGCTTTTCTATAAATTTAGCTCCTAAGGATCTGTTTCTAGAAACAATTGTGGTACCAACCTTGCTTAATAATATTGATTCATCTCCAACATCTTGAAAATGGTGTGAATTATTGACTTCTAGTGGTCCCTTTTTTAAACCACCATAACCTCTTGTCAAAAAAACTGGATTATAACCTAAATTTTTTAAAAGATTATAAGTATAAATGGAAAATGGGGTTTTACCTGTTCCTCCAACAGTAAGGTTCCCTATGCAAATTACCTTTAGTTTAGATTTATAAGTTTTTGAGAAGAACCTTTTAAATTCACAAATTACAATCCACAAAATAGAAAACGGATAAAGAATTATAATTTTTACTTTTGATACAATTTTATTTTCATACCAAAATTCAGGTGTTCTAAACATTTTAGACAACATTAATTTTTCTGTATGTTTTTAATAGTTCAATTAAATTTACACTTGCTTCATCTGCACGTTGTTGGGCATACCCCGAAGCAATTAAACTATTTTTTCCCATATCCTCTAAGCGTTCAGAATTACCTAACAACTGAACAATATTATTAATAAAATTTTCATTCATTTTGGGCCCTTTTTCTATTTGTATAGCCCCTCCAGACCAAACAAGATCTTTAATCTGAGCATCACATTTTTCAGAATGTGGGCCCATTATAACTGGCTTACCAAACTGAGATGCTTCAGATGGACTATGGCCTCCAACAGGCACCATAGATCCAGCCACAAAAACTAAATCTGATATTTCCATTAGTGATCCCATTTCCCCCATTGTATCTGATAGGTAAAATATATCATTTTTCGATGGATACTCACCTTTGCTTCTTGATTTTATGTCGAAACCAGCAGCTTTTATTCTATTTTGAATTCCCAAGCTTCGATTAATATGTCTAGGTGCGATTATAATTAAAATATTATCATGAGATTTTTTTCTAAGAAGATCAGCTAATTTAATCATTAACTCTTCTTCTCCTGGATGAGTTGAGGCAGCTATTAATACTTTTTTTCTAAGTATATTCTTTTTAAGTTGTAATACATAATTTTGATTTATAGGTGGCTTTTCAGCTATTGATTTTAGACTTGTTAAACTTTTAACATTTTTAGCACCTAATTTCTTAAATAAAGCCTCTTGCTTAGGGTCAACAGCTAAAACATGATCAACTTTACTAAAAATTTTTTTTGCCAAAAAGTAACCTAATCCTGTCCAAAAACGAGCGGATTTGTCAGACATTTGTGAGGATGCTAGAATAGTTGGAATTTTAGAATTTGCCGTTAAATATATTAGATTAGGCCAGAAATCAGACTCCATAAAAACGGCCATATTGGGTTTCCATTGATCTAAAAATTTTGAAACAAATTTAGGATGATCATAAGGATGATATTGATGAATTGCAGGTAACCCTTTTTTTATTTTATATTTTATTAATTTGGCAGCGGAAGTAGTGTTAGTAGTTAACAAAAAAATCTCTTTTTTATTTTTGCCAAAACCATTTTTTTTCATTGAATTAGCAAGTGCTAAAGCTGCAACGGATTCACCCACACTTGTTCCGTGTAACCAAACAATGGTTCCATCTGGGCGCGTTTTTTTTGAAATTCCATATCTTTCATTAAGTCTATACTTATCTTCTTTACCTTTTTTTTGACGCCTTATTAAATAACTTGGTAAAAATAATTTTAATATTCCCCATAAAAAATTATAAGTAGATAGCGTCATTGTAAGTTCCAAAATTTATTATAAGGTTCAATTAATTCTTCTTTCTAATATTTTTGTTAGTCTTTTGATTTCATTTTCAAGATTTTGTCTTTCAAGTTCAAATTTATCTAAATTAATTTTTTTTTTAATATATATCGGTTTCCCAAAACTATATATTCCTTTTGAAAAGGGATATGGTAAAACAAAGTTATCCCATGAATTAATTGTTTTAAATTTTCTAGTAGCCCATACCAAAGGGATGATTGGCGTATTAGTCATTTGTGCTAGTTTAATAACGCCTTCTTTGACTTTTTCTTTAGGTCCTTTAGGCCCATCTGGTGTAATCGCTATACTTTCACCCAATTGTAAACATCTTACCATTTTCCTAAAAGCTTGTATTCCTCCTCTTTTTGAGGAGCCTAATATTACATTCATGCCAAGATATTGAAATGCTAGAGAAGTAATCATTCCGTCAGAATGGCTGGACTGAAGTGCATTAATCACTCTATTTCTTGGTAAAAGATGAGGGCCTAAAAATAACTTATTGTGCCAGCAACAAAAAATATATTTATGTCTATTATCAAAAATTTTTGATTTTCTGCTTTGCTCAAAATATTCCCATCTAATTGAACATGAAATTAATTTTGTTATAAAATAAAAGAGAAACCCAATTAGTCTCTGGCCTATACTAGTTTTACTTAAACGTTTTAAAACACGCATTTAAAAATCCAAATTACTACATATATTTAAAATTCAGTATTAAATTAAATTTACACAAAACAAAATAACTATCCATACACATAATTAATACTATAGATTAAAATGAAGAATATAGTAAGTTGGATTGATATGAAAAAAAACCAAATAATAAAAAACCAAAATAAAAGTTTAATTAGAGAATTTTGGAATGATTTTGTATCCAAATATAAGATTGATTTAGTTTTAGCTTTTATATTATTAATTGTTGTCGCAGCCACTGCCTCCATAT
The DNA here is from genome assembly GCA_902619615.1 of uncultured SAR116 cluster alpha proteobacterium. Lineage (GTDB taxonomy): Bacteria > Pseudomonadota > Alphaproteobacteria > Puniceispirillales > Marisalimonadaceae > Marisalimonas. The sequence goes on along the minus strand of CACNFD010000003.1, from coordinate 106,427 downwards.
ATCCCTACTTAATACAATTGGTTTTTGATGGTTTGCTTGATGACAATAATAATTGGATTATTTTCCCTTTCATTATTGCTTTTGTTGCGATTGTCAGGGGAATTTCAATGTTTTTCCAAATACGTCAAGTTTCTAAAATCTCATTATCAATCTCTGTGGACATTCAAAAAAAACTTTCTAAGCAATTGATAACTGCTGACTTAGCTGAATTGAATAAATTATCATCAGGCAATCATGTTTCTAGGATAATGAATGATGTTATTTTAATTAGAGAGGGTTTTGAGAGAGCTACAAATAATTTAGTTAGGGATACTTTTACAGTTATAGCATTACTATTTTATCTTATTTGGTTAGATTGGCTTTTATCAATATTGGTTATAGTGATTTACCCACTAGCCTTGAGGCCTGTTATTAAGGTTGGAAAAAAACAAAATATCATCGCAACATCTCTTCAAGAACAAATGGAAATAGTCACTTCCACACTTACTGAGATGCTTCAAGGTATAAGAATGGTTAAATCGTATAATTTAGAGAATATGGAAATTAATAGATCCAAAGGCGAATTGAACTCATTATTTAAAAAAATGTTCAGTTTAGTAATAGGAAGAGCAAAAGTGTTGCCTATTTTAGAAATCTTAGGAGGAGTTGCAGCAGCTAGTGTAATTGGTTTTGCAAGTTACCGTGTATCAATAGGAGAATTATCTCCTGGAAGTGTTGTGGGTTATGTAACAGCATTGATAATGATTGCACAACCTGCAAGAGCATTGGGGACATTCAATACTGTTTTTCAAGAAGCTCTTTCGGCTTTAGGAAGGATTTATACACAATTAAAAATCACTCCAAAAATTAAAAGTTTATCATCTGCTCCTAATTTAAAAATAATAAAAAACAAACCACCAAAAATAACTTTTAAAGCAGTAAGTTTTGGATACAACAAAAAGAACAAAGTTTTAGATGATATTAACTTTGAAATAAACCCAGGTTCTAAAGTTGCACTGGTTGGACAAAGTGGGTCTGGAAAGTCAACAATCATTAATTTAATTTCAAGATTTTATGACCCAATAAATGGACAAATTTTAATTAATGAAAAAAACATTAGAGATATTAGCTTAAAGTCCCTTCGAAATAATATTTCATTGGTTAGCCAGGAAACTATAATTTATAATAAAAGTTTTATGGAGAATATTCGATTTGGTAACTTAGATGCTTCAGATCATAAAATTAAAAAAGCAGCAATTAATGCAGATATACACGATTTTATAACTAATTCTTTAGATGGTTATAATACAGTTGTTGGAGAGGGTGGTAATACATTATCTGGAGGGCAAAGGCAGCGTATATCAATTGCTAGAGCCATTCTAAAAGATGCTCCGATCTTACTTTTAGACGAGGCAACAAGTTCTCTTGATTCTGAAACTGAAAGTGAAATTAATAAAACACTTCAAAAACTAACAAAAAATAAGACAACAATCACTATTGCGCATAGGTTGTCCACAATAATAAATTCAGATCAAATAATTTTATTTAGTAAGGGTAAAATTGTAGATGCAGGAAAACATAAAGATTTAATCAAAAGATCTGAATATTACAAAAAATTATATCATACAGAAACTTAAGAAAAAATTATTCCCTTTTCAAAAAATCATCTAATAATCTATTAGCCCACCAGACAGATCGAAAATTACTTTCCAATTTTTCTGGATTATATCTTTCTTTAACCCAGTCTAAAAACTTCATTTTATTTTTTGAATATTGTTTTGAATATTCTTCAACAAAACTATCTAAAACTCCTGGTTTAGCCCATTTTATATGTAGATACTTCCAAGATAGCTGTCTTTTTGCAATATAAGGAGTTTCTTTTTTGTAGGCAAGCATGTATAGGGCGCACATAATGCCTGCTCTGTCAGCACCTGATTTGCAATGAATTAAAGCTGGATATTTAATAGTATTGAATAATTTTTTAGCTTTGAAAATCATATCTTTTTCTGGAGCAGCGCGAGATCTTGCTCTAAAATCTATCAATTTTATGTTATATTTTTCACAAGCCTCATTTTCTAACAACCATCCACCATCTTTTCTAATACCTCTAAGATTTATAATGGTTTTTATTCCAAGTTTACTATATTGCTTTATTCTAAGGGGTGTAGGCATATTTGATCTATACAATTTTTCATCAACTTGATGAAAATTGTGATAACAAAATCTCAAAAATCCATGATCTTTCACAATCATATCTAACCAAGCTAAAATTCTATTAAATTTTACTTTTTTCGATGTGTCTACCAATTAATTACCTGCGATTGTCATACCCTCGATTAACATAGTTGGGCAATTTATAGAATGTGAAAAATCAAGATCATTAGCTGGTTTGAGTGTCATGAACATATCCTTTAAATTACCTGCTATAGTTGCTTCTGTAATAGGAGTTGATAATTCACCGTTTTTTATCCAAAAACCACTAGCACCACGGCTATAGTCACCAGTAACAATAGAGACACTGCTACCAATCATATCTGTGACATAAAAACCATTGCCTACAGAAGAAATAAGGCTTTCAGGTGTATCTTCACCTGGTAATAGCATCAAATTAGTTGTTCCAGGTGCAGGCGGACCACTGATGCCTCTTTTTGCATTTGCAGTTGGTGATATATTTAATTGTTTTGCAGATGATAAATCTAATAACCAATTTTCAAGCACCCCATCCTTAATTAAAACTTGATTAGACGTCCCTAAGCCCTCTGCATCAAACAATCTTGAGCCTAAACCTCTTTTAAGATAAGGGTCATCAATTAAAGTAACACATTTATTTGCGATTTTATTATTTAAGCAATCTTTTAAAAAACTAGTTTTGCGTGCTATTGATGATCCATTAATAGCTGATGCAAAGTGACTTGCAATTGACCTAGATACTCTTGGGTCAAATATAACTGGGTATTGTCCGGTAACTGGTTTTTTAGCGCCAATTCTAGCTAATGTTTTCTTTGCAGCTTCATAGCCAATTTTTTTTCCATCTTTTAGATCTTCACCATAAACTTTTGAGGAGTAGTCATAGTCTCTTTCCATCTTCCCATTTTTTTCAGCAATAACAACTACTGATACACTATGATTAGATTTTTTTGATGATCCAAAAAAACCATTAGATGTCATCAAGAGCGTTTCACCTTCGCCCCATGAAGCATCTGCACCGTCACTATTAGTAATACCCTTAACACTTAAGGCTATATCTTCAACCTCTGAAGCTCTATCTCTAATTATATCAACACTTGGTTCTACAGAATCATAACTATCAATAAATTTATCCTCTTTTATTGGAAATTGTTGAAGTAACTCTTTGCTGGCTATAAGGCTGTATTCATCTTTTGGAGCAATTTTAGCCATTTCAACAGCTCTTTTTGCCACTTCTTTGAGTGCTTGCTCAGAATTTTCATTAGTTGAAACTGATGATATTTTATTGTCAATAAATACTCTTAAACCAGTGTCAAAGTCTTCATACCTCTGAATATTTTCATCTTTACCTAATCTTCTGGTAATTGATACGCCACGACTTCTTGATAATACACAGTCCACACTTGTTGCTCCATTTGCAATAGCTGTGTCTATAAGTAGGTTCATAATATCTTTATCGTTAAGTTTTTTTGCAGACATTTAAAAGTTGTTCCTATTAAAAAGAGAATTTACAAAAGATTTATATATGCTTTATTAATATACTGTTTTAATTGTTGCAACTTTATAAATACATAAAAGGTAATTATGAAAAAAGAAATTTTTATTGACGGAGAAACTGGCACAACAGGCTTGCAAGTTCATGAAAAGTTAAGTAAGCATCCAAATGTTAATATATTGTCAGTTAATCAATCAAAAAGAAAAGATATTTCTTATAAAAAAGAAATGTTAGCAAAATCGGATGTTACATTTTTGTGTTTACCAGATGAAATTTCTGTTGAAACTGTTCAAATCGCTGATGAACTTGGGCATGAATCACCTATAATTATTGATGCCTCCACAGCACATAGAACTAATCCAAATTGGTCCTATGGACTTCCGGAGCTAGGAGAAAATTATAGAAAAAATATTGAAAAATCAAAACGTATAGCATCACCTGGATGTTATTCTACTGGAGCAAATGTTATTTTAAAACCCTTGATTTCACATGGTATTTTAAGTCAAGATCTTCCAATTATAATAAATGCGGTTAGTGGTTATTCAGGTGGTGGAAAATCAATGATTAATTATTTTCGGGAAACGGATCACGAACCTTTTTTTAACTATGGACTTAAATTAAACCACAAGCATTTGCCAGAAATAATATATCATAATAAGCTAAGAAAAATACCAATATTCAGTCCATCTGTTGGTGATTTTATTCAAGGAATGGTTGTTTCTATACCATTACATTTTTCTTGGTTTACCGAAAAAGTAAATACTGAAACAATACAATGCTTAATGGAAGAATTTTACTCAGGTTCTAACTTTATCAAAGTTTTAAAAAAAAATGAAGGTATTAGTGATAAAGGATATTTTAGACCAGATAATCTAGTTGGAACAAACTTTCTTGACATTAGTATTTTTGGGAATGATGACAATAATCAGTTAATTATTTCGTCTAGGTTAGACAATCTAGGAAAGGGGGCTTCAGGTGCCGCCATTCAATCTATGAATATTGCTCTAGGTTTTGACGAAACTTTAGGTTTATAGAAATATGATTTTACATGAAATTTAATCATAAAAAAATTACTGAAGAATTGTTTCCTAATTATTCATCTTTTGATAGAGCAATAAAATATCCATATTTTGCTCCTAACTATTCTTTTTCATTCTACAAAGGAGAATTCATTAAGGGTATTTGTGATGACCTTAATAATAGAATACCAATATTATCAGTTGGTTCCAATAGATCGCCATATCAACTAAAAAGAAAATTTTCGTTAGGTCAGAATATTTGTGTTACTCCAGCAATATTATATGACTCTGATGTAGTGTATGCTGCATCAATATCATCTTATGGATCTGTGCCTGCAACTCAATGGCCTAGTAAAGGGACTGAAGTAGATCTTAATGTATTATGGTTAAATGAGGAGCAGTTAGAAATGATGCATTTGACCGAAGCACTTGGAGTGGCATACAATTTTGTAAAGTTAAAGATAGACTCAGTTAAAATAAAAGACTTTAAATATGAAAAACAAATATATGGATATATTTCAATTTCAGGTGCATTTCCATTTAAAGATAATAAACCTAAAAGGTTATCTTTAATTAATGCTAATAATGTTACGTTAAAAAATTTTAGCGAAAAAAGAGCCTTAATATTTTTACTACGTAGTTTAGGCATTGAAGAAAATAGATTATCAGAATGGATTTGTAAGGTTATAAATAATAAATCTTACAGGATTAATCTTCTTGAAAAGCTAAAGTCAGATGCATTAAAACCACATAATCCTGATTGGAACATTGTTAAAAAAAGTATACGTGGTAACTTAATTATTTAATCCCAATTTTAAACGATATTTTGTTTTGTGAAAAGATTGAATACTACCTAATAATAAACTCTTATTTTTGTGAACACAATAATTAATACAATAACACAAAAATTTATACAAAAAATAGTAAAATTTAAGTATAAAATCTAACAAAATGTGAAAATTTACTAAATTTTTATTTGAAAATGATAACTGTTATCAAAAAATAAACATATATAAAACAATATGTTAACAATTTATATAAAAAAAAAATGCAATTAAATTGCTTTTAATTGTTGCCTAACATTAAATTCCCTTTTATTGTTTTGGCTAAATGTGCTATTTTGCATTAAATCTAGCAGTTGCTAGAAATTAAACATGACAAGTATAAGGGGAGTTTATAAATGTCTTTTTTAAAATATTTAATACCGGCTAGTTTTTTAGCCCTACTTCCAACACTTTCATTTGCAGGGTCACACGGTGGTAATCTAGACCCAAGTGATGCTGTTGGTATAAGTTTTTGGATAATATCTATTGCCATGGTTGCAGCAACTGTTTTTTTCTTAATGGAATCATTGAGAGTAAAAGGCAAGTGGAGAACATCTCTAGTTGTTGGTGCTCTTGTTACTTTAGTTGCAGCAGTTCACTATTTCTACATGAGAGATGTGTGGGTAGCCACAGGTGCGTCACCTACAGTATTTAGATATGTCGACTGGATAATCACAGTTCCACTACAAATGATTGAATTCTATCTAATCCTTGCAGCATGTACTGCAATTGCTGGTGGAGTTTTCTGGAGATTATTTCTTGGATCTTTAGTAATGTTAATTGGTGGATATCTAGGTGAAGCTGGCTTTATTAACGCAACTCTTGGTTTTGTGATTGGAATGGCTGGATGGATATTCATTCTATATGAAATTTTTGCTGGTGAAGCTAGTAAGGTAAGTGCAGAAAGTGCACCTGAATCCGTACAATCAGCCTTTAATACAATGAGATGGATTGTGACAATTGGTTGGGCTATATACCCAATTGGATACTTCATGGGTTACATGATGGGAGGTGCTGACGCAAATAGCTTGAATTTTATTTATAACATAGCTGACGTTATTAATAAAATTGCTTTCTGTTTAGCAATATGGGCTGCAGCGTCTGCAGAATCTGATGCATAAACTTTAATAAATTAATCAAAAAGCCTGTGGGAAATCCTGCAGGCTTTTTTTTTGTAAAGTGGTTATAAAATTTTTATGAATTTAATTGATAAAAAACAAAATAATAAAAATATCAAGAGTATTGTAATTGGTGGTGGTTTTGGTGGAATAGCAATTGCTCTAAGATTAAGATCCCTCGGTCACCAAGTAACTTTAATAGAAAGATTAGGTTCTTTAGGTGGTAGAGCTCAGGTTTTTAAAAAAAATGGTTTCAAACACGATGCTGGACCTACTGTAATAACGGCGCCTTTTTTATTTGACGAACTTTTTGAACTTTTCAATGAGAAAAGGGAAGACTATATCGAATTTAAACCTTTGGAACCTTGGTATAGGTTTCATTTTCATGATGGTCAAACTTTTGATTATTCGGAAAGTATCCAAAAAACTAAAAAAGAAATGAAAAAGTTTTCAATCGAAGATGCAAATAATTATGACAAGTTGTTAGAAGCCTCAAAAGCTATTTTTGATGTTGGTTTTACAAAATTATCAGACAAACCCTTTAGCTCATTTTTTTATATGATTAAACAAATACCTGCTTTAATAAAGTTAAAAAGCTATTTAACTGTTGCTCAACTTGTAAATAAATATATCAAAAATCCGAATTTAAGATCAGCTTTTTCTATACATCCGTTATTAGTAGGAGGAAATCCGTTTTCTACTACTTCTATATATGCTTTGATACATTTTTTAGAGAGAAATTGGGGAGTTTATTTTAGTATGGGTGGTACAGGAAAACTTGTTCAAGAGTTAACAAAATTGTTGGTACGAACTGGAGTAGAAATCAAATATAACTTAGATATAAAAAGTGCTTTCGAAAAAAATGGTAGAATTGAAAAAATTGAATGCATGAATGGGAAAATAATTTATGCCGACAATTTTATTTTTAATGGAGATCCTCCAACTTTTTATAATGAAATTTTGAAATCAAAAAGTAAAAAAAGAAAAAAATTTCTGCCGGAAAGATTTACAAGCTATTCTTTCGGTATGTTTGTTTTATTCTTTGGGACCAAAAAAAATTATTCTAATATTGCTCATCATTCAATTTGGCTGGGAAAACGTTTTAAAAGCTTATTGACTGATATATTTGATAACAAAATTTTAAGTGACGATTTTTCATTATATATTCATAGACCTACTGCAACTGATAAGTCTTTTGCTCCAAAAAATTGCGATAGCTTTTATGTTCTTTGTCCAGTTCCAAACTTACAAGGTAATATTAATTGGGAACTTGAGGGTGATAAATTAAAACGCAGAATAGTGGATGCTTTAGACGCCACAATTTTACCAGAATTAAAAAAAAATATTTCTGATGCATTTTATATGACTCCTGTTGATTTTAAAAATGATTATAGATCTACTCATGGTGCAGGTTTTTCAATAGCACCAAATTTTTCTCAATCAGCGTGGTTTAGATATCACAATAAAGACCCTCATATTGACAATTTATTTTTTGCTGCAGCTGGAGCTCATCCTGGTGCAGGTATTCCTGGAGTTTTGTCATCTGCAAAAGTTGTTGAAAATCTTATTAGGTAAAGAGCAAATTTATGGATTATCATATTGACAATGCTAAGTCAGTTTTGAAAAAAAATGGTAAAAGTTTTTACTGGGCTGGTAAATTCCTGCCTAAAGAATGCATAAACAGGGCTGCTGAGTTATATAATTTTTGTAGAATCTTAGATGACATTGCAGATAATGGAGAAATAAATTCTCTAAAAGATCTTAGTGATATTGCATCTAATATAAAAAAAAAAAATTTTAAATATCTAGAGAAAATTTATTCAATTAAGTATCCTAGATTTTTAAATTCATTCTCTAAAAACGAAGTAATAAATCTAATTGACGGACTTATTTTAGATCAAAAACCTATTTTGTTTAAAAAAGAAGAGGAGTTAATCAGATATTCTTATCATGTTGCTGGAACTGTAGGAATAATGATGTGTGATGCTTTAAAATGTAAAAACAATCTTGCTAAAACATTTGCTATAGATCTTGGAATAGCTATGCAACTTACTAATATCGCAAGAGATGTTTTAGAAGATGCTAAAATGGGTAGGAGATATTTACCTGGTATTTGGGTCCAAAATATGTCACCAAAAGAAATAGTTTTAGCAGCTAAAACTAATGACTTAAAAAAAATTCATATTATTTCAAAGGGTATCAAAAAACTATTAATTCTAGCAGAAAGTTATTATTTTAGTGGAGAAAGAGGCTTTGCTTTTTTACCCTTTAATACCCGGGTTGCAATTTCCGTAGCATCAGGAGTTTACAGAGAAATAGGAGTGCAGTTAGAAAAAGAAAATTACAATTGGCAGAATGGTAGACAAATAACATCAATCTACACGAAAATAAAAATTACATTACTCAAGTTTTTAAAAGAAACTTTTTATTACAGAATGAAGAAAAAGCATAATTCTGAACTACACGTTTATTTAAAAGAGTTAGTACATGAGAGACAAGGAAATTAATATTATTGGGGGTGGTTGTGCAGCATTATCACTGGCTAGACTAAATCATAACTTACCTAATTACAAATTTAATTTATTTTTAGGGAACAAAAAAAAAGTTAATAAAGACCATTTTTGGGGATTCTGGAAGGTTAATATTAATGATGAAGCTTATAATAACGCAAATCATATATGGTCAAAATGGTCAATAATTACAAAAGATTCTAAATTTATTCACACTTCAGATAAACATCCTTATTGTGTAATAAAAAGGCAAAAATGGTTAGACATATGCAAAGATCAACTTGCAAGTAAAAAACTAACAATTTTAGAAAATGATGTACTTGAAAAAGATGGTCAATTATTTATTAAGAACGACAAAATTAAAGGTGATTTAGTATTTGACAGTAGACCACCCAATTTTCCAAGTAATGTTTTGTTGCAACATTTTGAAGGGTTTGTAGTTACTTCTAAGAAAGATGTTTTTGATGAAAAATTAGCAACATTGATGGACTTTAGATGCGACCAGTCAAGAGGTATGCATTTTATTTACCTGTTACCATTTAGCAAAAGAAAAGCATTAGTCGAATCTACAATTTTTTCAAAAACGGTTGAGAATAAAGAATTTTATTCAACAGAAATTTCAAAATATCTCAAAAATTATTTTAACTTAATTGAATTCACAAAGAGTGATCATGAAAAAGGTATAATTCCTATGCATCATATATTTAATGAAACTAAAGGCATATATAATATTGGCACTAGAGGAGGAGCAGTAAGACCTTCTTCTGGATATGCGTTTACCTTTATTCAAAAACAGGCATTCCAAATAATTAAACAAATAAAAAACAGAAAAAAAATTAATACTAAAATTCACAACAATTTTGATTTATTTTTAGATAAAATATTTATTAATGTAATAAATGAATATCCTTTACTTGCCCCGAAAATATTTTCAAGTTTAGCCAGAATTCTAAATGGTGATGAATTGGCCAAATTCATGTCTGGATACGCTTCACTATTAACAACTTGCAAAATAATTATTTCAATGCCTAAAATACCGTTTATAAAATCATTTTTTTATGTTGTGTATCGTAAATGGTTCATTTTACCCTAGATTGGTTCGATTATACCTCACTATTTTTTATTATTTTTATGGGCATTCCGCATGGTGCCCTTGATGGAGCTATTTCTGTTACACTTGGTCTTACAAAAAATTTTCATTTACAAGTAAGATTTATAATTACTTATTTATTTATCGCTACCTTGATAGTTGTTTTGTGGTATTTTTTACCAGTTTTTTCTCTCATATTATTTTTATTGACAAGTATTTTTCACTTTGGTTGTGGTGACTTAAATTGGAAAAATAATAATTTATATTATATCAGTGGTTATGCTCATGGGGGACTAGTTGTGTTGGGCATAATTTTTTTTAATAAAGATGAAGTTGATCATCTCTTTTCAATTTTATCTGGAAATCAATTGTATTTATTGTGGCACTTTCTTAATGTTGCTCTTATAGGTTGGTTATCATCATTAATTTACATATTATTTAATTACAGGAAGATTATTTTTTCTAAAAATTATATAAAATTGTTAATATTTATGGTTTTTTTGATTTCACTTCTTCCTCCTTTGCCAGCATTTGCAATATATTTTTGTTCTATACACAGCACTCACCATATCAAAAGAATTATACCAACTTTACTAGCCTTTATGGAAATGAAAAAAATATTGTATCTAATGATTATTTTTTCTGTATTAAGCTGGTTAGGAGGAGGAGTTGCATACTATATTTTATTAGATTTAAACTCATATACAGACACAATTATAAAAGTAACTTTTATTGGTCTGGCAGCATTAACTTTTCCACATATGATTTTAGTAGATGGTGTGTTTAGATTGAAGTATAAAGTTTAACATTTCTATTTAGAATTTTATATGATTTCCTAAAGATGATAATGTTAAAATTAGACCTAGAAGGACATTTGATTTAAATATTTTCAATGGATTATTTTTTTCAATGTCTTTTATTTTTATTACTTGATATATAAGGTGAAACCCACAGATTGATACTCCAATGTACCAAAAAATATTATTACTTAACCAATATCCACTAAGAATTAACAAGGCAAACATTAAACTATAGGCAGATCCAACAAAAAGAGTTAAAAAGTTTTTCGCTGAAACAGCAGAATTTTGTATGCCAAAAATTTCATCTTCATTTTTATCCTGACATCCATAAATTGTGTCATATCCAATAATCCAGAAGACAGTTGCTAAATACATAGTGAAAATTCCTAAATTCCATTCTTCATTTGCAGATGACCAAGCAGTTGGGACAGCCCAACTAAACGTTAAACCTAAAATAATTTGTGGCCATTTTGTAAATCTTTTAGCTAATGGATAAAGTATAACTAGGGGTATACATGAAATTGCTACAAACCATGTATTAATATTTAACTGATATAGACAAATTAAACCAATTAATAACATTATAATTAAAAAATAAGTGGCATGTAAAATTGAAATTTCACCACTTGCAAGTGGTCTTTTTTTTGTTCTGGAAATTTTTTTATCAATTTCTTTGTCCCACAAATCATTAATAGTGCATCCTGCAGCTCTCATTACAATTGAGCCAATCAAGAAAATGAACATAAGTTTTAAACAATTTATCAAATCTAAATTTGTTAATGGAAGCACCCACCATCCAGGTAGAAGAAGAAGCCAAAAACCAACTGGTCTATCAAATCTTCCTAATCTTATCCATTTGATATAATGTTTAGGAAGTATGTTCCACCAACCATTATCTAGCATGTCAGAATTATTTTGTTTGGGAATATTCATAAATAATGCAATATCATCATAATTTATTGTAATCAATGAGCAGTGAAATTAATTTTAAGATATATGGTATTCTCCAATGTTAGATAAATCTTACAAGGCTAAAATCAGACTTTATTTTCCAGGACAATTATCGTTAAAAAATGTGGTTAAACTAGAAAATAAACAAGTTCACTATTTGAAAAATGTAATGAGAAAAAAAATAGATGATTCAATTTTAGTTTTCAATAATGTTAATGGTGAATTTTTAGCAAAAATTTCAAAAACTTGTAAAAACTCGATTGACCTTGATCTAATTAAAAAAATACGAGAAGTCGAAATTGAAAGTGATATTTGGGTATTATTTGCGCCAGTTAAAAAATCACCAACAGAATATATAGTGCAAAAGGCAACGGAATTAGGAGTTTCTAAAATTATCCCTGTAATTACTGAACGTACTATTACCAAAAAATTAAATTTAAAAAGAATGCAAGAAATAGCTATTGAGTCTTCTGAACAATCTGATCGTTTAACAATACCTGAGGTTTGTCCTTTACAGAAACTCACAGAGGTAATTGAATGTTGGGACGATAAAAGAATTATTTTTTACGGTGATGAAACAATTAGACAAAATAATGATATCAAACCAGATTTTCAAAACTTATCTTTAAAATCTTTTGGCGCTATTCTAGTAGGTCCTGAGGGTGGATTCAGTGCCAGTGAAATAAGCTTTCTTAGAAAAAAAAAGTTTATCAAAATAATTGATCTAGGGCCCAGAATTTTACGATCTGATACAGCAGTAATTACTAATCTTTGCCTTTGGCACTTTTTAAACGGAGATATGAAAAATTATTCATAAGCTTATATTTAAGTTCAATATGGCATAGAAATACTATAACATATTAAATATTAATGTTTTCAATTTATTAACCTGATTTAAATACGAGATTAAAATGCCAAGATTAGAAAAAGAACTCCTTATAAACTGGTTTAAAAAAGGTGAAAAAAACAGAGAAGATTGGAAGATAGGTACTGAACATGAAAAATTTGTTTTTCATTTAGATAATTTAGAACGAGTTGGCTATTTCGGTAAATCAGGAATAAGTGAATTATTAAATAACCTTGCAAAAGAGAATAAGTGGGAAAAAGTACTAGAAAGTAATAACATAATTGGTCTAAAAGATGAGACAGGCGCTTCAATTTCTCTCGAGCCTGGAGGGCAATTAGAATTATCAGGAGCCCCTTTAGAAAATTTACATCAAACATGTAAAGAGACTGGCAAACATTTGCAAATAATGAAAAAAGCCATCAATAAGCTTGGCTTATCAATGATAGGACTAGGGTATGATCCTAAATGGTCCCGTTCAAAACAAAAATGGATGCCCAAGGGTCGTTATGAAATAATGAAAAAATTTATGCCTAAAGTAGGCGAACTTGGTTTAGATATGATGCTTAGAACATGTACTATCCAAGTAAATCTTGATTATTTAAACGAAAAAGATATGGTACAAAAATTCCAAACGTCATTGGCTTTACAGTCAATTGCAACAGCTATTTTTGCAAATTCTCCATTTATTGAAGGTAAAGAAAGTGGATATTTATCTTCTAGAGCAATTGTCTGGACTGATACTGACCCAAATAGAACAGGTGTGCCAGAAATTGTATTCACTAAACATTTTGGCTATGAAGCATGGTTGGATTACGTATTAAAAGTGCCAATGTATTTTGTCTATAGAGAAGGTAGATATATCGATGTATCAGGAAAATGTTTTTTAGATTTCATGCATGGTAAGTTGGATGGTTTTGAAGGCCAATTTCCATCAATCAAAGACTGGGAAGACCACATTACTGTACCGTTTCCTGAGGTAAGGTTAAAACAATATTTAGAAATGCGAGGAGCGGATGGAGGCCCTTGGAACATTATTTGTGCTTTACCAGCCTTATGGGTGGGTTTATTGTATGATCATGAAGCTCAATTAGAGGCTTATGATTTAGCAAAACCATTTATGAATACTTCTATACTCGAGGAAGGAAGAATTTCCGCTGCAAAATATGGTTTAAACGGTAAATTAGGTAGTAAAAATATTATTGATATTGCAGAAGAAATGCTAAGGATATCCAGTCTAGGTCTTGAAAGGCGTAATAATGTAGATCATAGAGGTATTGACGAAAGACAGTTTTTAGATCCGCTTTTAAATATTATCAGAAATAAAAAAACTGGCTCTGAAATTCTTCTAGAAAAATTTAATGGTACTTGGGACAAAAATATAGATAAAGTATTTATTGAAAACGCTTTCTAACTTTAATTTGTATCAGTACCCCCTACAGTGATACCACCCATTAATAAAGTTGGTTGCCCAACACCTACAGGAACTCCCTGACCCTCTTTGCCACAAGTGCCAATCCCATCATCCAATGCCATATCATTTCCAATTAGAGTAATTTTAGACATTGCATCAGGTCCGTTACCGATCAACGTTGCTCCCTTTAAAGGTTGTTTAACTTTTCCATTTTCTACTAAATAAGCCTCTGAGGCAGAAAAAACAAATTTCCCGTTAGTAATATCTACTTGTCCTCCAGCAAAATTGACAGCATAAATACCTTTTTTAACCGAGCTTATAATTTCTTCTGGTTCAATTGTGCCATTATCCATATAAGTATTTGTCATTCTTGGCATAGGGTAGTGAGAATAAGACTGTCTTCTACCGTTTCCAGTTGGTTTCATCTTCATTAGTCGAGCATTCTGTCGGTCTTGCATATAATTTTTTAAAATCCCATTTTCTATTAAAATATTTTTTGATGATTTTGTGCCTTCGTCATCAATTGTTATTGACCCTCTTTTATTTTCGATTGTCCCGTCATCAATAACCGTAACCCCGTCAGCAGTAACTTTTTCCCCAATTCTCCCTGAGAATATTGAAGTACCTTTTCTATTAAAATCACCTTCCAATCCATGACCTACAGCTTCATGCAACATAACACCTGGCCATCCAGGCCCTAAAATGACTGGCATTTCTCCAGCTGGAGTTGGAATGGATTCTAAGTTCGTATTAGCAATTCTTAAAGCCTCTTTTACTTGACCTTTCCATCTGTCTGAATTAATCCATTCTTCATACATACCTCTTCCGCCACAACCTGAATTTCCTATTTCTCTTCTGCCATTTTTTTCAACAACCAAGGATACGTTGAGTCTAATAAGAGGTCTAATGTCAGCAGTTCTCTCTCCATCGCCTCTTAATATTTGAATTGCTTGATAAGAGGCAGAAATAGAAGCTGAAACTTGAATGACATTTTTATCAATGGATCTGGCGTAAGAGTCAATCTCTTGAAGCAAAGTTGTCTTTACTTTAAATGAAGTTTCTTCAATTGGATTAATTGAGGTATAAAGTGATTTGTTAATTCCATGAGATGGCCCAGGAGCCATTATTCCTGAATAATTTTTTGAAACGGATTTTACAGTTTCTGAGGCTCTTTTTAGAGAAGACTCTGTAATTTCACCTGAATGTGCAAAGCCTCTTGCCTCACCTGAAATTGCTCTTAGACCAAATCCTTTTGTGCTATCATAAGAAATATTTTTCATTCTACCATCATCAAATGAAAAAGCTTCTGATTTTGTAGACTCTAGATATAATTCACCATCATCAGCATCTATTAGTGTTTTTGAGAGTAAAGACTGAACTTTGTTTAAATCAAAGTCATTTTCTTCAAAAAAAATTTTGTCAGTTAATTCTAATGGAGATTTTTTTTGCATTTTATACCTGTCTAATTCAAAAGTTTGAGATTTTAACATGGCATTATAGTTTAGTTTCTTCAAGGCTGAAGGTTAAAAAATTTATATTTTTTGATTAAATCGAATTTTTACTAAAAAATTACAATTAATTTTATTTTAGACCTAGCATTTTTCAAAAAAAAGTTTTAAGTAATAGTTTTAAATTATAATTCATAATCATTTAAAAAAAACTTTTTTGATATTTACTGTAGATGTTTTATTAACAACTACTTTTGAGGAGCATAAATAATGAAAATTACTTTCCAAAATATATCACATATTTGGAAAAAAAGCCTTGGTCATATATTTTGTGGAATATCAATCTTATTTATTTTTTTTATAAACATTGCCCAAGCTTCAGAACCGAAACCATGGCAAATGGATCTTCAAGAACCTGCTGGTATAATTGCTACTAAAGCAACAGATCTTCATAATTTTCTTCTTGTAGTTATAACATTGATATCAGTTTTTGTTCTTGGTCTTCTTGTTTATGTTTGTATTAAGTTTAGAGAAAAACCTAATGTAAAACCCTCTAAAACTTCTCACCACACATTAATTGAGATTATTTGGACAGTTGTTCCTGTTTTAATATTAGTAGTTATTGCTGTTCCTTCATTTAAACTTCTTTATCTTACAGAAGCAGACAAGCCAGTTGATATGGTTGTGAAGGTTTCTGGAGCTCAATGGTATTGGAATTATGAATATCCAGATGAGGAAGTTGCATTTGATTCGTACATAATTGCTGAAGAAGATTTAAAAGATAATCAAAAAAGAATGTTAGATGTAGACAATCCTCTAGTTGTACCTGAAGGTACAAGAATTAAATTTCTTGTCACAGGTAACGATGTAATGCATTCCTTTTTTGTTCCATCTCTTGCATTACAGGTTTATTCTATAGCTGGAAGAGTTAATGAAATTTGGACAGAAATTCCTATGGGTAAGAAAAAGTATTACGGTCAGTGTAATCAAATATGTGGGGTTAACCACGCATACATGCCAATTGTCATCCAAGCTTTACCTGATAATGAATATAAGGAATGGTTAAAAGAAGCAAAAGTTAAATTTGCAAACAACACATTAAAAGAAATTAATAAATACGCATTGTTAGAAAAAAAAGAAGTTAAGGAGATTAAATAATGGCTTCATTGTCACAAAGCGCCGCTTCTGGTTCTTCACATGATCATCATGGTGCTCCAACAGGCTTTGTAAAAAGATGGTTATATTCAACCAACCATAAAGATATCGGCACAATGTACATAATTTTTGCAATAGTTGCTGCTTTTATTGGTGGGGCTATGTCGATTTACATGAGAATGGAATTAATGAACCCAGGTGTTCAATATATGGAAGATGGACATGTTTGGAATGTTTTTACAACAGCTCATGGATTGATAATGGTATTTTTTGTTGTTATGCCAGGATTAATCGGTGGGTTTGGTAATTGGTTTGTTCCAATTATGATTGGCGCACCCGATATGGCGTTTCCCAGAATGAATAATATATCCTTCTGGCTATTACCTCCAAGTTTTGTGTTATTGTTATTATCGGCTGTTGTAGATGGTGGTGCAGGTGTTGGATGGACAATTTATCCACCTTTGTCAAGTTCAGCTGGCTCTCCAGGTATGTCAATGGATTTAGCAATATTTTCACTACATCTTGCTGGAGCATCATCAATTTTAGGCGCTGCAAATTTCATTACTACTATTTTTAATATGAGAGCTCCTGGTATGACTATGCACAAAATGCCTTTATTTGTATGGTCAATGTTGGTAACTGCTTTTTTACTACTATTAGCTGTACCTGTATTGGCTGGTGCTATAACTATGTTATTAACAGATAGAAATTTTGGAACTAGTTTTTTTATTCCCGAGGGTGGTGGTGATCCAATTTTATTCTTACACTTATTCTGGTTTTTTGGACATCCCGAAGTTTACATAATGATTTTGCCAGCTTTTGGAATAGTTAGCCAAATTGTGTCTACGTTTTCAAGAAAACCAGTTTTCGGTTATTTGGGAATGGCATATGCTATGGTATCTATTGGTGTTATTGGCTTTGTTGTTTGGGCACATCACATGTATACAGTTGGTCTTTCGGTTGATACTCGTGCTTACTTTACGGCCGCCACTATGGTTATTGCAGTACCAACTGGTATTAAAATTTTTTCCTGGATCGCAACGATGTGGGGAGGCTCAATATTTTTTAAAATTCCTATGTATTGGGCGATAGGTTTTATCTTTTTATTCACGGTAGGAGGAGTAACTGGTGTTGTACTTGCTAATGCAGGTTTAGACGTTGTATTACACAACACATACTATGTTATCGCACATTTTCATTATGTTTTATCACTTGGAGCTGTTTTTGGGCTTTTTGCAGGTTTTTACTACTGGTTTTCGAAGATGACTGGATTTGATTATAACGAGAGTTTGGCTAAATTGCATTTTTGGGTAACTTTTATTGGAGTTAATTTAACCTTTTTCCCTATGCATTTTTTAGGACTAGCCGGGATGCCAAGACGATATATTGATTATCCTGACGCTTTTGCCGGTTGGAATATGGTCGCATCGATAGGATCTTATATTGGTGCACTTGGAGCAATTATATTTTTAGTTGTAATTATTGAAGCTTTTGTAAAAAAGCGTAAAACCTCTAATAATCCTTGGGGAGCTGAAGATAACACATTAGAATGGTCAGTTTCTTCTCCTCCTGCTTTTCATACTTTTGAAACTATTCCAAAAGTCAGATAGTTTATTTTTAGGATAGCTTCATTGAATACAAAAACTTTTACAAACGAGTTAAACACTAGCATTAAGTTTGGTAACTCACCAATAGATTATTTTATCTTAATGAAACCAAGAGTTATGTCACTAGTAGTATTTACTGCATTCGTTGGTTATTTTGTAGGCCTGTTTGAGAATTTTGATCGGTTAAACCCCATTCTTGCAACTATTGGTATATTCGCTATTGCAATAGGTGCTGGTGCATCTGGTGTATTAAATCAATGGTACGAAAGAGATATCGATAGTATTATGGAAAGGACAAAGAATAGACCCATACCTTCAAAAAAAATTGATCCCTCAGAGGCACTGACCTTTGGTATTATATTATCTTTTATCTCAATCATAATATTAGGACTAGCTGTAAATTGGTTTTCTTCACTATTACTGGCTTTTACAATCATTTTTTACGCTGTCATTTACACTGTATTGCTTAAAAGATCCACAATACAAAATATCGTTATTGGAGGTGCGTCTGGAGCTTTCCCCCCAGTCATAGGTTATTCTTTGATTAATGGAAACATCTCTGTAGAATCGCTGCTTCTTTTTGGGATTATTTTTTTATGGACTCCACCACACTTTTGGGCCTTGGCACTATTGAGACAAAATGAATACAAATTAGCAAATATACCTATGTTACCAGTTGTTCATGGTGAAAAAACAACAAGAAAATATATATTATATTATGTGTTATTATTATTACCTTTTTCGATGTTACCATTTGCGTTAGGTTATTCTTCATTGATTTATCTAAGTACTTCTGTAATTTTAGGCCTTGAATTTTTAAGACGGACGCACGCATTAATAAAAGTTAAAAATAACTCTGAAAATAAACTATTTTTATTTTCTATAACTTACTTATTTTTGTTGTTTTTAAGCATATGTTTAGATAAATTTTATCAAAATTTTTAGAAGTATTCATGTGAAGCAAAAAATACCAAAAAACATTGAAGATTTTTATCAAAGCAAGAAGTCAAAGAACATAACAATGCTTCTAATTATAATAGGTTTAGTTGTTCTATTTTTTTTAATAACAATTCTACGAATGAATGTGGTAGATTAACATGTCTCAAACAAATAATGATATTATAAAAAATAATAAATTATTAATGAAAATTATTGCTTTTGTTTTCTTGATGATTGGTTTGTCGTATGCATCTGTCCCTCTTTATGATCTATTTTGCAGAGTTACCGGTTATGGTGGAACAACACAAAAGTCTTCACTTGCACCTGGCTCGCAAGGTAATTATAAAAATATCCAGATCCGATTTGATGCTAATGTTAATAACAACTTAAATTGGGAGTTTTTGGCCCCTAAAGATGAAATTTTAGTTCAACCTGGAGTTGAGAAAATTATTTATTACACTGCCAAAAATTTGTCAGATAAAACAATCGTTGGAACAGCTACCTATAATGTGTCACCTCCCAAGGCAGGATCAGTATTTATGAAGATTGACTGTTTTTGTTTTATCGAGCAGGCCCTTAAGCCTGGCGAAGTAGTAAAAATGCCTGTTGTGTTTTATATAGATCCTATTATAGATAGTGACGAGAATTTAACAAATCTTAGTGAAATAACTCTATCTTATACTTTTTTTAAAAAATATGAAAAAGAAGTGCAAAATAAAAAAAGCAATGTAAATTCAACTAATCTTTTGTAGTATGAAAAATAAATGTTAAAATTACCCTAGGGTTATGTTTAGGAGTAAAATATGAGTGGCGAGCAAAAACATCAATATCATTTAGTTGAGCCCAGCCCTTGGCCTGCACTTGGTGCAGCTGCTGGTTTTACATTAGTTTTAGGTCTAACCTTATTTATGCATGAATATCCATACAGTATTTATGTAATGATTGCAGGTGCTTTGATGGTTCTGCTCACAATGTTTTTATGGTGGAGAGATGTTGTAAGGGAAGCAGAGTATCAGGGTCATCACACTCCAATTGTTCAAATTGGTATGAGATATGGTATGATTTTCTTCATTTGTTCTGAGGTAATGTTTTTTGTTGCATTTTTCTGGGCTTTTTTTGATTCTAGTTTATATCCTGACACTGGTTTATGGCCTCCAGAGGGTATTGAAACCTTTGATCCATTTGATTTACCACTCATAAATACTTTAATATTGTTATTATCTGGATGTACAGTTACTTGGTCTCATCACGCTCTTCAACATAATAATAGAAAAGATTTTATAACTGGACTAATCCTAACGATTATTCTTGGCGCTCTTTTTACAGCTCTTCAAGCTTATGAATATGATCATGCTGCATTTTCCTTTACAGATGGAATTTATGCATCAACTTTTTATATGGCAACAGGGTTTCATGGTTTTCATGTTTTAGTTGGTACAATATTTTTAACAGTATGTTTGTTTAGAGGTCTTAATGGACATTTTTCTCCTGACCATCATTTTGGTTTTGAAGCGGCCGCGTGGTATTGGCATTTTGTTGACGTAGTTTGGTTGTTTTTATTTGTTTGTATATACTGGTGGGGTGGTTAATAAGTATATATAATACTTATAAAAATTTTAGGTTCTTGAACTAATAATGAAAATACAATTTAGACCAATGCTATGGCCATCAATTTTTTCGATAGTTACTTTCATTATTTTATGTAGCTTTGGAACGTGGCAGCTAAAGAGGCTTCACTGGAAGGAAGCATTAATACAAAGGTATATTACTGAAAGCCAATCAAATCCTATATCTAATCCTTTAGAATTTTCAAAATCTAAAATTAACGAATTTAAAGCGGTAGAAATATTTGGAAAGTTTCTCCATAACAACGAAATATATATTACCGGTAAAACATATGAGGGTAATGCAGGCTTTCATGTCGTAACACCATTTAAAATGGAAAATAACAAAATTGTTCTTATTAACAGAGGTTGGGTATCTGAAGGTTATAAAGACCCAAAGAAAAGAAAATTTAGTCTTGCCGAAGGACAAGTTAAATTAAAAGGAATAATACGATATCCCCAACAAAAGGGGTATTTTGTTCCTGAAAATGATGGTGAAAATGGGTTTTGGTTTACAATAATACCAAATCAAATTTTTAAATTTATAAAAACAAACTCTAATTTTGTAATAAAAGATTATTACATTGATGCATTACGTCTTGGGGAAAAAATTACTCTTCCAATTGGAGTAGATGGAAAACCTAATTTAAGAAATCAACACTTATCATATGCAATAACATGGTATGGATTAGCGCTATCCCTTCTATTTGTCTACTTTTCATATCATGCGTCATCTGGAAGATTAATTTTTAAAAAGACCAAATCAAATGGATGATTATATTAAATATTCAAGTACAAGAGGAGGAGATCAATCTCTTTCATATGAAGAGGTCCTTTTGGCTGGCTTAGCACGAGATGGGGGATTGTTTATGCCTGAAAAATGGCCAAGTTTTAGTTATAGTGACTTAAAGAATATGAAAGAACTAAGTTATTCAAAGTTAGCTTCTAAAATTTTAAAACCCTTTATCGTACCTTTTTTGGACGAGGATGATATTGCAAATATATGTGAATCTACTTATTCATCGTTTGATTATGATGTAGCTCCTTTAAAAGAGATTAAAGAAAATACATATATCCTCGAGCTCTTTCATGGTCCCACACTAGCATTTAAAGATTATGCTATGCAATTTTTATCCAGAGCATTTAATATAGCACTAGAAAAAAAGAATAAAAGGGCAGTAATTTTAGGTGCAACTAGTGGTGATACAGGATCTGCTGCTCTGGAGGCGTTTAAGGGTAAAGATAATATTGATATCTTTATACTTTTTCCGCACAATAGGGTATCAGAAGTTCAACAAAAACAAATGACCTGGATAAATGAAGAAGGAGCTCATGCGTTATCTGTAAAAACTGATTTTGACGGATGTCAGGCAATAGTTAAAGATTGTTTCGAAGATTTAGATTTTAAAGATCGTACATCACTCTCAGCTATAAATTCAATTAATTGGGTAAGATTATTACCTCAAATTGTTTATTATTTCTACTCTGCGCTTAAAGTAGGATCTCCTGAAAAAGAAGTCGTTTTCTCAGTACCCACAGGTAATTTTGGAAATATTTTAGCCGGATGGATGGCAAAGAAAATGGGGCTTCCTATATCGAAGCTGATCTGCGGCTCAAACCAAAATGATATACTAACTAGATTTTTTGAAAATGGTATCATGAAAAGAAAAAATGTTTTTCCTTCTTATAGCCCAAGCATGGATATTCAAGTTTCTAGCAATTTTGAGAGACTATTATACGAAATAAATAATAGAGACACAGATTTAGTCAATAAGCAAATGAATGAATTTAAAGTTGATGGAAATTTTCAAATTACTCAAGATCAACTTAATAAAATAAATAATTTATTTGCCGCTTTTAGGATAAGTGATTTTGATACTCTTAATATAATTAAAAAAACCTATATTGATCACAAATATATGCTTGATCCCCACAGCGCGATAGGTTACGGCGCTGTGCAAAAAGCCATTGAACAAAAAATCATTTCCAATGATTGTCCTATAATTTCTCTTGCTTGCGCACATCCTGCAAAGTTTCCACAAGTTATAAAAAAAAGTATTGGTATAATACCTGAGTTTCCTTTGCATTTAGATCAAATTATGAGTCGAAAAGAAAACTTCAAAACAATTGATCCTAATTTAAAAGGTGTTCAAGAATATATTATAAAATCTATGAGGATGTTATGAGTGTAGAATTTAAAACTCTTGATAATGGTATAACAATTATTAATGATCAAATTGATGTTGAAAGTGCATCTATTGGAGTTTGGATAGGTGCAGGCAGTTCTAACGAAAAAGAAGATGAATGCGGAATTGCACATATGTTAGAACATATGGCCTTTAAAGGAACCAAAAATAGAAATGCAGAAAAAATAGCACGAGAGATTGAAGATGTTGGAGGTGATATTAATGCTTATACTAGCAAAGAGGTTACGGCTTATTTTCTAAAAGTATTGAAAGAAAACGCAGAGTTAGGAGTTGATATATTATCAGACATTATAAAGAATTCGACTTTCCCTAAAGAAGAAATTGAAAGAGAAAGAGGTGTTATAATTTCTGAGATAGGACAATCTTATGACACTCCAGACGATAGAGTGTTTGAAAATTTTACTAAAACTGCCTTTAAAAATCAACCAATGGGAAGGCCCATTCTTGGCACTAAACGAACTGTAAGTGGTTTTGAACAATCTGATTTAAAATTATTTCTTGATTCAAATTACACTCCAGACAATATGGTTGTTTCTATGTCTGGAAACTCAAATAACATTAATTTTTTTAAAATTGTTGAAGAAAAGTTTTCAGAAATCAAAAATGATAATAATCCTAAAATAGTCAATTCAGAATGGACTTCAGGCTTTATTGCTGAAGAAAGAGACTTAGAGCAAACCCAATTAGTATTTGGAATTGAGGGCTTGAAAAATATAGATATTGATCGTTTTTCACTAAGAGCATTATCAATTATACTAGGTGGTGGAATGTCTTCAAGGTTGTTTCAAGAGATAAGAGAAAAAAGAGGTTTATGCTATTCCATTTTTAGTTTTACACAGATGCAAAACTCTTCTGGGATATTAGGTTTTTATGCTGGAACTTCACCCAATGATGTTGATCAATTACTTGAAGCAAGTTTAATAGAATGGAAAAAAATTAAAAAATTTATATCGTCAGAAGAAATTGACAGAGCTAAATCACAAATGAAATCTGGTTTTATAATGGGTCAAGAAAGTAACAGTTCCAGGTCAGAATATTTTGCAAAAAATATGATTAATTTTGGAAAATTAATAACTGCTAACGAGGTTATAGAAAGTATAGAAAATATATCTATCGATTCCATTTATGATTTATGTGAAAAGTTATTTAATTCTGCAAAGCCCGTATTATCTGTGATAGGACCAAATGCTAATTCTTTAAAAAAATTAGAAATTTCAAAATTACTTAATTAAAAAAGTTAAGCACTTCCTGAATACGACACTAATTTTTTTGGATCAATCCCCATATCTTTCAGACATTTTTTCCATAATGAAAATTCTAAATGATTGTGAAATATCAATTCTTTATTTGAGTTTGTTATGATCCAAGAATTTTCTAATATTTCATTGTCAAGTTGTCCTTGATCCCACACGGCACATCCCAAGAAAATTTTTGCATATTTTGGTGATTTATCTTTTGAAATATCAATTAGGATTTCTTCTGAACTTGTAATCATTACACCATCTAAAATATTTTCAGATGTTTTGTATTTTTTTTCATTAGAATGTATAATAAAACCTTGATTTAGATGGACAGGACCTCCAAAAAAAGTAGGGCTTGGTTTAATATTATTGACATAATTAATTTTCATTTTTTTTAAAAACTGGGATGTATCAAAATTGTATAGAGGTTTGTTTAGGATTAAACCCATTGTGGTAACTTTAGAATGTTCACAAATCAATATGACAGAATCCTGAAACCTTATGTCTTCAAGTCCTGGAGAGGCTATTAGCAGTTTACCTAACAATTCTTGATCCATAATTGTAATTCCAATATATTACTGATAATTCTTATAATAACCAAAAAGAAATAATGCACAATAAACTAGTACATTTTAAATACTATAAAGTTTTAATTTTGTTGTTATTTTTAACTTTAATTAGTTTGACTAATGTAAGCAAATCTGTCTCTAACATTTTAGTTTCTAATCAAAATAATATAACTAATGAAAATTATGATTTTGTTAAATTTGAAATTTTATTTGGTAAAATATTTGAAACCTCACCAACAAAAATTCTTATAGGCTTACAAGTAAACCTCTTACCAGAATGGAAAATATATTGGAGAAATCCTGGTGATGCAGGACTACCTCCAGAAATCAAATGGGAAACAGGAAATAATATTAAATCAATGAATTTACTATTTCCAAACCCTAAAAGATTTAAGTTTTTCGGTATTGAGACACTTGGTTACGAAAATGAAGTAATTTTTCCAATAGTTATAGAACGGTTAAACAAAAACAAAATTATATCAGGGCCACTTCAATTTGAGGCACAAGTATGTGCTGAAATATGTGTTCCAGTAAGTTTTAATTATGATTTAAGTAAATTAACTAAAAATTATGAAGACAATTCTAAATTAAAAGACATACTTAGATATAAGAATAAGGTACCTAAGTTTCTTGCAAGTAAAGATTTAGAACTTTTCTCATTTGCTCAATATGATGATAAACTAAAACTATCATTCATAAATAAGTTAAATATAAGCCCTTATGATATAATTGTAGAAGATAATAAAGAATTAATTTTTGAAAAACCTACATATTCCAAAAATGGAGAACTTTTAAATCTAACTATTAATTTTAGGGAAAAAAAAGATTATGAATTTGAATTTTTAAAATTAACTTTTCTAAGTAATGACCTAAGTTATGAGAAAATTATACCTAAACAGTCAAATCTACCGAAGAAAAATTTATTACAATTTAATGAAAATAAAATTTCAATTGGTTTTGAAATTTTCATAATCGCTTTAATTGGTGGATTTGTTTTAAATTTTATGCCCTGTGTTCTCCCAGTATTATCTTTGAAAATGATTCAATTAGTAAATTTAAGAACGGAAAACAAAGTAATATTTAGAAAGAAAATATCATTTAATATATTGGGTATATTAACATCTTTTTTATTGCTAGCTTTTGGTACATACATCGTTAAGTCTGCGGGGGAACTTGTTGGGTGGGGTGTGCAATTTCAAAATCCTTTTTTTCTAATTTTTATGATTTTACTAACAGCTTTTTTTGGTCTTAATCTATTAGGGTTATTTGATTTTTTCTTACCTCCAAAAATTTTAAATATTCTATCATATAGGGGTGAGGGTTTTGTAGGAGATTTCATTACTGGAATTACATTAACTTTATTAGCTACTCCGTGTACTGCACCATTAGTGGGTACTGCAGTTGGTTTTGCCTTGTCCGGAGGTATTTTCGAAATTTTTTCCATTCTTTTAATTATGGGTCTTGGCTTGTCATTACCCCTTATTCTAATAATGTTATTCCCAAAAATTATATCAATTATACCAAAGCCTGGTAATTGGCTAGTAACTTTTAAAAAAATTATGGCTATTTTCCTTCTATTTACATCGTTATGGTTAATCAATTTATTAATAAAATTGCAGACAAAAATTGAAACCAATTTAAATAACTATGCTAATTTAGAGACAATTAATTGGGATATAAATAAAAATATTTCATTACCAAATCAGTTAGCAACTAGAGGTGAAATAGTATTTGTCGATATTACTGCAGATTGGTGTATAACATGTCAGGTGAATAAAGCTTTGGTTCTTGAAACTAAACAAGTATCAGAAATTTTTAAAAGAAATAACGTAAAAGTTCTAGTCTTAGATTGGACTAAGCCGAACAAAAATATAAAAAAATTCTTAACTAAAAAGCAACGTTATGGAATACCGTATAATGAAATTTATGGTCCATTATTATTAAATGGAAAAATTCTGCCTGAATTACTGACTATTAAAGAAATCAAAGAATATATTAAAAAAGCGAGATAAATTCATTTAAAATCCCAATAATATAGTTTAAAAATGACGTTAATGAAAATATAAGGAGTTTGCATGTCAGCTGATATAGGTAATAACTTTCCCTCTGGAATATTTCTTATAAAAGATAATGAAGGAATTAAAGAAGTTAGAACTGAAGAATATTTTAAATCCAAAAAAGTTGTTTTATTTGCTTTACCTGGTGCTTTTACTCCAACATGTTCTGCTAAACATTTACCTGGCTATATAAAATTTTATCAAGAGATTAAGGGTAAAGGAGTAGATATAATTGCATGTATGGCAGTAAATGATCCACATGTAATGCGTGCTTGGGGTTTAGCGAATGAAGTTGAAGGAAAAATAGATATGTTGTCTGATTCTGATTGTTCAGTCTCGAAGTCTCTTGGCCTAGATATGAATTTTGGTAGGATAATGGGGCATAGGTCAAGAAGATTTGCAATGATAGTTGAGGATAAAGTTATCAAAAAGTCTTTTGTAGAAGAGGTTGGGGCATTTAAGGTTTCAACTGCAGAAAATATTTTAAAAAATCTATAATAACTTATTAATTTTGACGCATAGCACTAACAGCTAATTTGTCAGCAATTTCATTATAATAGTTGCCGGAATGTCCTTTTACCCAAAACCATTCTATATCATGTAGATTAACATTTTTATCAAGTTCAACCCAAAGTTCTTTATTGGAAACTGATTTTTTATTAGCAGTTTTCCATCCATTATTTTTCCAATTGATAATCCAGTCTGTTATTCCATTCTTAACATATTTTGAATCTGTATATAATTTTATTTTGCTTGGGTGTTTTATTGCTTTTAAAGCTTCAATTGTTGCTTTTAGTTCCATTTTATTATTTGTAGTTAATTTTTCTGATCCAGATAAATGTTTTTCATTATCTTGATATAGTAAAACAGCTCCCCATCCGCCTTTGCCAGGGTTGCCTGAGCATGCACCGTCTGTAAAAATACTAATTTGTTTTTTCATTTTAGATTGTCCGTGTAATTAATTTTACCAACTAATTTTTTGAAATATTTGTGTTTAATTATGTATTCTTCTGGATTTTTGGGTACTACATTTGCCTCATTTGGCGTGTTCACCCAATCAAATAATCTTGTAAGTAAAAAACGTAGTGCAGCAGCTTGGCACAATAGTGGTAAAAAGAATTTTTCATCATCACTTAATCTTCTTTTTGAATTATAACCCCTTAACAAAGATTTATAATTTTTATCTTTAAAATTGTTTTTTTTATCAAAGCACCAAGCGTTGATAGCTATTGCTAAATCATATGTGAGAATATCAGTGCACGAAAAATAAAAATCAATAACCCCACTAATTTTATTATTAACAAAAAAAACATTATCAGGAAACAAATCTCCATGAATAAAACCTTTTGGTAAATAATGTGGCCAAAATTTTAAAAAAAAATCAAAAGAATTTTGTATATCCTTCATTAAATTTGGTTGAAGTTTATCTAAAACGCTGATTGGTATAGTTTTATAACAATTTTTAATTAATGTTTCCCAACCTTCAATAGAAAGAGAGTTACTTCTCTCAAGTTTAAAATCATGACTATAAAAGTGCATAAGACCTATACTTGAACCGACTTGATAACAATCTTCAATTGTTATATTTTTTTTTGATTTTCCATCTAGAAAGTTTACAATTATTGCTGGTTTACCTCTTAGTTCTTGAAGAAAATTGTTATTTTTATCACATATTGGTTTTGGACAATAATAACCTTTGTTATTTAAATGAACCATTATTTTAATAAAAAAGGGAATATCCTTAATACTTACTCTTTTTTCAAAAATAGTAAGTATAAAATTACCTTTAGAAGTTTTTACGTAAAAGTTACTATTTTCTATTCCTTCTGTAATTTCTGAAAATGAAATTAAATACCCAATATCATATAGCTTTAAAAAAGCTCTTATTTGATGTTCATTTAAATTTGTATAAACTGCCAACTCATAGTCCTGATAATTTATCTTAAAATTTTTGGTAAATTAAATTTAACATCTTCTTTTGTTACTTCATGATCTATCATATTAACCTCAAAATCTTTTTGAAGTTTAGAAATTAAAACTTGAACCAAGGTCTCGGGTGCTGATGCGCCAGCAGTTAGTCCAATATTAGGAGATTTTACAGGATCAAATTTTTTTAAAAATAAATCGAGTTTATTTTCATTTGGTATTAAAAATGCTTTTTTAACACCATGAGATAATGCCACCTCTACAAGACGAACAGAATTAGAAGAATTTTCGGCTCCTATAACTAATATACAATCGCATAATCTTGACATTGATTTTACTGCAAGCTGTCTGTTTGTAGTTGCATAACAAATATCTTCTGAGTTTGGGCCTTTAATATTTGGAAATCTAGATTTTAAAATATTTAAAATTTTACTTGTATCGTCTATAGATAATGTCGTTTGGGTAGCAAAGGCTAAATTGTCTGGATTATCTACATTAACCATATAAGCATCATCTTCTGTTTCAATTAAAGTAATACTATTTTCTGGAACTTGACCCATAGTTCCAATTACTTCTACATGATTTTTATGACCAATTAAGAGGATGTGTCTTCCTAAATTATAATGACGAATTGTTTCATTATGAACTTTAGTTACTAATGGACATGTTGCGTCAATTGATATCATTTTTCTTTGATTTGCTTCATTTATTACAGATTTAGCAACGCCGTGAGCAGAAAAAATAATTGGTCGGTCAGTTGGTGCTTCATTAACTTCTTCGACAAAGATGGCACCAATTTTAGCTAATGAATTAACAACATCTCTATTATGAACTATTTCGTGTCTTACATAGACTGGAGCTCCAAATTTTTTAATTGTCTGTTCTACAATTTTTACAGCTCTGTCAACACCCGCACAAAAACCTCTGGGCGAAGCAAGATATAAATTTATTTTTTGTTTCTTCATAATTTACTTTTGATGTATTACATTGAGTACGTCAATAGAGATTAATCAAGTTAAAAAACTTTTTGTGTTTAAAGGGTATTATATATGATTAAAGTTTTTATTATAATTTTATTTTTTATTTTTAATAGTTGTTCAACTTTTAAAAAAGAGCCTACTAAATGTCCTAAATTGATTGCACCAAAAAAAGCTGCTGAAATTGTTGTTTATTCGGAGAACAAGATACCGGTTTATTTAGGAATTAGAGGTGTACAGAAGATTTGCTTTAAAGATGGCGTTGATATTCAAATGGAACTCTCTGTTAATATAAGAGCAATTAGGAATGATACAACAAAGGAAGATTATGTCCCTGTCAATATTAGTGTAGTATCAGTAGATTTCAATGAAAAGGAATTTGATAGAGATGAATTTAACTATTCTCAATTTTTATTAAAAGGTAGTAAAATAGTAGATAGAGCTACAACATTTGAATTGAAAGTTCCTAGTAAGGGACAAGTCTTGCTAGGTATTAAGTAGTTATTTAATAATAGAGGATTTAATCTCATTTGAAGATTTAGATATTAAATTAATTTTTTCTTTGTTATCCAATTTTTGTTTGATATAAGTTTTGGATGATTCAATTACAATACTGCTAGTAATTTCTTTAATGTTTTTTATAGCCTCAGCCTCCAACGATAAGATTTTTTGTTTAGCTTGTTCTTCTTTTCTTTTAATCATTTCAATGGATTTTAAGTTCGCCTCTTCTTGAATTTTTTTAGCAGTTTCTTTTGCGTTTTTAATTAGATTTTCAGCTTCATCAGAAACATTTTTTTGATTTTGTAAAGCAAGCCTCAGTTCTTCCAAAGCTTCTTCTTTAAGTGATTTAGCTTCATTAAGTTCTTTTTCAATTAATAATGATCTCTCATCTAGTAAAGAAAGTATGGCTTTCTTTCCTTTTTTCCACACCAACACAAAAAATAATAAAAACGCAATTGCAACCCACGCTGTCTCATCAAAGTACATTCTATTTCTCCACTAATATATTTTTTGATGCTGAATTAATTGCTTTCTTGCCCTCAACCTTATCGTATTTAAGATCAGTTAAATTTTGAATGACTTTTGCAGTGAGCTGTTCGGCGTCGTTTATGATTTCCTTTACAACTAATTTTTGTGTTTCCATTATTTGTTTCTCAGCTTTGACAACTTTATCATTTAATTTTTGATTTATATCTTTTTCTTTTTTTTCGATGTTTTGTTTTGTTTCAGAAAGAGCTTGATTCACAATTAATTGAGACCTTGATCTTAATTCTGTCTGAGAATTAATAATATTTTCCTTTATTTTTTCAGACTCTTGACTTGAGGTTTTAGCTTTTACTAAGTCATTTTGGATATTAGTTTCCCTGATATTTAAAATGGATTTTATATTTGGAGTTACCAAATATTTCATCAAGATATAACCTATAATTAGGGATACTACAGACCAAAAAACAAGAGATGGATATGTATTAAAATCTAATTGTGGTAGACCAGCTTTACCTTCATCAGCTTGAGAAACATAAGAAGTATTTATAAAGAGAAGTACAACTAAAATAAATTTACGATAGTATGACATTTGATATTCTTACTTAAGTAAAAATCTGCCTATAGTTAAATTACTATAGGCAAAATTAAGGTTTTTTAGAACGTGAATAATAGTAATAGCGCAATAACTAGTGCAAAAAGTGCAACTGCTTCTGTTAGAGCAAATCCTAAAATAGCTATTCCAAAAACTTCATTTTTTGCAGCTGGGTTTCTTCCAACAGCTGTAACTAATGAAGCAAAAATATTACCAATTCCAACTCCAACTCCAGCTAGAGCTATAACAGCTAAACCAGCTCCTATTAATTTTGCGGCATCCATTTCCATTTTTTTTTCCTTTCTTGAGTAATTTTAAATTTAGTAATGAATTAGTGTAAATGTATTGCGTCATGAAGGTACATACATGTTAAAATACTGAAAACATAGGCTTGAAGTGCAGCTACTAAAAATTCAAGTCCTGTTAGACCAATAACTGCCAAAAGAGGCAATAGTGCACCTGCTTTTAAAACACCACCTGCTGACCCCATCATTATTATAAGTCCAGCAAATACCTTCATCATTGTGTGTCCGGCTAACATATTAGCAAATAATCTGACAGATAAACTAATTGGACGGATAAAGTAAGAGATAATCTCAATTGGAATCAGTAGAGGTGCTAGACCAATTGGAACTCCAGATGGAAAAAAGTATGTAAAAAATTTAAAGCCATGTTTTAAAATTGCAATAATTGTAACTCCTAAGAATATAATTGCAGCTAATGTAAAGGTAACAGCTATTTGTGAAGTAAAAGTATAACTGTAGGGTATCATTCCAAGCAGATTTCCAAATAAAATAAACATAAATAAAGTGAATATAAATGGAAAGTAAGCTTGACTACCTTTGCCTGCATTTTCTTTAACCATATTTGCAACAAACTCATATGACATTTCTACTAAAGATTGAAATCTTCCAGGTATAAGTGCTTGCTTTCTTGATCCAAGGTATAAAAAACAAACTGACCCAAGAATAGATAACATCATAAATAGTGAAGCGTTAGTAAAGGATACATCAATACCCATAAAGTTAAGTTCATATAAAGTTTTAATTGTAAATTGTTCTACAGGTGAATTCATATTATTTGTCTTTTTCGTTAAAAAATCCCATTTTTAGGCCTTTGCCAGTCAAAACTCTCCAAAGGTTATATATCCCAGCTATACCACCTAATATAAAAAATATTATCAGAAATAAGGGAGTGGTCTTAAGCCACTGATCTATTGTCCAACCTATGCCCGCACCAATTATTAAACCTGCGAGTATTTCTGTTCCAACTCTATAATAAATATTAAGTGAGTCTGTGTTATTAAATGTTTGTTTATAATCCTTCTTAGCTAGTGCAACATCTATTCTTTTTGATAAATTTTTTTCTTTATTTAACGTGCTCATACTATACTTTCAATTGAAAACTACAAGCGTGCTTAAATTATTTTGAGCTAACAAATAAGTCAAGAGATTACTTCAAAAACTTTAATTAGGCTATATCCTTTATTTTATTTGCTTGCTCTAAATCAACAGAAACCAGTCTACTTATGCCTTTTTGTTCCATAGTAACACCAAAAAGCCTATTCATTTTAGCCATCGTCAATCTATGGTGTGTCACAATTAAAAAATAAGTTTCTGTTTCATCTACTATTTTATCCAATAAGTTACAGAATCTGCCAACATTACTATCATCTAAAGCAGCATCTACCTCATCCAAAATACATATTGGAGCAGGATTACATAAGAAAACAGAAAAAATGAGAGATATGGCTGTTAAAGCTTGTTCTCCACCTGATAATAAGGAAAGTAATTGCATTTTTTTTCCAGGTGGACTTGCTAATATCTCCAATCCAGCTTTTAGGGGATCATCATCTCCAACTAATTTTAATTCAGCGTCACCACCTCCAAAAAGCTTTTTAAAAAGGTTCTTAAAGTTTTTATTTACAAGCTCAAAACTATTTTTAAGACGTTGCCTACCCTCTTTATTTAATTCAAAAATTCCACTTTTTAGTTTTACAATTGCTAATTCTAAGTCAACTCTTTCCTTGGACATTAAATCAATTTTTTTTCTCTTTTCGTTTATTTCTTCTTCAGCACGTAAATTTACAGCACCTAATGAATCTCTTTCATTTAATAATCTTTGAACAGTTTTTTCCAGAGTTTCGACTGATGTATTTAATTCTTCATTGTCACTTAAATTGACAATTTCTTTTAGTTGATTCGACTTAATCCTGAGTTTTTCATGAACCCTTTCCTCGATATTTTCTATTTTTGTTTTAGCTAGATTAAGTGAAGCTTCTACTTTTATCATATCTTCTCGAAAAGATGCTAAATTTTGCTCTGACGATTTTTCTAATTTATCTGCTTCATTAAGTAATGCTTCAGTTTGTACTAACTTATCTGCTGCAAAGTTTCTATTTTGTTCAGCTGTTTCAATCTTGAGGTTTAATTCATTTGCTTTATCCACAAAATTATCTGGTAGCTTCTCAAGTCTTGATTTATCTTCTTTCAAGTTGTCTAGTCTTACTTTTAAAGATTTAATTCTTGTATCTGCCTCGTCTTTTCTGTTTTCCCAATCATTTTTTTGCGTGTTAATTTGCATTAGGTTTCTTTGTTGATAACTTTCTTGATTTCTAATTTGTTGTTCTGCAGCCATTGCATCCGTCAATTCGTTTCTACATTGATCAGCTGCATTTCTGATTTTTAATTCGTCTGCAAGTAAAGTTGGCAAGTTTACTGATTTTTCAGATAGTTTTTCTAAATCTACTAATTCTTTTTGAGATGTATCAAGAATATTTTGATGTTCTTTTAATAAGATAGTGCTTGAATTAATCTTTGAATCTAAACTTGAAATTGATAATTTTGTGTCATTTAATTCATTATTCAGCAGACTAATTTTAGATTCTATTTCCCTCGTTGTTTCAAAAAATTTCTTTAATTCCAACTCATTTTTATTAATTTCATTTACAATAGTAACTTCCTCTTTTTCTTTAGTTGGTAATTCATCTTGTAAATTTCTTAATTTTGTAATTTGTTGCAATCTTTCTGAATAACTATTTTGAACACCTAAAGGTTGAACATATCCATCCCATCTCCACAAGCCTCCTTTTAAAGTTGTCAAAGCCTGTCCAAAAGACAATTCTTTTTGAAGTTTACGAGCAGTTTTTTCATTTTCGACAATGCCTATACCAATTAACGCAATATCTAGAATTGAATTCTTTTTAATTTTTGAAATTAGAGGAGTAGCGCCTTTAGGTAACTTTTCTTGAAATTTAGCTGTAATACCATCTTTCCAATAAGATGTGTTCTGTTCGTCTGAGCTATCTGATTTCACAGGAGCTAATATTGTTTCACCTAGAACTGATCCAATTGCGTCTTGAAGGTTCCCTATATCATCTATTGTTGATTCTAGAGTGTTGTTTTTGAATTCGTTATAGCCTAATAGCGAAGATAATGAATGTAAATCAGCTCTCATTACATTAAGGTCATAATCTATTTTAGCCTTCTTTTCTTTGAGGTTTATATTTAAATTCTCTTTATTTTCTAATTGTTTTTTTACTAATTCTAGATTGATATTTTCATCTTTAATTAACTTTTCTATATAAATTCTTTTCTTGTTATTTTCATCGATTAACTTTTTATCCTCAGTAATATTGAACTGTGATTTTTGATGCTCCGAATTTTTTATTTTTTCTTTTAAATTATTAATACGATTTTCCAGATCTGATTTGTCAGATTTAATTGAAAAAATTTTAGAATTAATAGATGAAAGTTTTGCATCTGCATCTTCAGATTTTACTTTAAGTTTATTTACTCTTTTTGAAGCATCATTTTTCTTAATTGTGAAATCTTTTGTATCCAATTGTAGCTTATCTTTTTCTAAAAGAAGATTTCCAATTGTTTTATTTGCATCATCTTTTATTTCAATTTCTCTTTTAATATCAGCTTCTATTTGTGCTATTTGGTTTAGAACATTATTCAACGTAAATTTTGAAGTTGCTTCTTCTTCTTCTAATCTTATTTTTGAAATATTTAATGATTGTAAAATAGCAGCTTTTTCTGTTTCAATTTTTCTTAGCTCAGGTAATTTATTAAAAATTTCTAGCTTTGATTTTGTGTTTCTAGATAAGTTTATTTGAGCCTCTTCAACGTTATTTTTTGATTTCTCAAATTTTGTTTCTAATTCATCAAATTCTTTTTCCGCGGTATTTAGTAATGACAAGAAAAGCGAAGCTTCTGCTTTTCTTAATCTATCTCCTACTGACCTGTAACGAGCCGCCTTTCTACCTTGTTTTTCTAATTCAATTAGTTGTTCATTGTATGTATTCTCAATATCTAACAACCTACTTAAGTTATCAGCAGCTCCGTTTAATTTTAATTCCGCTTCATATCTCCTATTATGTAACCCTTTAATGTTTGCAGCTTCTTCAAGAATAATTCTTCTTTCTTCAAGACTGGATTCAATTATTTGTGAAATCCTTCCCTGACTTACAATTCCTGATGATCGAGCTCCAGTAGCGGTGTCTGCAAATATTAATTGCACATCTCTAGCTCTAACTTGTTTAGAATTAACCCTATAAGTCGACCCTTTCTCTCGTTCAATTTTTCTTGAAATTTCAATTTCATCAAATTGGTTAAAACTAGCAGGAGCTTTTTTTTCAGTATTATCTAATTTAATTGTAACTTCTGCAAAATTTCTTGCTGGACGTTCATTTGACCCAGAAAAAATTACATCATCCATACCTTCGCCACGCATTTGTCTTGCTGAGCTTTCACCCATTACCCATTTCATAGCTTCTACTATGTTTGATTTGCCACAGCCATTTGGACCTACAATACCAGTTAGCCCTTCATCAAGGTTTATTTCTGTTGGTTCTAAAAAAGATTTAAATCCAGAAATTCTTATCGATTTGAATTTCATTTGTTTTCCAATTTTACCTTAAGACTTATTTGCATTAATTGACTTCAAAAGTTCTTTTTCAAAGTCTTTGAAAGATAGAGCTCCAGAAATTTTATATTTATCATTTACAATGAAAGTTGGAGTGGAATTTATATCAAAGTTTTTAGACTCTTTCTCCATTTTTGAGACAATTTCCTGCATAAGAGGAATGTTTTGAGAAATATCATTAAATTTTTTTGATGATATGCCAAATAATTTTGCGATTGATTGCAATTCATTCAAAGGATTTTTTGAATATGCCCATTGTTTCTGCTTTTTTAACAAAATGCTAACAGCTTCTACATATCCATCCTTAGTAGGTATTGATCTAGCTAATGTAGCTGCTATAACGGCAAGTCTGTCAAGAGGGTAATCAATGAATTCTAATTGAACTTTACCCGTGTCAATGTATTTTTTTTGGAGTTGAGGTAATGTTTTTATATGAAAGTTAGAACAGTGACCACAGGTTAATGAAAAGAATTCTTTTATTTTAATGGGTGCATTATTAGAACCCAAAAATTGTTTTCGCATTAACTCTTTTAATGATGTCTGATTTGAAAAACTTTTTTTTGAAAATAAGAAAAAAGCACCAATACCTAGTAAAAAATTTCTTCTATTTAAAAACATATTTTTTCCCCAAACTTTTTTGCTCATTTAAAATTTCAAATAATAATAATCTTATATACTAAGATTAATGTACAAAGAACAAGATTTTATAAAATGCAATTATTTTTTTCTAGAAATCTCAAATTCTTGCATTGCTAATTTCAGTTCGCTGTCTGGAAGTATATTAGACTCCAAATTTTCTAAAGTATTTTCCAGAGTACGTTTAATAGGTTCTTTTTTAATTTCAAAGCTTTTCTGAATGTCAGCTTGAATAATTTTTATTTTTGATATTGCTTTAAATCCGAATCGAGCATTAATTTGATCTAATAGAAATGGAATTGCGTATTGAACTTCCAGTCCGAAGCCATTTTGGACTTTGATTGTTATATTGCCATCGATATTTTTTTTTCTAGCAAATTTTATTTTATGTGGAATTGTTATATCTGCATATTGACCTGCAATATGTGCCCAATTGAAAAATATATGATTTTGAATAGAACCCAATTTACTTTTATTTTTCTCAACAATATTTTCTGTGATTTTTAATAAAGACTTCATATGTTAACAATTATTTTAAATTAAATTTTCTAGTTTTATTATATAATAAAATTATATGGCACAATTAAAAAAAAATAATTATAAAACTTTTTCTAATTCATTATTATCTTGGTACGACCTTAATAGAAGAATTTTACCTTGGAGAGCGCCGCCAGGTGAGATTTCAAATCCTTATTTTGTTTATTTGTCAGAAATTATGTTACAACAAACTGTAGTAAAAACAGTCATACCATATTTTTTAAAATTTGTAAGAAAATGGCCTGATATTAATGCCCTTGCAAAAGCAGAATTACATGAGATTAATTCATATTGGGCAGGATTAGGCTATTATAGTAGAGCTAAAAATTTACATGAAACAGCAAAAATAATTTCTAATAAATATGATGGATTTTTCCCGATAGATAAAAATTCTTTAATTGCCCTTCCTGGAATAGGCGAATATACATCGTCAGCCATTATGGCTATAGCATTTGATAGAAAATCAAATGTTATAGATGGAAATGTTGAAAGAGTTTTTTCAAGATTTTATGCGGTTGAAAAACCCATAAAGGAATCAAAGATTTTTATCAAAAACATTGCTGAAAAACACCTTCCTGAAAACAGGCATGGAGATTATGCACAAGCCTTAATGGATTTAGGTTCATTAATTTGTGTTCCTAAGTCACCAAGATGTAAAATGTGTCCTTTATTAGCTATTTGTGACGTCGGTGGTACAACTAGTGCTAAGCAATATCCAATAAAACTTCCAAAAAAAGAAAAAGAAGAGCGGTATGGATTATTCTTCTATTTACAGAATAAAGATGGTGCTGTTTTGTTTGAAACCAATAAGAATAGTGGACTTTTAGCCAACATGGATGTGTTGCCCTCGATAGGCTGGTATGAAGAAAGTAATAGATTTAAAAAATCTCCAAAATATAATAAAAAAAAACCTAATTTTTTAGGTATAAAATGGAAGATATTAGATCAGAATTTAAATCACATTTTCACTCATTTCAAACTTAATTGCTCTGTGGCAATTGCTACAATAAATGATGAAAATGCATTGGTTAATGACTTAAGCAAAAGCTCTTATAGATTTGTACAAAAAACAAATATAAATGATTTAGCCCTCCCAAGTTTAATTAAAAAAATTTTGAATGCTTTAAAAAAATAATGAGATTCTTGATTTTTAATGCCTAAAATGTCTAATTGATGTAAAAATCATCGCAATATTTCTTTCATCAGCTGCTTCAATCACCTCTTTGTCACGAATAGATCCACCTGGCTGAATAATAGCGGTTACACCTGCGTTTGCTGCAGCAATCAAACCATCAGCAAACGGAAAAAAAGCATCGCTAGCTACAACGGATTTATAAGCCATTGACGTTTCCAATTTAGCTAAATTGGACGCCTTTTTTGCTTTTTCGTTAGCTATTGAAGTGGAATCAATTCTACTCATTTGACCTGCTCCAATACCTACAGTTTGTAAATTTTTTGCATAAACAATAGCATTTGATTTTGTGTGTTTTGCAACTTTCCATGCAAACAACAAATCATCAATTTCTTTATTTGTTGGTTTCCTTTTTGTTACTATTTTAATGTTGTCACTGTTTAAAACTTTATAGTCACGCGATTGCACTAATATCCCACCAGAAATAGATTTAAATAATAAACCTGTATCCTCTGGTGATGCTAGTGAACCAGTTGTCAATATTCTAACATTAGGCTTGTCAGCAAAAATCTCTAAAGCTTCTCTGTCAACACTGGGAGCAATAATGACTTCTAAAAAAAGTGACTTCATTTTGAGAGCTAAATCTTTTGTTAATTCTCTATTTATAGATACTATGCCACCAAAAGCGCTTACAGGGTCAGTTTGAAGTGCCTTTTCCCAAGCAGAATTAAGATCATCGTTTTCTGCTACTCCGCAAGGATTGGCATGTTTAATTATGGCAACAGCAGGTTTTTTGAATTCACAGATTAGCTCAAATGCAGCGTCCGCGTCATTTACATTATTATATGAAAGTTCTTTGCCTTGAAGTTTTTTACTATTTGTAATTCCTTTTCTTTTATCAGATGTTTTATAAAGTGCTGCTTTTTGGTGTGGGTTTTCACCGTATCGCATTTCATATGACTTATTTAAATTAATTGACAAATTTTCAGGAAAAGTTGATGAGATAATTTCTTTATCTTCTAACCAATCTGAAATGGCGTTATCGTATTCGTTAGTTAATCTAAATGCCTTTGCGGCAAGATATTTTCTGTATGAGTACTTAATTTTTCCATTGTTATCAATTTGTGAAATAAATTCTGGATAGTCATTGGGATCCGTAACAACTGTTACAAATTCATGATTTTTTGCTCCAGCTCTAATCATTGCTGGTCCGCCAACATCAATATTTTCTATTATATCTCTGTTTTTAGATGTTTTTTGTAACGTTTCTCTAAATTTATATAAATTAATAATCAAGAGATTTATTTCGTAAATATTATGTTTCTGAATTTGTTCTAAGTGTGAAGGATCGTCTCTTCTAAAAAGAATACCACCATGTATTTTAGGATTTAAGGTTTTAACTCTTCCATCTAAAATTTCAGGAAAGTTTGTTTGATCTGATACTTCTTTTACAGGAATAGAATTTTGTTTTAAATATTTAGCAGTTCCTCCTGTAGAGAGAATTTCTATTTTATTTTTTACTAAAACTTTAGCTATTTTTTCAAGATCACGTTTATCTGTTACTGAAATTAGAGCTCTTTTGATTTTGATATCTTTTGTAAAAAAAATTTCTTTATTATTATTCATGTATAAACTTTTTAAATTTGTTGAATGGCTTTCAAATAATTTCTTTTCATGAGATGTGTCAACTAAAAATTATTTTTGAAGTTCAAATGCCCAATTACAAGAAATACTTTTGTAAGCTCTTATTTTTTCTAAGTTTAAAATAATACTGAGCTCTTTACATGGCTTTGGGCCATTAGGAGTAAACATTACCGAGTCTTCTAGGCTTATATTCTTAACATTAGTACTCATTTTCCAGACGAAACCCTTTTTATGATTTAATAGTACCGAACCATTTCTAGTTTTAATCAGTTCAATCCCTGGATATAAATGAAAACGAATATATGCGTTTTTGGGAATTGAACCAATATTGCCAATATTTAAAATTTCATCTCTTCCTCTAATTTCATTTTTTTTATTAGAGAGGTATATTTGTCTTTTGTGGTGAACGCCAAAAATTGTTTCGTACCCTGAATGAGTTACATCTAATAAATTACCATCTTTAGTTTTTCCAAATTGGATATTTGATATTCTTGTAATTCTTCTCCCACTGAGGTCTATATTATTTCTATCATCTATATTCAGGCTAGAATGGGCCGCCGTAGAAGAAAGAGAATTTTTCATATTTTTATATTTTGAGTTATTAATTTCTCCAAGGTTGGAAATTATCTTTTCTTTTTTATAAAAAAATTCAAAACCAAATAGGCTAGCTTTTTTATTATGAATTGTTTTTTTATTTAGTCCTATATCCACAAATAAAACAGAATTCATATTTGACAACCTACAAAACCCAGTTTCTTCAGCAAGGCTAAAAATCCTATTTTTATATCCAATTCTATTTAAAGTTTGCTTTATAATTTCTTTTCGTATTAAGGAACCACCATGAAACCATGAAAAATATTCATTAGGCATTTGAAAACTTCTACAAAACTCTCCCATTTTTATTGTTTTTTGATGCAACCCATCAGCATCTACATTTTTTAAAATCGCAATTATAGATCTTATCTCAATTAAATGTCTCAATAAATTTAATTGCTTAACAGGACTTCTGCTTATGTGCCCACCATCAGTATTAGTCAATATTTCGAGTTTTTCATTAATAACAGTTAATAATTGATTAATATTATCTATCGTTTCGTATAAAATAGACTTAGATACTAAAATCCCTTTAATTATAATTATCTTTTCAAGGTTGTCGTTTGTTAGATCGAGTTTTAATTCAAGAAATTTAGATTGTAAGGCAATAGAATTTAAAATTTTTTTTTGAAAATCTAATCCACCACTCTCTGCAAACCAAGAATAATTAAAGCTCCAACATGAAATTCTTTCTGCCACTATTACAGAATCATATTCATGAGATCGGAGGTTATAATCTTCGTTGATCCAGTTTTCCACTAATGATCGTGCAGTCGACCTAGCATTTATGCTTCCCTCAGATTTTAAATCTCTTATGAAATTGAATTTATTAAAATCCTGAATAGTTTTTGTATTAACTGGGTTACTTAATATTCTTTTTCCACTTTTAGTTGAGCCTTGCCAGTTATCAGTCAGTCTTCTTACTGGTGTTTTAGGAATTGTCACTTTAAGTTTTTGTTTAAGAAAATAATTATTTGTAAATATATCTATTAACTTAAGCATTAAATTATTTTTCCTTTTTCAATAATGCTATAAAAAATCCGTCAGATCCATTACTAACATTTTCAAAATTAAAATTAAAATGATTAGGTAGAATTCTAATAAATCCTTCTTTTGTAATGCTATCATTTATTTTAGGAAAATCTTCAGAGTTAAAACTTACTATTGAAAATTGTTTATGACTTTCTAAAAAATCTTCTATTCTTCTTTCTCCTTCAATTTTTTGAAGAGAGCAAGTCACGTACATGATAAGGCCATTTTTCTTTAGGATTTTTGCTGAATTATCTAATATTTTATTTTGTATTGATACAAAGTTATCTAAGTTATGTGGAGCATTTCTTATAAAAATATCAGGATTTTTTCTAATTGTACCAGTTCCTGAACATGGTGCATCTATTAAAATAACATCAGCCTTATATTCTGGATTAAAGTCTTCTGCATTCACATTAATTAAATTTGGATTAAAATTAAGTCGAGCCATGTTTTTTTTAAAAATTCTGGATCTATTCTTATTTTTTTCAATACAATCTATGACCAAATCATTATCCAACAGTTGTGCAGTTTTACCTCCAGGAGCGCAACACATATCAATTATTTTAAGAGATTGTATTGATTTTAAAAAATTTTTTTTTATTTTTGTTAATAATATACTGCAAGGTATTTGAGATGCTGCGTCCTGTATCCACCATATACCATCTTTAAATCTAGGTAGATCTTCCACATTCCCATTAAATGTGCACCTTAGGACATTAGGAAATATCTCTACGCCATTTAACTCTGATTTAATTATTTCTTTTTCTTTTTTTGTTATTTTTGTTGATATAACAATATCAAGTGGAGGAGGATCCATTGCTAGTTTAACAATCTCGTCAACATTTTTTTTCCCGTATAAGGATTTCCAACTATTAAAAAGCCATTCTGGTAAGTTAGAAGCTTCATTTGAAATAATATGTGAAATTTCTTTTTTATTTTGACTAATGTTTCTAAGAATTGCATTTACTAGCCTAGATTGCTTCTCACTAATGAAAAATTTTGCTTGGTACACGGCTTCATTTATGACTGCATAAGGTGCTATTTCTAGCCAAATTAGTTGAACAGTTGCAATCAACAAAATACTATTCAAGTATCTGTTCCTTGGATCTATACCTTGCTTTGCGTATTTAGTATAAATTCTTTGTGCTTGTTTATGTCTCCTCATAGATGAATTAATCAGAAGATATGCAAAGGATTTGTCCCTTTTATCTAATTTATTAAAATCAAAGGAGTTATCTATTGTTTTTTCAAAATTTTTGTTTTTATAAAAAATTAAAATCCAAATTTCTAAAGCAATTAACCTCGTGTTTTTTGCTAATTTTTGAAATTTAAGTGATTTTTGTTCAATCAAAACTACTACCTTGTATTTATAACAAAAATTAATATTATACTGTGATTTGTTAAATGAGATTTATAGAAAGTAAATTATTATGAGTAATAAAACTACAAAATTAAATGAAGAAAAAGAACAAAATAATATAAAAGATAAATTAAATGAAAATGTAAATATTACAAAAGAGCAGGGTGGCCCAAAGGGCCCAGAACCTACAAGATACGGAGATTGGGAAAAAGCCGGCAGGTGCTCGGATTTTTAATATTCAAATAAAAGAATATGAATGAATTAAAAGCAGAAACAATAATTAACGCAGGCATTAGAATTGCAGAGAAAA
Organism: uncultured SAR116 cluster alpha proteobacterium; assembly: GCA_902619615.1. Lineage (GTDB taxonomy): Bacteria > Pseudomonadota > Alphaproteobacteria > Puniceispirillales > Marisalimonadaceae > Marisalimonas. The sequence goes on along the minus strand of CACNFD010000003.1, from coordinate 62,713 downwards.
ATTTAACTAGTGCTTATATCGTTAAAAGAGGAAATGAGCAGGCTGGTGCTATATTTGTTAAAATTGACACTCTAGACGGTTTTGCCAAACTTTTTTCACGAAATATCAAATATGATTTAAATAATGATAAAGAGATTATTGAGTTTATAGATTTATATCCTCTAAAAAAAACAACTTCTCAAGATATTGATAAGAGAATTTCTAAAGAAATAGAAATAGATAGAGATTGTTGGGTCGTAGAAATTGAGGATAAAAAAGGTTTTAATGCATTTGAAAATTTAGATTGTTAATTTTTCTATAAGATCGTTTCTTTTATACAAACCTAAATAATTTGCCTTTAGTTTTAAAATACTGTTTATGTGCTTTAACATGGGTGTGGCAATATTGAGTTTATTCCCAATTTCTATTATTGCACTCATTATAGGATCTATTTCAAGAGGCCTTTTCATTTCAATATCTTGTCTAGTGGATGGTTTGTGACCAATTATCGATGATGCGCCATCAATTCTCTTATCAATTGATACACCAAAATGCACACCAACTGCTTCCCCAACTTTTTGGCATTCTTCCATCATTTGTTTAATCAAGACTAGTGAGGTTGGGTCGTTTCCAATCATATCCAAGCTGGCTCCAGTAATAGCGCTTATAGGATTAAATGAACAATTTCCCCATAATTTAATCCAGATTTCATCTCTTAGATTTTTCTTTTGTGGAGCTTTTAGTCCACCTTTGATAAAAAGATCAGATAATATTTTTAATCTATCTGTATTTACGCCACTAGGCTCTCCAAGACTAAACCTATTTCCTTTAATATGTTTTATAACACCTGGCTTCTCTATTTCACATGCAGGATAAACAACACAACCTAGTGCTCGTTCTGGGTTTAAATTTTTCCAGATGACGCCACCTGGATCAACTGAATCTATATGAGTGTTTTCTAATATTGTGTCTGAGTTTGCTTTGTAAAAATACCACCAAGGTATGCCGTTTACCGCAGATAAAATTGCTGTATATTTATTGAGAAGAGGTTTTAAACCTTCAACAATATTAGCAATTGCATGCGCTTTAACACCAATTATAATATAATCTTGAGTTCCTAATTCTTCGGGGTTTTCTGTTACTTTTAAATTATAATTCTCTGGCCTATTATCAGTTATTAAGGTTAACCCATTTTTTTCTATAGCTTCTTTATGAGGTCCCCTGGCAATCAATGAAACATTGGCTCCAGCTTTACTTAAGCAGCATCCAATATATCCTCCAATAGCTCCTGCACCAAATACACAAATATTCATTTCAACATTTCTCTATTCTAAACCAAGTTTTTTGGCTAAGCCTATTCTTTGCAATTTACCTGTGGCTCCTTTAGGTATTTCTTCTAAAAAAAGTATATATTTTGGAATTTTAAAATCAGCAAGATGTTTTCTGGCATAATTTTTAATATCTGTTTCATTACAATCAATTCCACTCTTTAATACAATTGCAACGCCTATAGCTTCTCCAAGTAAGTTATCTTTAACCGCAAAAGTTACAACTTGTTCAACAGCCTCATGTTCCATTAAAATATTATCTACTTCTAAAGGTGATACTTTTTCTCCACCTCTATTTATAATTTCCTTTAATCTTCCAGAAATTTTTAAATATCCCTCATTATCAAAATGACCTTGATCTCCTGTCCTAAACCATCCATTTATAAAGGCAGTTTTATTAGCCTCTTCATTATTTTCATAGCCATTTGTCACGTTATCCCCGCGGATACATACTTCTCCATCCACACCTATATCAAGTTTGTTACCTTGTGTGTCCATTATACAAACTTCAGGTCCTGCTGGTTTACCAACAAAGCCAGCTTTTTGTTTTTCTGGAGGCATAGGATTTGATGTCATTTGATGAGTGGCTTCGGTCATTCCGTAAGCTTCAATTACGGTTGTCTTAAATATCTTTTTTAGTTCATCAAAAACAGCTGGAGGTAATGAGGCAGATGAAGATCTGATAAATCTTAGAGAAAGTTCTTCGGCAAGTTTTGGGTTCTTTTTTGCACGCATTAAAATAGCTTGATGCATTGTTGGAACACCAGAATACCATGTGATTGATTCTTTATCTGCTGTTTCTAAAAATTTAAGTGCATTAAAACCACTGCTTGCATAAACAGAAGCTCCAGCATTAATCGAAGAACTTAATACTGCAATTAATCCATGAATATGAAAAAGAGGCATAATGTTATAACAATGATCTTGTGAGCTTAGTTGAAGAGAATTTGCAATATTAGTTGCTGATGAAAAAATATTTTTATTTGTTAATGGTACAACTTTTGGTCTTGAGGTTGTCCCAGATGTATGCAAAACCAAAGCTTCATTATTTTCAGTAGCAAGTTCGAAATTTGTAGTTTTGTTGTATAAATTGAATATTCCAGCTGGTGCATTATCTATCTTTTTGATTTCACATATTTCTATACCCAGATTTTTTGCAGCTTCAACTGCTGGATTCTGACTATCCTTTTCAACAATAACTATTTTAGGCATAAGATCTTGAAGGTAAAATTCATATTCTTTTAATTTATATGAAGAGTTTAAAGGAGCAGCTGACATATAACTAGAAATTGACAAAAAAGCAGTTGCCATTTCTGGACCATTTGGAAGGACTATCGCCGCCCTATTGGATGGTGTAATTCCTTGGCTAGCTAATTGACCAGAAATATTAATGATGTGTTTTTTTAAATCTGAATATTTAATTACATTATTATTTTCAGATGTGATTGCAATATCTTCATCTTTGTTGTTATTAATTAAATCTCTTATCGTATAACTCATTCGTATAACACCATTTTTTAGTTTATTTTTACAATTTTAATTATCAAAGGCAATCTAAATTCAAAAATGACAAATGAGTTTAATATAAACTTATTTATGATTATTTTTGATTTAAAAATTTTTTGGCTGCTGGTGTCAAATCTTTATCATTTTTATCATTGGAGATATTGTTAGCAATAGTTTTTCCAAGTTCCACCCCCCATTGATCAAAGCTATTAATGTTCCAAAGGAATCCAGATGCAATAGTAATATTTTCATAAAGAGCTATTAACATCCCAATAGAAAATGGTGTGTTTTCTTCCCAACTTATTATTGTTGAAGGCCTGCCTCCTAAAAAATTTTTATTTTGATTAATTAAATCAACTGAACCTCTTGCTAGAGCTTCAGCCTGTGCAATTGCATTTATTAATAAATATTTGTAATTTTTCTCAGAGCCTTTGAAGCAAATTGTACTTAAAGGTTTACGAGGCACTAGAATATCTGTTGGGCATACTTCTAACCCTTGATGCAAAAATTGAAAGAAACTATGTTGTGCATTAGTGCCTACTTCTCCCCAGATTATTGGGCTTGCTGGCATTTTTAGAGTAGTGCCGTTAATATCAACACCTTTCCCATTGCTTTCCATTTCTAATTGTTGCGCCCAAGCGGGGAATTTAGAAAGATTGTCAGTGTAAGGAACTATGCAATGATTATTTCTATTTAAAAAATTTCGATTCCATATTCTCAGTAAAGCAAGGATAATCGGAATATTATTTTCAATTTCTTCATTTATGAAATGCTCATCCATTGTCCTTGCCCCAAGAAGAAAATTTTTATAATTATCTTCCCCTAAACCAATTAATATTGACATCCCTACTGATGACCAAAGAGAGTAACGTCCTCCAACATTTTCTGATATTTCAAAGATGTTTGAATCTTTAAATCCCCAATCTAATGCTTTTTTTCTCTCTGATGTAACCGCTACCATAGAATAATTTAAAGAAACTTTATGTTTGGATAACCATTCTGCCACAAACTTTGCGTTTTCAAGAGTTTCAAGTGTACTGAAGCTTTTAGATGCAACTATAAATAGAGTTTCTTTGGGATTACATTTTATAGATATTTCAGAGATCTTGGTTGGGTCAATATTGGACACATATAAAATATCAGGAACTTTATAAAAACTTTTCAACGCTTTGTTAACCATTAAAGGTCCTAAGTCAGATCCACCAATGCCAATGTTCACAATATGTTTAAAATTATTTTTGCTTGAAATATTTTGAACAAAATTTCGAAGTTTGTTCCATTCTTGTGTTTTGAAACGCTCTTCTTTTCTTAGACTAAAATGATCAACAGAACGATTTTCAGATAAGTTTACTTTTACACCTGAAATAAGTTCACTTATTTTTTTTTTAATTTTAGTTTCTTTAGCAAGATTTATCAAATCTTCCTTTATCTCTTTGTCAAGGGATTGCCTTGTAATATCAATTTTTAAATCTTGAAGTTCATATTGGAATTCAGAAGGTCTTTTTTCATCAAAAATAAGATGATTTAAGTTTCGAAAATCTTTGTGTTTTAACTTTTCTAATATAATTTTTGTGATTGGGTTATCAGCTAATTGCATAAATCTTGATTGTTACCTTTCCATTTATTTGATACTAACCGTAATAAGTTATACAGCATGATTTAATAAATTAGGATAAAAATTTATGGTTTCACATAAGAATGTATTAAAATTCTTATATTTATTTACTTTTATTTTGTTATCTTCACAAAGTTTTTCTGAAACAATTACTTTTAAAGGTTTAGTTTTATCAGATTTTTGGATAAAAAAAGTAATTGCTAATAATAATATAACTGCAGGTTATATTAAAATTGAAAATAAAAATGAGAAGAATGAACGTTTGATTTCTTTGGTATCAGATTTTTCAAAAAGGATAGAAATTCATGATATGTATATTAAAAACAACGTAATGATAATGAAACATTTAGAACAAGGAGTGTTAATTAAATCTAAATCGCAATTAGATTTTAAACCTGGAAGCCTTCATATTATGTTTATTGATTTAACAAAATCTCTAAAAAAAACAAAATTACATAAAGTTAAATTTAATTTTGAAAATGCAGGGTCAATAGTTGTTAATATGCCGATTATGGATAAAAGAAAAAAATCAAATGAGAAGAAAAAGCACCATCATCATTAACATTTATTATTTCACAATTTTATTTCTTTTAAAAAATAACTTTTAAGAAATTTTTTCTAATTATTAGTGCATATGAAAAAAATATAAAAAAATATTTTCTTTTTTATTTATTTTTAGAGAATTTCATTCTAAACATTTATTTTTTTGAGGAACATACAAATGAGTGATTCTATAAATCCAGAAACTCTTAGTCTTCATGCCGGATGGAGAGCAGATGAAACAACAGGTTCAGTTGCGGTGCCAATTCATCAAACCACAAGTTATCAGTTTGCTAATACTGAGCAGGCAGCGAATTTATTTTCTTTATCAGAATTCGGTAATATCTACACAAGAATTATGAATCCAACCAATGATATATTGGAAAAGAGATTAGCAGCTCTAGAGGGGGGCGTTGCTGCATTAGCATTATCTTCTGGTCAAACAGCATCTGCATTTGCTATTCAAAATCTTGCTAAGGCTGGAGAAAATATTATTAGTTCAACTGACTTATATGGTGGTACTTGGAATTTATTTGCAAACACCTTAAAGGATATGGGTATCGAAGTTAGATTTGTTGATCCATCAGATCCACAAGCATTTGAAAATGCAACTGATGATAAAACAAGAGCTTATTATGCTGAAACTTTACCTAACCCAAAATTAAAAGTCTTTCCTATTTCTGAAGTGAGTGAAATCGGAAAGAAGTATGGAATACCCCTTATTATAGATAACACAGCATCTCCAGTTATTTGTAGGCCTTTTGACCATGGGGCAGCAATTGTTGTTTATTCACTGACAAAATATATTGGTGGTCATGGGAATTCAATTGGAGGTTTGATTATTGATAGTGGTAATTTTGATTGGGAAGGAGCTGGGAAAGAGAGACAACCAGCTTTAAACTCACCTGATCTCTCCTATGGCGGAGTTGTATGGGTGGATGCTATAAAACCATTAGGTCCCATTGCTTACATTATAAAAGCTAGGGTTACTTTATTACGTGACCTAGGAGGAGCATTAAGCCCTTTTAATGCTTTTTTAATCCTACAAGGACTTGAAACTATATGTTTAAGAATGAAAACTCATTGTGAAAATGCCTCAAAAGTTGCTCATTTTTTAGAAAACCATAAATCAGTGGATCATGTAATTTACCCTGAGTTACAAACAGGATCTTCTGGAGAAAACGCAGATAAGTATTTAAATAAGGGCTTTGGAGGTCTAGTTGGTTTTGAATTGAAAGGTGGTGCAGAAGCAGGTAAAAAATTTATAGATAATTTAAAATTATTTTATCATGTTGCAAACATTGGTGATTCAAGAAGCCTTGCTATACACCCGGCAACTACAACACATAGTCAATTATCATATGAAGATAAATTAAAATCTGGTGTATCAGATTCATATGTAAGATTATCAGTTGGTATTGAACATATAGATGATATTATAGACGACTTAACGGTAGCCTTAGACAAATCTCAAGAAAAGTAAAGTCTACTTAATTAATTAAGGTTATTATTAATATTTTTTTATTAATCTTGGATATATTTTATAAATATTGTAAATAATGATGGATTATTAAATATTTGTAGAGCAAAAATTGATATTTGAAGAAAAGTTTTCTGTAGCTCCAATGATGGAATGGACAGATAGGCATTGTAGATATTTTCATAGACTCTTATCTGGTTCAGCAATTTTATATACTGAAATGATTTCTGCTGATGCTTTAATTTTTGGGCCGCGACATAAGTTGTTAGTATTTAATAATGAAGAATTACCATGTGTTCTTCAATTAGGTGGCAACGATCCTAAGAAATTATCTCTAGCAGTTAAGTTTGGTCAAAGTTATGGATACTCAAAAATAAATTTAAATATTGGATGTCCTTCAAATCGTGTCCAGAATGGATCATTTGGAGCATGCCTTATGAAAACGCCTAAAATCGTATCAGAATGTGTGAGGGCCATGCAAGATGTTAGTCAATTACCTATTACAATTAAATGTAGAATTGGTGTTGATGATATGGATGAAGTAAAAGGTTTAGATAACTTTATTGATCAAGTATCCGCTGAAGGAGTGAAATTATTCGTTATTCATGCTAGAAAAGCTCTGCTGAATGGATTAAGTCCAAAGCAAAATAGAGAAATTCCTCCTTTAGATTATTCTAGAGTAGGAGCATTAAAAAAAAGAAGGGCAGATTTAAAAATTATTGTTAATGGTGGAATTAAGTCAATACAAGAGGGACAAAATTTAGTTGAACAATATTCACTTGATGGGTTTATGATTGGAAGAGAAGCATATAAAAATCCATATATTTTATCCTCTGTAGATAAAATAGTTTTAAATCAAAATGAAAAAATTAAGACTAGATATCAAATAGCTATGAAAATGGCTGACTATATTGATGAATTTGTGAAAAAAGATGGAGGTAATGTTCACTCTGTAATTAGACATATTTTAGGTTTGTATAACTCTTTGCCAGGTGCTAAAGAATGGAGACGTCAACTAAGTGAAAATTCAAGATTTTCAAAAAATGGTGATTTGTTAAGATTTGCCACAGACAAAATAGAAGAGTTTATTCACAGTAAGAGTTTAATTTTAGCGTAGGAGAGTTGGTTGCAGGAAGTAGACAAAAAAGAGGGTTATAGATCCATTTTAGAAATGGGTCCATTATTATTGTTTTTTGGTGTTAATTATTTTTACGGCATAATGGCAGGTACAGCAGTTTTGGTGATAAGTACATTATTATCTCTGATACTATCTTGGTATTGGTTTAAAAACATACCAATGATGGCTGCTGCAGGATGTGTTGCGGTTGTTTTTTTTGGTGGATTAACAATATTTTTTGATGATGAATTTTTTATTAAAATCAAACCAACAATAGTATCTATAATAATAGCAGGAGTTTTAGCTTCAGGTAAAATTCTAGGAAGGAACCCATTAGCTGCTATCATGAAATCGGCAGTTTCGTTAAAAGAAGAAGGCTGGGACAAATTGACATGGTTATGGGTTGGTATGTTTATAGTAATGGCTATTGCTAATGAAATAGCTTGGCGTAATTTAACTACTGATCAATGGGTATCTTTTAAAGCTTTTGGGATTCCAATTTTATCTCTTGGGTTTGGGTTACTATCTTTGCCAATAATGCAAAAATACCAAATCAAAAAAGATTAAATTAATCCTGAAGTAATCTAATCCTTTTATTTATTTCTTTTGACATTAAAGAATCCTTGGGTAGTTGTTTTAGTAATAAATCCCAATAAGTAATAGCTTTTTTCTTTTCTCCCTTGTTGTAAGCAGCAAAGCCACTAAAAAACAAACCATCTACATTATTTGGTTCTAAAACTAAAATTTCATTTATAAGTTTGTTTGTTTCTTTTGAAAAAACAGGCTTTTTGTTTGTTGGTAGTAAATCTCTTAAAAGTACTTTTTTTAAAACTATATTTTGTGGATTAAGTTTTATGGCATCTCTTATAGCTTTTAATGCTTTTTTATTTTTTCCTAAAACTTTATAAGATTGGTATAACTTAATCCAACCTTCAACATCATTTTTATCATCCTTAAGCCGATCTGCAAGTTGTTCAACCATTTGATTAATTCTAATGTTTTGTTCTTTTTCATTTAAATTTAAAATTTCTTTCGTTAAATCATTATTTGCTAAAACATTATCTTTTAACTTATTTTCTAGAGCTTTTTTAGAAACCCCTAAGTTTTTTGCTGCTGTTCTTATATTTTTTTCAAGATCTTTTTTCCAAGTATCATTTTTACTAGTTCTTTTATATAATTTAGTCCAAATTTCAAATGCTAACATTTCATTGCCAATTTGTGATTGTGCTAATCCATTTAAATAATTAGCTCCAGGATTTAATGGATCCTCAGATAGAGCTTCTTTAATTAGTTTTTTTGCCTTTGGGGTGACTTGTCCGTCAGCTTTTTTGATAATTGCTTGAGCTAATAGAGATTTGAGATTGGGAGAGTTTTTGATAGATAATATTTTTGTTAAGGATGAGATCTCAACATCAGTTTTATTAAGTCGTGAAGAAGTCCTTGCCAATTCAAGAAGAATATCTAGATTTTTTGGATTTTGATCTGATAACAAAACTAGTTTGTCAAAATTTTCCAAATCACGTTTTATAATTTTTTTTTGTTCAATATTCTTTTTAAAAAGTTTTTCTTGCGAAGAATAAAGTTGGTCCATGTTTATAAATGGATTTCCTATTTTATAATAAATTAGTGAACTTAATAAAAATAAAAATAGAATATTAAGATACAGGACGAATTTATTGGATTTAGGTTTGAAATTTATAATTTTCAAAAAATTTTTATTAGAAAAATTATAAAAAATATAAATTATTGAAAAAAAACTTATAAAAAAAATAGCAATAAATAACATTATCTATTCTCTTTTATTTTTGGTTAGATTTTATGATTTTAAAAATTAATATTGAGCCAAATATTAAAACAATAAATGGTAAAAACCACAATAAGGTAGTATTTAAATTTAAAGGTGGTTTTAACAAGATATAATCTCCATATCTTTCTCTCAAATATCCATAAATTTCTTCGTTACTAACACCAGCTATAAGCTTTTCTCTTATTAAAATCTTCAAATCTTTTGCTAATTCAGAATTTGACTCATCTATACTTTGATTTTGACAAACAAGGCATCTAATGTTTTGAGAAATCACCCTTGTTCTGTTGTTTATATTGATTTCATCATCTATAGATTTAGCAAAAAGCTCAAGTTCATTACTAAACAAAAATAAAAAAGAAAATATTATAATCATTTTATACTTTCTATTCATTCTTAATACTCTCTAAGAGCGGCAAAACTTCGTCTTTAAAAATGCTATATAGAAGTGGGCCAGCATGACGATAAATTATTTCACCTTTCTTATTAATTAGAAAAGTTTCTGGAACTCCATAAAGTCCCCACTCAATAGCTATTTTACCAGATTTATCAATTCCTGTTTCTATATAAGGATTACCAAAATTATCCAAAAATTCTTTTGTATCTAGATATTTATCTTTATATGCTATTCCAATAACTGGTAGGACTTTACTTAATTCATCAATAATTGGTGCCTCTATTCTACAGGGTGCACACCATGATGCAAAAAAATTAACGGCAAAAATTTGATCATGGTATTTTTCAAAATTTAAATTTTCTAAATTATTAATTTTTTCAATAAAGTTTTCTTTAGGAATTAATGTTTCAGGAACGTTTTTTCCAATTAATTGAGAAGCTAAAGATCTTTCAATTCTTTTATCAACTTTTAATTGATATAAAACTATACCAGACGACAATATTATAAAAAAAAATACTGTTAAAGGTAAAACATTTAAAATTTTCAAATTATGTTTCATAATATTTAATTAAACATTTCTAAATCTTGATGATTTTTGTGTGACAGAAAAGATGCCTCCGACTGCCATAAAAAAAGCACCAGCCCATATCCAAGATACTAATGGGTTTGAATATATTCTTAAGGACCATCCTGTTTTGTTGTCTCCTTCACCTAAAACTAAATATGTATCACCCCAAAAATCTGATAAGATTGCGGCTTCTGTTGTCTGACTTTTTTCATTAGTATAGAAACGTTTTTCTGGCCTTAGTTTACTGATAAATTTATTTTTTTCGTAAAGAGAGAAGGTTGCCATTAATGAGTGGTAATTAGGTCCTTCTATATTTTCAATTTTATCAAACTTTAGTGATTTTGTTCCAATATTTATTATATCACCAACTTTTTTTCTTACATTATACTCGCTTTTATAAAATTGTTCTCCAGTAACTCCTGCAAGAAAAATTGCAACTCCAATATGTGCTAGATGTATTCCTAAATTAATTTTTGTTATAAAGAAAAAAAATTGATTTATATTTTTAAATTTAACTTTAGCTTCTCGAATTTTTGAAATTAAATCGGTAATTACTCCTGTGAAAAGCCAAATTGAAAGAGAGCCACATATTAATGCAAAAATTGATTTTTCTTCAATTAAGTATAATAATGTCCCTCCTAAGAAAGTTACAGCAGATAGAAATATTATTTTTTTTATAAAATTTTTATCTGTGTATTTTTTCCAATTTAAGAATGGTGCGACAGCCATCAAAAACACAACTGGTGCCATAATTGGAGCAAAAGTAGCGTTATAATATGCTGGACCAATAGATACCTTGTTTCCATTAATAGCGTCTAAAAATAAAGGGTACAGAGTGCCAATTAAAACTGTTAAAGTTGCTGTAGTAAGAAATAAATTATTTACTAAAATTGCACTTTCTTTACTGACTATATCAAAATTACCTTTTTCGTCATTAAAAGATGAGCTTTTAATTGTATATAAAATTAGAGGAACACCTATTGATATACCTAAAATTATTAAAATAAAAACTCCTCTTGAAGGATCGGAAGCAAAAGCATGTACTGACGTTAATAATCCTGATCTTACGATAAAAGTGCCTAATAAAGAAAAGGAAAAAGCCAGGATTGATAACAAAATTGTCCAGTTTATAAATATTAATTTTTTTTCGAGTATTCTGACACAGTGTAGTAATGCTGTTGCAACTAACCATGGCATAAAAGAAGCATTTTCAACTGGATCCCAAAACCACCAACCACCCCAACCTAATTCGTAATATGCCCACCAACTTCCAAGAGCAATACCAATTGTTAGAGCAGACCAAGCAATCGCAATCCATGGCCTCATTTGACGAGCCCAATCTTTATTAATTTCACCAGTAATAAGTGCTGCAACTGCAAAAGAAAATGACACCGATAACCCAACATATCCAATATAAAGCATCGGTGGGTGAAGAGCTAAACCTGGATCTTGTAGCAAAGGATTTAAACCTCTTCCATCTAAAGGTAATTCATCAACTCTTTCAAAAGGATTGGATGTAAATAATATGAAAGCTAAAAAAAGTGATAAAATTACAGTCTGGACTCCAATAATTGAAGCCAAAAGTTTTGAATTTATAGAATCTTTAAAAGAAACAAAAAAAGTAAAAGCAGATAAAATTAATACCCACAATAAAAGTGAACCTTCGTGATTACCCCATACCCCACTAATTTTATATATCAATGGTTTTAAAGTATGTGAGTTGTTGGAGACAATTAATAAAGAAAAGTCAGATGTAATAAAACTATATGTTAAAATTAAAAAAGATAAAAAAATAAATAAAAAATTTATAAGAGAACCTTTTTGAAGAACTCGGACTACATCGATGTTCGTATATCTCAGATTATAAAGCCAGTAACAGCATTGCATTGTTGAAATAACAAATGTAATTATCATAAGAATATGTCCTAATTCAGGTATCATTTAATCAGAGTCACCTTTCCAAACATTATTTTTTTTCAAAGCATCAGCAACTTCTGGAGGCATGTAATTTTCGTCGTGTTTTGCTAGTACCTCACTAGCAATAAAATTATTATTTTGGAACATACCTTCTGCAACAATACCTTGACCCTCTCTAAACAAATCTGGTAGAGGCCCGTCAAATAAAACCTTAACCTCTTTTTTTCTATCAGTAATCATAAAGATAGTTTTTTCACCTTCTTTTTTTATTGAGCTTTCAAGAACCAAACCACCAATCCTGATTTTATTTTGAATATTTTGAGCATCTCCAAATTTTTCATTTAAATCATTTGGCGTATAAAAATATACAATATTATCTTCTAAGGCCATTAATATTAATTTAGTTGCTAGTCCAAGTGTCAGTACAATAATAATTGTAATAAATAAGCGTCTATATTTGGGATTCATCTATTTTGTATCGATCCATATTTTAAAAATTAATTATTAGTTTCTGATAATTCTTCAAGTAATTTCTTGGCTTTTCGAGATTGTTTAATTGAATGATAGAAAAGTAGACCTAAGCTTAGCAAAGTTAGAATATAGCTTGGCCATATATAAATTGCGTAACCTTGCATTATCCAAAATGGTTCATTCATGTCTTAACCAGCTTACGATATTTCTTCTAAGTTTGATTTTAATAATAATGCCTCACATTTTTTTTCAATCAATTTGGTTTTTACGTTTAAAATTATTAAATATAAAGAAAAAAAACTCAAAGCAAGAAACATTAGGCTTAATGGTAACAACATTTTTTCGTCAATAGATGGACCTCCAAATTTAATAATACTTGCGGGTTGATGAAGAGTATGCCACCAGTCAACAGAAAACTTAACAATGGGAAGATTGATAAGCCCAACTATAGCTAGAACAGATGCTGTTTTAGAACCATCAGTTTTTCTTTCAAAAGCATTTCTAAGTAATATATAGCCTAGATAAAAAAAGAATAATACTAGCATTGAAGTCAATCTTGCGTCCCATACCCACCATGTACCCCACATTGGTTTCCCCCATAATGAACCAGTAATTAGGGTTAAAGCTGAAAATAAAACACCAATTGGTGCAATTGAACTTGAAACTAAATCAGCTAAAGGGTGTTTCCAAACTAAATAAAAAACACATGAAATAGCAAGACTAAAATATAAAAACGACGCTAGCCAAGCAGAAGGAACATGAACATACATAATTCTAACAGCATTTCCTTGCTGATAATCTTTTGGGCTATCAAAAAGACCAAAATATAGTCCTGAAAAAAGTGCGATTATGGATATAAAAAGAATAAATGGCTGTGTTTTTTCAGTTATTCTATTGAATCTATTTGGATTAGCTAGCCAATCAAACATTAACAAAATTCTTTCTTTTAATATTTATGAAGTAAACAAATATTAACATATATACTTTCTACTAAAATCATTAACGACTTATTGCGATTCTAATTAAAAATGCTGAAATAAAAGGTGATATCACCAGATATATCAATGTAAACCCAATTAATAAAAATAAATTACCTATAGGTGACTCATTAACTGAAATTGTTTCACTTACGCCAACTCCAAATATTAAAATAGGAATTATGAATGGGATGATCAATATAGGTAGCAAAATATTTCCTCTTTTTGCACCTAATGTTAGAGCAGACCCTATAATACCAACAAGTGAAATTGAAAGACCGCCGATCAGAATACTGATAAAGAGCCATGGTATAAGTTTTAAACTAATGTTCAATAAAATAATAAAAAATGGTAAAGAAATTAACAATGGAATTATTATTATTAACCAGTAAGCTATGCTTTTAGATAAAAGAATAAATTCCAGTGATATTGGACTAGTTATAGTTTGATCAAGCCATCCATTATCATAATCTCTTTGTAAAGTTTTTTCTAAAGAGGGAATTATTGCTAAAATTAGCCCTATCCAGAAAATTGAGTTGGAAACCAATCCCAATTTTTCTTGAAATGGCCCAATACCAAGAACAAAAAGTGTTATTATTAAAATCATAAAACTGATAATTGATATAACATCAATTAATGATCGGAAATTTATCAAAAACTCTCTTTTAATGTGTGAATTAAAAATTTGATAAAAACTATACTTTGAGGACATTATACAACTCTACTTCTTCAATAAATCTAAATTTAAAAGTTCATATTTAAAGTCAAATAATTTTAATGAGTGACACGCTAACAAAACAGTGCCTTTGTTTTCTATAAATCTTTGAATTAATTTGTTAAATAAAATAATACTTTTTTTGTCCAATTCATTAGTGGGTTCGTCTAATAACCAAAACTTAACATCAAATAAAAAAGATAAATATAATCTAGATAATGCTGCTCTTTTTTTTAAACCTTCAGAGCATTGTGAAATATATACTTTTTTATAATTTATTATGTCTACGCTACTAAGTGCTTTTTGAAGATCATTATCACCTACATTCCAACCCCTCATTTCGGACCAAATTTTTAGGTTTTCATAAACGGTTAAATCCTTGGATAAGCCATTTTTAGAATCAATAAAGATTAAATTTTCTCCCCATTTAATTTGATCTTTAAAAATTTCATTACTATTATTTTTTATAACCCCTTTTTCAAGTGGAATTAACCCAGCTATAGCTCTTAATAAGGTTGATTTTCCAGCACCATTTTTACCATTTATAATTGTGATTTGAGAGTTCTTAAATTTAGTGCTCCAATTATAAAAAACAATTTTAGAGCCTCTTTTTATTGTTAAATCTTTCAGATAAAGCATTAAGTACCCGTTTATTTGATTATTTATTAATTTTATACAATATTCATAAAAAGTCTTGTAACATAAACGAGTTTTTTTAAACTGTTTATATAAATAATAATACTCAATTATTAACTAATAATTCTTAAACTTAAACAAATGGATGGGTAAAGCATGAAAGAAGCGCCTCTAAAAGGTATTAAGATCATTGATGCTTCTTCGATACTGATGGTTCCTTATTGTACAAGGTTATTAGCTGATATGGGAGCTGAAATTATAAAAGTTGAAACAATTGCTGGGGATAATACCAGATATATTGGTCCAAGTGTCAATAAAGGAATGGCAGCAGTTTTTTTAAATATTAATAGAAACAAAAAAAGTATTAGTATTGATCTTAAATCAGCAGACGGTCGATTGATTATCTATAAATTAATTAAAAATTCAGATGTTTTTGTTTCTAATATTAGAAAAGCTTCTTTAGAAAAATTAAAATTAACACATTCTGATTTTATTAAGATTAATTCTAAGATTATTACAGCAAATGCAGTTGGATTTTCTTCTAAAGGACCTTATGCAGGACTTCCAGCATTTGATGACACAATTCAAGCAATAAGTGGAATGGCAGCTTATCAAGAAATTTACTCAGATCAACCAAGCTACACATCAGGAGCAACAGCTGACAAAGTTACTGGTTTAATGCTTGGAATGTCAATTTTAAGCGCATTGTTTAAACGAGAAAAAAATGGAGAGGGCATAGAGTTAGAAGTTCCAATGATGGAAACTATGGTTGACTTTACTTTAGTAGAACATTTATATGGTTATAATTTTTTACCACCTAAAGCTCCACCTGTTTATCCGAGACAATCCTCTCCAAACAGAAAACCTTACAAAACATTAGATGGATACATTGCTGTACTTCCATATAGTGATGATCAGTGGTTGAGGTTTTTTAGTATCATAAAAAAAGAAAAAATTTTGAATGATCCTAAATTTTCTTCTTTAGAATCTAGAAACCTAAATATTGATGAATTATACAAGATTTTGTCTGAAGAATTAAAAAAAAGAAAAACAAGTTTTTGGATAAAAAATTTAAGAGAACAAGATATCCCAGCGACTAAAGTAAATTTTCCAAAAGACCTTTTTGAAGATGAACATCTTAAAAAAACCAATTTTTTTAGAGTTCAAGATCATCCAACAGAAGGAAAATTATTATATCCAAGTTTCCCAATAGAATTTAATGAAGATGAAATATCTGAGAGTCTGCATGCTCCATCTCTCGGAGAAAATACTAAGGAAATTTTAATCGACTTGGGTTATTCAGAATTTGAGATTGAAAGCTTTGCTTCTAAAGGTACAATAAAAATATAATTCGTGTATGGGTGAACTTATGAGAATTAAAAATATTGGATTTATTGGCTTAGGTGCTATGGGTTCTGTAATGGCACCACTTATTGCAAAATCAGGATTTAACGTTCATGGATACGATATAAAAGCTAATATAGATAAATTATCTGGAATAAAGCAAGTTCAAGATATTAAGGAACTTAGTAGTCTTGATGTAATAATTTTTATGTTACCTAATGGTAAAATAGTGTCTGATATGGCCATTAAATTATTAGAAATGAAT
Source organism: uncultured SAR116 cluster alpha proteobacterium (assembly GCA_902619615.1). GTDB lineage: Bacteria > Pseudomonadota > Alphaproteobacteria > Puniceispirillales > Marisalimonadaceae > Marisalimonas. Next base: position 46,054 of record CACNFD010000003.1, on the reverse strand, counting down.
CTAAAATCAATATTTATAGATATGTCCTCTAGTGATCCTAGAGAAACTCAAGAATTAGGTAAGAAATTAAAATATAAAGGCGTGAAATTTTTAGATGCACCTGTTTCTGGAGGTGTTGTAAGAGCAAAAACTGGTGATTTAATGATCATGGTTGGAGGTGACGAGAAGCTTTTAGAAGAAGTAAATGATTTATTATCTGTAATGGGAAAGGTTCAATTTGCTGGTCCTTTAGGTTCTGGTCATGCAATAAAAGCTCTAAATAATTATGTGTCTGCTGCTGGATTAATAGCAAGTTTTGAGGCCTTAGCAACTGCACGTTCATTTGGAATTGAACCAAAAAACTTTTTAAAAATTATTAATGGAGCCACAGGTAAAAATAATACAACCGAAGTTAAGCTTGATAAATTTGTGATTTCTGAGAATTTTAACTCTGGATTTTCTTTAGACTTAATGATTAAGGATGTTTCCATTGCAGAAAAATTAATTAAAAAATTAATATATAATAATTCTCTTTCTGAGCATGTTTCAAATTACCTTATAGAATCTCAAGAAAAACTTCTTAAAAAAGCAGATCATACTGAAATTTATAAAATATTTAAAAAAACTCTTTGATTAGATTTAATTTGATTTATCTATTTTTTTCATGAATAATATTTTTGTGAGTATTATTTAATAATTAATCAATAAAAGTAGGATACTTTTTATGTTAATTAAATTAAAGTTATTTATAATATTTATTTTATTTTTATCATCATGTTCTTCAATTTCAGGTGAAGATAAGAATAAAATTTCATCTAAAATATCGGAATATTTAGAACAAAAAATTTCATCGATTGAGAAGTTTGACTATATTAAAAACTCTGAATTATCTATAGAAAACAAAAGTGAAAGCTTTGACGCAGATTATCGGATATCAGTTCTAAGTTCAATTAGTGAAAATAAGAATAATTTCCTTTTAAATCAGTCAAATATTTCACGACAAGATGATGATACAACTGTTAATATTGGTTTTATTAATAGAAAGCTAACAGAAAATAAAAATTGGTTATATGGGTTCAATATATTTTATGACCAAGAATTTCCAGAAAATCATCAAAGAGCCAGTCTGGGTCTTGAAATAAAATCTGAACCAATTGAATTTAATTTTAATTATTATGATGCTTTTTCAAAATCAAAAACCGTTGGTGACACAACCGAAAAAGCAATGGATGGATATGATGCAGAAATTGGTTTTCAAGTTCCATATGTTCCAACAGCAAGATTTTTTTTAAGTATATATGAGTGGGACGGAGATGATTTTGATATCAAAGACGGTAAAAAAGCTAGTCTAAGATTTAAATCATCAGAAAAAATTTCTTTTGAAATTGGAATAGATGATAATAGTAAATCTGATTCAGTAACCACAGCAAAAATAAATTATAATTTTTTAGCAACTGAAAATAATTTTCCAGAAAAACTGGTTTCAGAAAAAATGTTTGAGCACGCTGATCAATCAAAAAATATTTATGATATGGTTAGAAGACAAAACAGAATTGTTAAAACTGTTTCAGGAACGGTTACTGTTGGAAGAGGAACTTAGAAAATGTATTTAAATAAGTTACTTATCATTTCTAATTGTATAATTTTCATATTTCTTTCAAGTTTTTCATTTTCCGCAGACGATATTTCTACACCTTCAAAATATCAAGTTACAATGTCAAAACTTGAATTATGTTCATCTTCAGACTGTACTGATGCAACTGTTCTTACAAATACATCTGCTTCTTTTAATATAGCTTCAGCAAGTGCTGGCGCAGATGTAGGATCTTGGATCAATAGTTTTGAATTAGAAATTGGAAAAACATATACCCATATAAGATCTACAATTAACTCTACATTCACTATTGCTGGGTACACAACTAATTCTAGTATATCAAGTTCATACTGTGTTACAGAAAGTTCTCCTAATACAGCGGCAAGTCATAATACAGCGCCGATTGTAGATGGATCTAATAGCACAACTACCGCAGATATGTCATGGGTTATTCCTAATGAAGCAGATGCTGATAACGGATCTTTTTATGGAGATTTATCATCAGATTTTTCTACAAATAGTATTACTAAGACCAATGATTCATCAACTTTTTATTGGGTAGGTACACTAGCGAACTCTTATACACCTAACATCAATAGTGCTCCAAAGATTACTATTTCGTTTGATGTTGCAAATCAATTGAGATCACAACAAGCTGGAGCGGATACATGTTATATGTATGTGCTTCCCCCCACAGTTTCAGTAAGTTTAACTGATTAAATAAACATTATAATAATTTATCACATAGCAGAAGTTAAAAACAAATTTTAGATAAATTATTATTATATTTATATGCCATGAAGTTCAGAAATTGAAGTTGTACTTGTATTTAATTCCAAGCTCATTTTAAATTCAATTAGTGAGGGGCCGTCTGCTTCCATTGCTTTTTTTAAAATTGGTATAACTTCTTCAACTTTATTGATTATAAAACATTCTAGACCAAAACTTTCGCCATATTTAGCAAAATCAGGATTAATCAAATTTGTCGCATAATGATCTCTTGTTGGAAAGTGAACTTCTTGATGATAACGTATGGTACCATAATGATTGTTATTTGCTACAATAACTCTTATTTTTGCATTTTGAGCAATCGCTGTTGCGAGCTCAGAACCCGTCATTAAAGCACCGCCATCACCAACTATTGAAAAAACTTGTCTGTCAGGAAACCTTAGTGCAGCCGCCACACCTGCAGGAATTCCCATACCCATAGCACCAATCTCTGAGCCAATTAATTTCATTGTAGATTTAAATGGAAACCTATGATGCATCCAACTTGTAAAATTTCCAGCATCATTTGTAATTATTGAGTTTTCTGGTGCTATTTTACCTAAACCATCAATTAAATGAGCAAAATCTAGTCCGTCATTTGCGCTTCTTGGAGTTATAGTTGCATCATTATTTAAATAACGATAATGACAAAGTTTGACCCATTCATCTCTTTCATTGTTTTTATTATTGATTGCAAATTTTGATAATTGCTCTAAAAAATTTTCGCTATCTGCAACTATGCCCATATCTGTTCGAAAAATTTTACCAATTGTATTTGGATCAGGTATTACATGAATAAACTTTTGTTTTGATGATGGAAATTTATAGGCCATATTTGGTACACCATTGAATCTGTGTCCAACAACTAGAACCAAGTCCGCTTCTAATGCATTTTGTCTTACAGGTTCTGGAGGTCTTAAACCTAATTCTCCTGCATAATATAAGTTATCGTTGGAAATAATATCTTGGTGTTCATATGTACATAAAACTGGTAAATTATAGGTTTCTGAAATCTCAACTACAAGTTTTCTTGATCTGGTTGATGTGTGAACTTGACCACCTACAACAAGAACTGGCTTTTTTGCATTTGACAATAATTTGGACACCTCTTTCACCTTGTCAGGAAAAGCTAAAGGTGGATTTATTTTAATACGTTTTACATCAAGAGATTTAATTTCAGCTTCTAAGACATCAGTTGGCACGGCTATAACTACTGGACCTGGTATACCACTTTCAGCAATGTGAAATGCTCTGGCTGTTACGTTGGCTATTTCACTTGGTATATTAATTTGTTCTACGTGCTTTGCCATATCAGAAAATGTTTTAATAAAGTCCATTTCCTGTAAATGCATTTTTCCAGTGCTAATGCGGTTGACTTGACCAATAAACAAAACCATAGGTATTCCGCCTTGATGTGCTGAGTGAACTGAAATTGAGGCATTAGTTGCTCCTGGACCTCTACTTACAAAGGCAACACCAGCTTTACCCGTACACTTTGCATCTGCGACAGCCATAAAGCCAGCACCACCTTCATGCCTACAAGTAACAACCTCAATTCCAGGTGAATATAATAATTCATCCATTACAGATAAATATGACTCACCAGGCACACAAAAAAAACGATCTACACCATGATTTTTCAAAGTTTGTACAAAAACTGAAGCAGCTTTCTTTGACATTATAATTTCCTTATTTATATTGTTGGTTTTTTCCCACCATCTAAATTAATTTCTGTACCTGTTAGGTGTCTAACTTTTGGATTACATAAGAAATAAGCAAGTTCAGCAACTTCTTCTGGGGTTGAGAATCTATCTAATCCTATATTCTTTAATGCATTTTTTTCTGCATCAGCAAAACTTATACCTTCTCTATTAGCATTATTTTGAATTATAGTTATCAAACGATCAGTTGATGTCATACCAGGATTTATAGCGTTTACATTAACTCCATCGATTAATCCTCTTTTAGATAAAGCTTTTGTAAAGTTTAGAAAAGCAGCATTGACAGCTCCGCCAACCATAAAAAATGGATCAGGAGAATGGCTCATTGCCCCATTAATTGAAACAATCCATCCCTTGTTTTTAGATAAGGTTGGCCAAAACGCTTTTGCTAATCTTACAGCACTATAAAATTTTAGAGCAAATCCATCTTCAAAATCTTCTATAGGTTGTTTTAGAAAATCTCCACTTTTTGTTGCTCCAGCTGAGAAAATTAAAGTATCAAAATTTTCAAATTCTTGCTTAACAGACTTAATAGAATTTTCACACCCTATTTTTGTTCTTAAATCAGCTGCGTGATAATATACATTAATATTATATTTGTTTTGTAATTTAGATTTGGTGTTTTCTAAATTTTCTTTATTAGAGGAGAGTAAATAAATATCACATTCTTTTTTAGCAAAACGTTCAGCTATGGCTTTACCAATTCCTTTGCTGCCTCCAGTAATTATAACTCTACGTTTCATATTTTATATTATTTCTCCAATAAAATAATTCTTAACTTATAAATTATTTTTAAAGTGTATATTAATTTTTTGATTAAGACACTTAGATTTTGTATAAAATCATATTATTAGATTATCATCAAAGAATTAATAAAACAAAGCCATTAGTATGAATTTAAGCTCAAAAAAACAATCAAATTTTTGGCGAAGACCAATAAATGAAAATGTTAAAATTAAGGCTCTTTTAGGCCCTACAAATACAGGTAAAACCTATTATGCAATGGAAAGAATGCTCTCTCATAATTCTGGGATAATTGGATTTCCTCTTAGATTATTAGCTCGAGAAAATTATGATAAAGCAGTTTTAGAGGTTGGAAAATCAAAAGTTGCTCTTGTTACTGGTGAAGAAAAAATTATTCCTCCAAACGCAAAATATTTTTGTTGCACTGTTGAGTCCATGCCATTAGAGAGGTCTTTTTCTTTTGTCGCCATTGATGAAATACAATTAGCAGCTGATCCTGATAGAGGGCATATTTTTACAGATAGAATTCTTAACACAAGGGGAACTGAAGAAACAGTTCTGCTTGGTGCTGAAACTATAAGGCCATTATTACAAAAAATTTTACCAAACTGTTCAATAGAAATAAGACCAAGGCTTTCTGTTTTAAGTTATGTGGGTGTAAAAAAACTCACAAGGTTGAAACCTAGATCTGCTATCGTTGCGTTTTCAATACCAGAAGTCTATAAAATTGCTGAACTTATTAGAACAAAAAAAGGTGGAGCTGCAATTGTAATGGGAGCTTTGTCACCTAGAACAAGAAATGCTCAAGTTGATCTTTATCAAAATGGTCAAGTTGACTATTTAATTGCAACAGACGCCATAGGTATGGGATTAAATATGGACATTGATCATGTTGGTTTTGCATCTGATACAAAATTTGATGGTAAAATACCAAGATACCTTAATCCCTCAGAAATTGCTCAAATAGCAGGTAGGGCTGGAAGACATTCACGTAATGGGTCATTTGGAGTGGTTGAAGATCATCTGAAGTTTGACGAAGACATAATTGAACAAATTGAAAATCATTCTTTTTTTCCTTTAAAAAATATTTGGTGGAGAAATTCAGAATTAAATTTTAGTTCCTTAAAAAGATTAGTTAGCTCATTGGAAGCCCATCCACCGTTTAATTTCATGAGAAGAAAAGTTGGGGCATTAGATGCACTCTGCCTTAATCATTTATCTGAAATTAGTTCAATTAAAAATAAAATAAATAATAAAGATGCACTAATTTTACTATGGGATGTTTGTCAAATTCCTGATTTTAGTAATTCCTTATCAAGTATTCATTTTAGCTTGCTAGAAAAAACTTTTGAATTATTATTAGTTAATGGGAATCTTGATAATGGATGGATAAATTCTCAGCTAAACAGACTTAATAGATTTGATGGAGAGATAGATACTCTTTTAAATAGAATATCGAATATCAGAACTTGGACATTCATAACAAATAGACAACAATGGATAGATGAATCTGAACATTGGCAAAATGAAGCGAAAACAATTGAAGATAAATTATCCGATGAGTTGCATAACAGATTAACTCAAAGATTTGTTGATAAGAGAATTGTAATTTTAAATAAAACTCTAAAAGAGCATAGTAATTTGGAAGCTATAATTAGAATAGATGGTAAGGTCATCGTTGAAGGTGAAGAAGTTGGATTACTCAAAGGTTTTGAATTTATCCCTTCTTTATCTCAAGGTGAAAAAGCTGGACCAATTTTATCTGCGGCAAGAAAAATTTTACCTAAAGAAATTGAAAGACGTGTAAAAGAGCTTTTAATGTCTGATTATGCAGCTTTTAAATTTGATAATGATGGCTCTATCTTGTGGCAAAATAACAAGGTTGCAAAACTAACAAATAGTGAAAACTTATATGCACCTCAAATTATTATTATTAACTCTGAATTTTTGTCTGACGAACAGATTAGGAAAATAGAAACTAGAATAAATGAGGCAGTAGAGAAAAATATTAAAGAAATTTTATCTGAAGCTATTAATTTAAAAAATCCTATTTTAAATGATGTTGAACAAGAAAATAAAAACGATAAACAAGAAGATATCTCCCTAAATATAAATGATAACAAGAAAAAACTTAGTGTAAATCTTTCTGGAAAAGCTTTAGGTATAGCATTTCAAGTTTATGAAGGTTTGGGCTCAGCAAAAACCAATAATTTATCAATATCTTTAAATAATTTGCTTGAAGAAGATAAAAGAAATTTAGCTAGATTAGGTCTAAGACTAGGTGTTGAAACTATATATTTACCTAATCTTTTGAAACCAGCTGCAATAAAATTAAGAGCTTTATTATGGTCAGTTTTTAATAAAAATTTTCCAGAAAATGCTTTACCTCCTGATGGCCGAGTGAGTATACAAACACTACCAAATGTAAAGTACGAATATTATAGGGCTTTAGGCTTTGTTCCTCTTGGAAATTTAGCTTTAAGAGCTGATATCGCCGAGAGATTGTCAGCATTGATTAGAATAGAATCCAGAAAAGGTAAATTTAGAATTAACGATGCAATGTTATCAGTGGCTGGCTCAACAAAAATACAAATGGAAGAAATTCTTTATGATTTAGGTTACTCAAAGTTTGGTGAAGAAACTTCAACTTTAGCTGATCAAGTGCCAATTATTATTTTTGAGAGAAAAAAGAAAGAAAGTAAGGCTAAAGTAAAAAACTTCAACAAAAATAATTTGAAAAATAAAAATTATAAAGTTAAAGGAAAAAAACCTTTGAAAACTCTAAATAAAGAAAAATTACCAGATCCTTTTTCACCATTTGCAGTCTTGAAATCTATAAAGATTAAAAAAATGAAATGACATTTGATATTTTAGGAAAAAAGACTCTTAGACTTGATTTGTACTTATATTATATCCGTATATTTAAAAGCAGAAGCTTGGCAACAAAATTCATTTCATCAAAGGGATTACGTATTTCAGGAAAAGTAACACAAAAACCACACAAACTAATTTCTGCTGGTGATGTGCTGACAATGACAATTAATGATAATATTAAAATAATTAAAGTGTTAGATGTCCCTTCAAGAAGAGGTCCTTACTCGGAAGCATTAAGTTTTTATCAAGACTTAACACCTATTAAAACCAATCCAAAAGACAAAGCTGTTAAATCTAAAATTAAGTTTGTGGATAGAATTGGCCGTCCAACAAAACGAGAAAGACGTCAAATAGATAGGTTAATGGGTAGAGATTAAATCTATACCAAATCTATACTTGTAATTCTAGATTTTGTAGTTTAAATACAAATAAATTTTGAGAATAATATGACATATATAGTAAATGATAAATGTATAATGTGTAGACATACAGATTGTGTTGAAGTTTGTCCTGTAGACTGTTTTTATCTTGGAGAGAATACAATAGTTATTCATCCAGATGAATGTATTGATTGTGGAGTTTGTGAACCAGAGTGCCCAGTTGATGCAATTCAAGCAGACACTGATCCTGGAGCTGATGATTGGTTAGAATATAATAGAGAAATGTCAGAGATTTGGCCTAACATTACTGTTAAAATTGATCCAATGCCTGATCATGAAAAATACATTGATGAAGAGGCCAAATTTGAAAAATATGGATCAAAAAAACCTGGAATAGTATCAGAATAGTTTAACGTAATTTTACATTGTTATCTTTATAGCTGGTTTTTTAAAAGATTTTGTGCTATAAACCCGTCTTTAAAAATTCGTTAATTATAACCTAAAATATAAAATTTTGAATATAGGTGTTTAAATTGTCAAAAGATCAAAACTTAGTAAGCTCATTTATACCTGGTGATTTCGTTGTTTACCCAAGCCATGGTGTTGGAAAAATTATTGGAACTGAAAAGCGTAAAGTCGAAGATATAGAGCTAGAATTGTTAGTTATAAGATTCGAACACGAAAGAATGACACTCAGAGTCCCCTTATCTAAGGCAACTGAATCTGGACTAAGAACTTTATCTAGCAAAGTCCAGATGGAAGAAGCAATTATCACCTTAAAAGGAAAAGCGAAAATTAAAAAAGCAATGTGGTCAAGACGTGCTCAAGAATACGAAACCAAAATAAATTCTGGAAGTTTGGTTTCTATTGCAGAAGTTGTTAGGGATTTGTATAGAAAAGACGATCAAGGTGAACAATCTTATTCTGAAAGACAAATGTATCAAGCAGCCCTGGAACGGTTAGCCAGTGAATTTGCAGCCGTTGATAATACTGACAAGGAAAGTGCAGTGATTAAACTTGAAAAAATAATTGATGATAATGCTGAGGAAGCAGCTTAAAAAATTTGGATTTACTATTTAAATAAATGTTAAATTTAAACAATAAATCAAATTTTTTTTTTGATTGTCTACCATCATATGATAATGGCCATTTAGAAGTTGGGAACGGACATTCAATATACTTCGAGCAATATGGGAATCCTACAGGCATACCAATATTATTTTTGCATGGTGGCCCGGGAGCTGGATTTTCAAACTCTCATAAAAGTTTTTTTGATTCAAATATTTTTAGAGTTATTTTTTTTGATCAAAGGGGTTCTGGTAAAAGTATACCTTATGCCGAAACAAATTATAATAATACTCAACTTTTAGTTGCAGATATTGAAAGTTTAAGAAATTCATTAAAAATAGATAAGTGGTATCTTTTTGGGGGATCATGGGGGAGTACATTAGCATTACTATATGGTATTGATTACCCCAATAGGTGTCTAGGTTTTATTTTAAGAGGTATATTTTTAGGCACTAAGATTGAAATAGATTGGTTTTTACACGATATAAAGAAATTTTTTCCAGAAGCTTATAATAAATTCATATCATTTGTTCCACAAAATAATAGGAATAATATTCTCAAATGGTTCTACACTGCACTTCATAGTAATAATAGATCACAAAACCTGAAGGCTGCATCTGTTTGGGCTGAATATGAAAACTCTTGTTCTTCTCTTAATTATTTGTCACGACCAATTTCTGGTGAACAAGCCTTAGCAATATCAAAAATAGAAACGCACTATTTTATGAATAATTGTTTTATAGATGAAAATTATATTATCAAAAATATAGATAAAATACTTGATATAAAATCTATCATTGTGCAAGGAAGGCATGACGTGATATGTCCTCCATTTACAGCACAAAAACTTGCTGATTGCTGGGATGGCGCAAAAATTGAAATTGTGGATGATGCAGGTCATTCGGGTTTTGAAACTAATATAAGTAAAAAATTAATAAATGCTCTTCAAATGATCAAGTAAACTATTGATTAAATTAAATTGAAAGGTTAACTTTTTAAATATTAATTTGGACAGGTTTTAATTAAATATGACTAATGATGTACTAGAAAAACTATCATTTGAAGAAGCTATGAGGGAATTAGAAAAACTTGTAGATAGTCTCGACAAAGGTGAAGTTTCGCTTGATGAAGCAATAGCTGCGTATGATAGAGGAGCACAATTAAAAGATTATTGTCAAAAAAAGCTACAAGAAGCAAAAATGAAAATAGAAACTATACAGTCATCGGACAATGTCGATGTTATCCCAGAAAAATTATCATCTATCAAACCTGATTAATTTATCTTCAAGTTAATTAGGATAATTTATGATTGAATTCCAAAAAAAGCTTGAAAAAAACTCACAATTAATTGATGAGTTTCTTAACAAGAACTTACCAACTGGTAATGGTTTAAATTCTAAACTTTTTGAAGCAATGAGATATTCTTCAATCAATGGTGGAAAAAGAATAAGAGCTTATTTAGTGCTGGAAACTGGACGTTTTCTTAGTGAAATAAATAATCAGAATTTGCCTAAATCAAAGTATAATGAATTAGTTGCAATTGCATCAGTTATCGAAGCTATTCATTCATATTCACTAATTCACGATGATTTGCCAGCTATGGACAATTCTCCAATTAGAAGAGGGAAAGCATCAAATCACATAAAATTTGACTATCATACGGCTATTTTAGCTGGAGACGGGCTTTTAAGTTGGGCCTTTCAAATGGTTGGTGATAGCAATTTTATACTAGATACAGAAATGAGATCTGAAATTTGTTTCGTGCTAGCAAAAGCTATAGGACCAAATGGTATGGTTGGAGGTCAACAAGCCGATATGGATTTGACTGAACGAAACTTTTTAAATTTAGAACAAATTGAGTGGATTCAAAATCATAAAACTGGTGCATTGATTTCGTGTTGTTCACACATAGCATCTATTTTATTAAACGCTAGTCTAGATCAAAAAAATGATCTTATAAATTATGCCAATCATATTGGTTTAGCCTTTCAAATTGCCGACGATTTGTTAGACCTTGATGGAAATGAGGTCTCTATGGGAAAACCTACAAGACAAGATGTTAAAAATGAAACACCTAATTTTGTAACTGTTTTAGGTAAAGAAAAAGCAATGGAAAGAGCATTAGAGGTGTCAAACAAGGCTATAAAAATAATTCAAAAATTTGAACAAAAATCAGAAAATCTTGTATCTTTGGCTAAATATACTGTAAATAGAAATAATTAATTTTAATTTTGTTGTTTTAGGTTTAAATTATTACATGACAATTAAAGATAAAAAATCTAAATCTGATAATACACCTTTACTTGATAAGGTAAATAATCCAGATGACCTTAAATTTCTAAAAATAGAAGATCTTGATCAGTTATCTTTTGAATTACGCTCTGACATGATTGATATTGTTTCTAAAACAGGTGGTCATTTAGGTGCTGGATTAGGCGTTGTAGAGCTTGCAATTGCAATCCATTATGTTTTTGACACTCCTGAAGACAGATTAATTTGGGATGTTGGACATCAAGCATACCCTCATAAAATTTTGACCAATAGAAGACAAAAAATGTCTACTCTAAGAAAGTCTAGGGGCCTCTCAGGGTTCACAAAGCGAACTGAATCTATTTTTGACCCTTTTGGCGCAGGGCATTCATCAACATCAATTTCTGCGGCTTTAGGAATGGCTGTTGCAAGAGATAAACTAGGAAAATCTAACAATGTAATTGCCGTTATTGGTGATGGAGCAATGAGTGCTGGAATGGCATATGAAGCAATTAACAATGCAGGAGCTCTAAAGACTAATTTATTAATTATTTTAAATGATAACGATATGTCTATAGCCCCTGCTGTTGGTGCATTAAGTAATTATTTATCAAATGTTGTATCAAGTCGACCTTTTAATAATGTGAGAGAAATCGCAAAACAGATGGTTAATCTATTTCCAAAAGAAATTGGTGAAACAGCCAAAAGAGCTGAAAGTTTAGCACGAAATTTCTTAGGAAATCCAGAAGGAACTATTTTTAGTCAAATGGGTATGAATTATTTAGGTCCAATAGATGGTCATGACGTTACATCTATGGTTAAAATATTACAAAATCTAAAAAATGGATCTCAAGATAAACCAATTTTACTCCATGTGGTTACAGAAAAGGGAAGAGGACATCCATTTTCAAAAGGGTCACATGAAAAATATCATGCTGTATCAGAGTTTAATGTCATTACTGGCGACACAATTAAATCTACTTCCAATGCACCTACCTATACCAATATTTTTGCGGAAACCTTGTGTAAAATTGCGACTAAGGATAAAAAAGTTTTAGCTATAACTGCTGCCATGCCTTCAGGAACTGGGCTGAATAAGTTTGCAGAAAAGTTTCAAGATAGATTTTATGACGTTGGAATTGCAGAGCAACATGCTGTAACATTTGCTGCTGGAATGGCTTCTGAAGGTTTGAAGCCGTTTGTAGCTATATATTCAACTTTTTTACAAAGAGCCTATGATCAAGTAGTTCATGACGTTGTAATACAAAATTTGCCTGTAAGATTTATGCTTGATAGAGCAGGGTATGTAGGGGCTGATGGAGCTACTCATGCTGGTTCATTTGATTTAGCGTACCTTTGTTGTTTGCCAAATGTAGTAGTAATGGCACCTAGTGACGAAGCGGAGTTGGCGAAAATGGTTTTGACTGCTTCGAAATATAGTCATGGTCCAATTTTTTGCAGATACCCAAGAGGTGAAGGAGAGGGTGTTGATATTCCAGATATTGTCCAAGATGTCAAAATTGGAAAAGGAAGAATAATTAAAAAAGGAAAAGATCTTGCAATTCTTGCCTTAGGTACGAGAGTTGGAACTGCATTGAAAGTTGCAGATTATCTATCACAAGATAATTTAGAGATAACGGTTGCTGACGCACGTTTTGCAAAACCAATTGATACTGAATTACTTGAAAAGTTATGGAACGAACACCAGAAACTTATAATAATAGAGGAAGGTTCTGCAGGAGGATTTAGTTCTCATTGTTTACATTTTTTATCATCTAAGGATCTTCTTAATAAACATGATAAAGAAATTAAATGTTTAACTATGCCAGATAATTTTCAAGATCACGCATCTCAAAATGAGCAATTAGCAAAAGCAGGTTTAGATATAGATGGATTAATGAAGGTTGTTTCTAAAATGATATCTTGGTCGAATACAAAAAATAGAACTATTGCTAACTAAACTTAAAAAAATGTTTTAGGACCTTTGAAATAAGTAAAGAACGAATAGATAAATTCATGGTTTTAAAAGGCTTTGCTAAAAGTAGAGAGCAAGCTAATTCTATTCTTATGACTGGAAATGTGTTTGTTGATAATAAGCGTGTTGAAAAGCCTGGGCAACAAGTTTCACAAAATACAAAAATTGAAATAAAAGGTAAAAAATATCCATGGGTATCAAGGGGAGGTGTCAAATTAAATAAAGCTATTTTAGAATTTAATTTAGACTGTAATTCTATTATAGCTCTTGATATTGGAGCAAGTACAGGAGGTTTTACTGATGTTTTGTTAGCAAATGGAGCTAGTAAAATTTATGCAGTAGATGTTGGATATGGGCAATTAGACTGGAAATTGAGACAAGATGAAAGAGTTATAGTTAAAGAAAAAACAAATGCCAGATATTTAACAGATGAAATTATTCAAGACCAATTGGATGCCTTGGTTTGTGACGCATCTTTTATATCGTTGAAGAAAATTCTTCCTTCAGGACTTGGTCTTCTAAAATCTCGTGGATGGTTAGTAGCTCTAATAAAACCCCAATTTGAAGTGGGGAGGGGTCTTGTTGGGAAAGGTGGTGTGGTAAGAGATCCGATACTGCATGAAGAAGTAATCACTGACATAAGAAAATGGATTAAATTCGAAATGAAAATGAATGTTTTAGGAGTTATCGAAAGTCCTATTTTAGGTCCTAGTGGAAATAAAGAATTTTTAATGGTAGCGACAAAGGTTTAATTCATTAAGTTCTTTTATTCAATCTTTCCAATTTGACTTTCATGTTCTAATAATTGATCTAGGATAGTTATAGCCATCATAGCTTCAGCTACAGGAACAGCTCTAATTCCAACACAAGGATCGTGCCTTCCTTTTGTTTTAATTTTAACAGGTTCATTTTGTAAATTTATAGAATTTTTTTCTGTTAAAATAGAACTTGTTGGTTTAACGATAAATTTAGCAATTATAGGCTGGCCCGAAGAAATTCCACCTAATATTCCTCCAGAGTGGTTAGAGCCAAAATAATAATCCCCTTTATTGTCAGGATAGATTTCATCATTGGCTTCACTACCTGTTAAAGACGCTAAATCAAAACCAGAACCAATCTCTACCCCTTTTACTGCATTTATACTCATTAATGCTTCTGCAATCTGACTATCTAATTTTTTATAAATTGGACTCCCTAATCCTCTAGGCACATTTTCAGCAACAACTTCAATTATTGCACCAGCGCTATTCCCGTTTTTCCTAATATTATCTAACCAAATTTCCCATTCTTTAGCTGCTTTTGGATCTCCACAAAAAAAAGGATTTTTATTAACCTCATTCCAATCAAAATTTTCACGATTAATCTTATTTGGTCCTAATTGAATTACACTAGCTCTAATTTTTATAGATTTTTTTAACTTATGCTCTAATACCTTAAATGCTATTGCACCTGCCGCAACTCTTACAGCCGTTTCTCTGGCACTTGATCTACCTCCACCTCTATAATCTCTTATTCCATATTTATTCTGGTATGTAATGTCAGCATGTCCTGGCCTAAATTGAGTAGAAATTTCAGAATAATCTTTACTTCTTTGATCTTCATTTTTTATGTGAAGCGCAATTGGATGACCTGTAGTTTTCCCCTCAAAAGTGCCAGAGAGAATCTCTACAATATCGTTCTCTTTTCTTTGTGTAACATATTTGGACTGGCCAGGTTTTCTTCTATCTAAGTAAACTTGAATGTCTTTTTCATTTATAGGGATTAAAGGAGGTACTCCATCAACTATGCATCCAATTGCTTTACCATGACTTTCGCCAAAGCTGGTAAATTTAAAAATATTTCCAAAAGAGTTGCTTGCCATTTAAATTCTTTCAATTAGAGAATTTTAGTAATTTAAATTTCTTTTTTTTCTGGAGACATATCTGGTGCATCAATAGCTTTCATACCTACGACATGATAACCACAATCAACATGGTGAGTCTCACCAGTTACCCCAGTTGACAGATCAGATAAAAGATAAACACCACATCCACCAACATCATCTAATGTAACATTTCTACGAAGTGGAGAATTATATTGATTCCATTTGAGAATATATCTGAAATCACCTATACCACTAGCGGCAAGAGTTTTTATTGGACCTGCTGACAAACTGTTCACTCTAATTTTATTGTCTCCCAGATCTGCAGCTAAATATCTTACTGACGATTCAAGTGCAGCCTTAGCAACACCCATTACATTATAATGAGGCATTACTTTTTCTGCTCCATAATATGTAAGGGTAATCATAGACCCACCATTTGGCATCATTGCTGCAGCTCTTTGAGCGACCGCAGTAAATGAATACACAGATATATCCATCGTTTTATAAAAGTTTTCTCTTGTTGTATCAACATACTCACCTTTTAATTCTTCTTTATCTGAGTATGCAATTGCATGAACTAAAAAATCTATACTATTCCATTTTTCTTTGAGCAAATTGAATGTTTTGTCAATCGCTTCATCGCTTGAAACATCACATGGTATAACAATATCAGAACCAACTGATTCAGCAAGTGGAGCAACCCTTTTCTGCAATGCTTCACCTTGGTATGTAAATGCTATTTCTGCACCCTGTTTTGCAATTGCATCAGCTATACCCCAGGCAATAGATCTATCATTGGCGACTCCCATAACAATGCCACGTTTGCCATGCATGATCCCTTTACTGTGGTTTTCTTGTTTCATTATTTAGTTTTCCTGGTCTAAAAATCACAATTTAAAATTAAAACAATATAATCAATTATCATTATATAATTAATTATATCATTTTAAAATATTTAACTATTATTAATTAGAAATTTAATTAAGAGAATAGCTTACTTTTTTCGTTAAAGTAATTAAATCGCCAGTGTTATAAGATCTGTTACTATTCAAAGTTATGGTTTCTCCATCTACATCTATAATTAATCTATATCCACTAATTTGTTCTGTAGTTTCAGTGTGAATAACCTTTTGAACACGGCAAACTTCTTTTTCAACAAAATTTTGGTTTGCTTCTGCTTTCTCATTTCTAACAACTTCAGATCCAATCAATGCTCCTAAGGCTGTGGCTCCAGCCTTGCCTCCACCATCACCAAGTTTATTGCCAATAGCTCCACCAATCAAAGCTCCAATAAAATTATCTGCACCAAACTTGTTAGCATCTTGATTAACTGGTACTCTTTGAATTGAGCATCTTTTCTCATTTCTTGGTACTTTCTGTGTGGAATATGTTTTAAGTACTTCAACTGAAGAAATAGAACCTGTTACTTGATAAAAATTTGTTTTTGAGTAAGCGTTACTTGTAAGTAATAGTAGAGATCCAAATAATAAAAAATTTTTAAGCATTAATTCCTCATGTTAATCTTTTAAATTCATGTAAAACCTGTATATCTATAAAATGTGGCAAAATTAGTACTAAATAATAAAATAATAATATGGAGATCTTAGTTGGAATTAGAAAAAATTGTAAATCCAATACAATTATTTAAAAAATGGTTATCTGAAGCTGAAAAAAAAGAAATTAGAGATCCTAACGCAATGCAATTAGCTACAGTGTCAAAAGACGGTATGCCCTCAGTTAGAACAGTATTGTTAAAGGATATTATTGATGGAGATTTTGTTTTTTATACCAACTATGAAAGCCGTAAATCTAGAGAAATAATTCAAACAGGAAAAGGAGCTATATGCTTTTATTGGAAAAGTTTAAATCGTCAGGTAAGGTTGGTTGGTAATCTTGAAAAGGTCTCCGATGAAGTGTCCGATAAATATTATCAATCTCGGTCAAAAGGTAGTCGAATTGGTGCCTGGGCCTCAAAACAATCAAGAGAATTAGAATCTAGAGAACTCTTAATGCAACAGGTAAAAATACTCGAAGAAAAATATGATGATGATAATATTCCTCGTCCAAGTTTTTGGGGTGGATTTGCATTAAAACCAGAAGAATTTGAGTTTTGGGAAGATGGTGATTTTAGGTTGCACGATAGATTTATTTTAAAACCTACTAATGTGAAAAATGAGTGGATTGCTAAGCGTCATTACCCGTAATTTTTTTTCTATCTTTTATTTCTATTAGGCTCATTATTATAAAAATTACATAAAAAATAATTAGTAACCCTAAAAACAAACCAAAACCTGCTTGATAAGCTTTTATTGAGTAACCACTCTGCTTTCCTGGCTCAACTATTTGCATAATAAAACCAATTGCATATTGAGCTATAAAAGCCATTAAAAAACATATCAAATTTATAGCTGTCGACGCACGAGCAGCATAGCTGTTAGGGAAATGTTGGCTAAGTCCAGCATAAGCTAATGTGGCTGCTAATGATGTTATGCTTAAGATAACCCATGGCCATATTGCTTTTGGCATTAATCCAAAAGTAATTATAGTAAATGGAATTATAAATAATAGTAAAGCGCCTCCCATAACACCAACAGGAGATATGTTAAATTTTCTTAAGTAGTCTGTGATTATTCCTAAAGATGTTGTTCCAATGGTCATCATTATTGTTGAAATAAAGAGAATATTAGCAATTTCAATTTTATTAAACTTACCAATATCAGCTAGCCAAGGACCTGCCCACAGTCCTAATATAGCAAGGCCAGTACCTCCTGCAATTCCAGATAACGGACCAATTCTCCAAAAAGCATAGCTAGTATAAATTTCTTTTAATACTTTCAAAATAGGTAATGTTTTTTCATTATTGGCACTTTCTTTTTTTTCTGGAACTATAAAGAATATTAGAAATCCAATAAAAATTGTAATTATTCCAAGAAACAAATAAACTCCTCTCCAATCAGTTATTTGCATAGCCATTTCCAACGGTGTTGATGCCACAATTGCACCCAATCCACCCGCTGACATAAATAGACCTATTAAAAGTGGAAGTCTTTCTTTAGGAAACCAAACTGCAAAAGCTTTAAATGCTCCCATTAAAGCACCAGAAACACCTAGTCCAATTAATCCACGAGCTATAACTAGTGACCAAACATTATTTCCAAAGCTAAATAATATAGCTCCTGTTGCAGCAACTAAAAATAGAATACTTTGAACTCTTCTAGCACCAAACTTATCAAGTAATACTCCCAAAGGTAACTGAAACAAACCAAATGTTAAAAAATATGCAGATGTAATTAAGCCTAGTTGTTCAGCATTTAGATTTAAGTCATTGCTTAAATACGGGGCAAGAACGGCGTTGGTTGAGCGATAAAGATAAGATAAAAAATACCCACAAGCGAAGGGTAAAAAAATAAACATAAATTTTTGTAAGTTGTTCTCAGGAAGAATATTTATTCGTTTCATATTCACCAAACTCCAAAAAATTATTGTTAAAAAAATTGATTTGTAGATTTCAAGATTAAGTTTTAACAAGCTAGCACATTAACTATCTATACGATAGCTCAATGATTAGAAAGTTGACCTTTTGTTTTAAGAGTATTTATAATGACTTTAAGGAGATTCACATGAAGGTATCTAATGAAATTATTAATATTTGTACTGAAATAAAAAAGTGGAGGCATGAGTTGCATGCTCATCCAGAGCTTGGCTACGAAGAGGAGTGGACATCTAACTTTGTTGCTGACAAACTTGAATCTTTTGGTTTGGAGATTCATAGAGGAATGGCTAAAACGGGTGTTGTTGGAGTTTTAAAGGGGGCTAATGCCAGTCTTGGTGGTGGAGGAAATAAAGCTATTGGATTAAGAGCTGATATGGATGCCTTGCCAATGACTGAAGAAAATGATTTTTCTCACAAGTCAAAGTTTGATGGCCGTATGCATGCATGTGGTCATGATGGTCATACAGCCATGTTACTTGGGGCAGCAAAATTATTGTCTTCGAAAAAGGATTTTGATGGAACTGTGTATTTTATATTCCAACCTGCAGAAGAAGGTGGAGGTGGTGGGCTTGCCATGATACAGGATGGCTTGTTTCAACAATTTCCTATGGATAGTGTTTGGGGTATGCACAATTGGCCAGGTATGAGTGAAGGAAGTGTTGCCGTTCATAAAGGATCTGTTATGGCAGCAGCAGACAAATTTGAAGTTACTATAAATGGAAATGGTGGTCATGCTGCAATGCCTCAAGCAACAAATGATCCTGTTTTAGCTGTTACTGCTATTGTTCAGGCAGTACAACAGATAGTTTCTCGAAGACAGAATCCTCTTGATGCAGTTGTGATTTCTGTAACCCAAATTAATGCAGGTTCTGGATTTAACATTATACCCCAAACAGCAAATTTCATTGGTACTATTAGAACTGTTAACCCAGATACTAGAATAAGTGTTCACAAACAATTTACAGAAATTTGTGAGGCTACAGCAATAGCTTATGGTTGTTCAGCTAAAGTGTCTGTTATTAAAGGTTATCCTGTAACAATAAATGACATTGAATCTAGTGAAAAAGCAATTAAAGTTTCATCAAATTTATTTGGTAAAGATTCGGTTAAAACTAATATGGCACCCTCTATGGGCGCTGAAGATTTCGCTTATATGTTAGAAAAAGTTCCTGGATCATATATATGGTTGGGGGCAGGTGAAGGGAAATCAGGTTGTATGCTACATAATAGTAAGTATGATTTTAATGATAATATTTTACCTTTAGGTATTGCATACTGGGAACAGTTGGTTAAAGCAGAAATGCCTCTTAGGTAATATTGGTAGACTTGTCTTGAATTTACTAATATATATATACGTATGAAAAACACCTTATTTTTAATTATTTTAGCTATATTTACTGTAATGTTAATAACAATATTTGCAATTAATTTATGGTTGCAAATGTCAGACGTTACAATTAGTTATAATGGAAAAATAGCAATCTTTGTTGGTGCCTTTTTTACTATTTTATTAGGTTCTGGTTTAATGTCTTTAGCTTATTTCTCATCTAAAAATGGTTTTGATGACCAAGTAGACCACGACTTAGATAGTTTGGTCGAAAAATTGAAAGATCGTTAATATTCCAATATATTTTAAACCGTTTTATCTGTTTTCTAATATAATTTTTATTTGATTTTACTTTTAATAGTTGACTTTTTATTATATTTATATGAGAACAAAACATGAACAAAATATTTGGAATGAAATAATGATTAATTTAAATTTAGAAGTAACCAAAAGAATTTTAGCCCAAAACGGACACTATAAGATGTCAGATAAATTAGAAGTATTTAAACCATGTTTAAATCGTCCTCAAACTTTTCCTCTTTATAGCTCTAAAGTTTCAGCGGGTTTTCCTTCTCCTGCAGACGATAATCTAGAGAAAAGTTTAGATTTAAATAGCTATTTAATTAAACGTCCTGCTGCAACATTTTTTGTTCGTGTTAACGGTGATTCAATGATTAACGCTGGTATAAGTGATAATGATATCTTGGTTGTTGACAGGAGTATTAAGCCTGCACACGGGAAAGTAATTATAGCTGTTTTAGACGGACAAATGACCGTTAAAAGGTTACATAAACAATCTGGAAAAATAATATTGATGCCAGAAAACGATTTGTATAAGCCGATTGAAATTGAAGATCATATGAATATGGAAATTTGGGGAGTGGTAACTAGTTCGGTTCATTTTTTGTAATATGTATGGTCTAGTTGATTGTAACAATTTTTATGTTTCCTGCGAAAGAGTTTTTAATCCCCTATTGAGAAACAAGCCAGTTATAGTGTTATCCAATAATGACGGCTGTATTATTGCTAGATCTAATGAAGCAAAATCTTTAGGAATCCCTATGGGAGCTCCATTATACTTATACAAAACATTAATAAAGAAGAATAAAATATTTACATATTCCTCAAATTATACTTTATATGGAGATATGTCTTCTCGGGTAATGAGCTCGTTAAATTATTTCGTACCTGATATGGAGATATATTCTATTGATGAAGCATTCCTTGACTTAAGAAAATTCAATATAGAAACTATTTCAGAAGAAATGTTTAAAATTAGACAATTTATTTATCAGTGGACTGGTATACCTGTTTCGATTGGAGTAGGTCCTACTAAAACATTGGCAAAATTAGCAAATAAAATGGCTAAGAAACATTCATCTAACGGTGTTTATGTTTTAACTATGTCTGATCATTTAAGAAATATACTAAGTAATATCCAATTAGAAGATATTTGGGGTATCTCTAAAGGATGGGCAAATCGTTTAAAATCAATAGGAATTAATAATCCATTTCAGTTACAGCAATCAGATCCTCGTCAGATCAGAAAATTAGTATCAGTTATTGGTGAACGTATGGTTTATGAATTAAGAGGAAATTCTTGCCTTGTCCTAGAAAATATAGTGGATAAAAAATCTATTACAGTTTCCAGATCTTTTGGCAATATGATTAACGATAAATGTAATCTTAAACAAGCATTGGCAAATCATGTGGCAAGAGCAGCAGAGAAGCTTAGAAGTCAAGACAGCTTATGTGGAGAGATTTGTGTTTTTATTAATACTAATCGTTTTAGAAAGAAGGATTTACAATATAATAATAGTGCCATATTACCCTTTGAAGATTTAACAGATAATACAAATATAATAATGCAAAAAGCATTTAAGGTATTAGATAGACTTTATCGTCCAAATTATAATTATAAAAAAATTGGAGTAATATTGCTTGATTTAAAACAAAGAAAAAAAGACGTCACAAATAACGATTATGTTATTCAGGATAATTTGTTTACATATAATAAAAATTATAAAAATATTGATACTACATCTGATATCCGTATGAAAATATTAGATGATATAAATACTAAAATGGGAAAAATGACACTATTTTATGGTTCTCAAGGAATAGTAAAACAGTCAAGAAGAAAGAAAATAGAAAAGGATAAATGGAGAATGAAATCTTTTTATAAGTCTCCTTTTTACACTACAAATTGGGCTGACATATTAAAAGTATCCTAGAGAAGTATTTGTATTAAGATTTATTATTTGAAGGAAGTGGAATACAACTTAGACCAGAAGTCCAAAGTTCTGCACAAACTGAACGTGCTTGATTTTCTGCCAATTCAATAAACCGAACTCTCCATAAATACTCTAAATTATTATTTGAATTATTAGTTTTGATTATTTTACTTAATGACGCAGGTAAATTACCAAGTTGTTCAGGAACAATATTTCTTGCGTTGCGAGCTGCTTTATGAGCATTTAATCTGTTTTTAAAAGCACCAATTTGGACAAACCAATCATCTTCAATATTTTCAAAGTTTATAGTTTTAAGGTCTTTAGGAGGTATTTTAAAATTCTTTATATTTTTTTCTGCAACAATAATTTTAGGCCGAACTTTAGGCATTTCTGAAGGCTTTGCAATTCTAACCAGTGGTTTAGAAGGTCTAGTTTTAATGTATCTATTTAGTAATTTTATCATATGCTGATCACGAGATCTTGCTTTTTTACCACCAAAAACCACACCAATAATTCTTTGTCCATTTCTTTCAACAGACGCTACAAGATTAAATCCAGAAGCATTAGTATAACCTGTTTTTATACCATCTGTGCCATAGTAACTACTTAATAGATTATTATGATTAGTGTATTTAATCCCCTTATAAAAAAAAGATTTAGTTTTAAATAATTTAAAAAAATTAGGATGATTTTTTCTAATAGACATCCCTAAAGTCGCCATATCTCTAGCAGTAGATAATTGACCTCTGTTAGGCAATCCTGAAGCATTCTTAAAAGTGGTTCGTGTCATACCTAATTTTTTAGCTTTCTTTGTCATTAATTTCGCAAAATTTCTTTCTGATTTTCCAAGATTTTCAGCTACAACTGTTGCTACATCATTTGCAGATTTGGTAATTAACGCTAAAATAGCATTCTTCACTGTAATATTAGATCCTGCAGATAGATTTAGTTTAGATGGTGGCTGTCTGCTAGCACGCTTAGAGACTTTCAATTTGGTATTCATAGATATTTTTTTATTTTTTAAAGCATCAAATATCATATATAATGTCATAATTTTTGTTAATGAAGCAGGATAGTTTCGTGTATCTGCGTTAGTATTGTGATAAATACGCTTGGTATTTTCATTTATAATAAATGATGCATATTTAGCATGTGCAGAAAATATAGCATTAAAAAAAATTATAGAGATAAACATAAATTTAATTAAAAATGTTAGGTTATATTTTTTAGAGAATAAAATTTTATGATTATTAACCATTTTATTATAATTTCTAAACAAATTTAATATTGAAAAAAATGAATTCCAACATATTAGTAGTTACTAAAGTTAAAATTATAATCTAAATATTTAAACAAACACATCATTTAGATTATTTTTTTAACAAAACACTACATTTAGTATAAAATAGAAGCAATAATTATGAAAGAGTGTATTAAAAAAAAAAATAACTTAAACTTGTTGAACCCATCCGTCGTTCTTATATTATTATAGAGTTTGCAATAAAAAGGAATATTCAAGAAGTTGTTCAATAATAGAAAATATAAAAATTTTGAAAACCTTGATTTAAGAATTACACCATCAATTATTATGGGTGAGGATAAAGATAGTAAGGATGACGTTGAAGGAAACGTAAAATTAGCTGTAAAGCCAAAGACAAAAATCCCACCACTCTATAGAGTATTAATGATGAATGATGATTATACTCCAATGGAGTTTGTCATTGAAGTGCTAGAAAAGTTTTTTCAAAAAAATAGAGAAGAGGCAACACAAATAATGCTTCATGTTCATCAACGTGGAGTTGGTGTTTGTGGAATATATTCATATGATTTAGCAGAAACCAAAGCGATGCAAGTAATGAACTATGCCCGTAAATATGAGCATCCTCTACAAGTTCAATTAGAAAAGGAATAACAATGCTATCTAAATCTTTAGAAGAAACCCTTAGACGAGCAATGACAAACGCTTCCTCATTAAAGCACGAGTTTGCAACATTAGAGCATTTGCTTTCTGCTTTGTTAAAAGATAAAGACGCTGTTGAAGTATTAAAAGCATGTTCAGTAAATGTAAAAATATTAGAAGAAGATATAGACAGATATTTAAAAGAAGAATTGAAAGCAATTGTTACATCTGATAAAGAAGCAGACACACAGCCAACAGCAGGTTTCCAAAGAGTTGTTCAAAGGGCTGTAATACATACTCAATCTTCAGGAAGAAGTGAAGCAACAGGAGCAAATATTTTAGTAGCTATGTTTTCTGAAAGAGATTGCTATGCAGTTTATCTACTTCAGAAACAGGATATGAAACGTCTTGATGCAGTCAGTTTTATAAGTCATGGTTTGGCTAAGGATCCCAATTATTCAAAATCTACCACACCATCTGGAGCTGATAACGAAATTGAGGATGCTGATAATAAAAAATCTGAAAAAGCTCTAGATAAATATGCTGTTAATCTAAATGAGAAGGCAGCTGAGGGTAAGGTTGATCCTTTAATAGGCAGACAATCTGAGTTAGATAGGACCATTCAGGTTTTATGTAGAAGAACAAAGAATAATCCTCTATTCGTTGGTGATCCTGGTGTAGGAAAAACTGCAATAGCAGAAGGTTTAGCCGATAAAGTTGTTAATGGTAATGTTCCTGAAGTTCTATTAAATTCAGAAATATATGCTTTAGATATGGGCGCCTTGTTAGCAGGCACAAGATACAGAGGTGATTTTGAAGAGCGTTTAAAAGCTGTTATGAAAGAAATTGAACAGAATGAAAACGCAATTTTATTTATTGATGAAATACACACCATTATTGGTGCAGGTGCAACTAGTGGCGGAGCCATGGATGCATCTAATTTATTAAAACCAGCACTTCAAAATGGTTCCTTAAAATGTATAGGCTCAACAACTTATAAAGAATACAGAGGTTATTTTGATAAAGATAGGGCATTAGTAAGACGGTTTCAAAAAATTGATGTTCCAGAACCAAATGTTGAAGATACTATAAAAATCTTAATGGGTTTAAAATCCCGTTATGAAAAACATCATAATTTAAAATTCACAAACATTGCTATTAAAACAGCTGTAGAACTATCTGCTAGATACATAAATGACAGAAAGTTGCCTGATAAAGCTATTGACGTAATTGACGAGACTGCTGCAGCTCAAATGTTAAAAAATAAATCAAAAAGAAAGAGGATTATTGGTAAAGTTGAGATCGAAGAAACAATTGCATTAATTGCAAGAATACCGCCTAGAAATGTTTCTACAGACGATAGAAAAGCTCTTTCAAAGTTAGAAGATGATTTAAAAAGAATGGTTTATGGACAGGATAAGGCAGTTTCTGAATTAGTTTCAAGTATAAAGCTATCTAGAGCTGGCTTAAGAGAAGGTGAAAAACCTGTAGGCTGTTATTTGTTTTCGGGTCCAACGGGTGTTGGAAAAACGGAGGTTGCTAAACAATTAGCGGAAGCTACTGGTGTAAAACTCATAAGGTTCGATATGTCGGAATATATGGAAAGACATACTGTCTCAAGATTAATTGGAGCTCCTCCAGGTTATGTTGGTTTTGATCAAGGTGGTCTTTTAACTGACGCTGTTGATCAAAATCCTCATTCAGTATTGTTGTTAGATGAGATAGAAAAAGCTCATCCAGATTTATTTAATTTACTTCTTCAAGTTATGGATCATGGAAAATTAACAGACAACAATGGTAAATCTATAGATTTTAGAAATACGATTTTAATTATGACTACTAACGCAGGCGCGCAAGAGCTCTCAAAAGCAGCAATAGGATTTAAGCAGGAAAATCGTGAAGGTGCTGATAGTGAAGCAATAGACAAATTGTTTGCGCCAGAATTTAGAAATAGATTAGATGCTATAATACCTTTTGGGTACTTACCATTAGAAGTTGTTAGAATGGTTGTTGATAAGTTTATTATGCAATTAGAAGCACAATTATCTGAAAAAGGTGTATCTGTTGTATTAACTGATAAAGCTAGAGACTGGTTGGCAACAAAGGGTTACGATAAAACCTTTGGCGCCAGACCCCTAGGAAGAGTAATTCAAGAACATATTAAAAAACCTTTGGCCGAAGAACTTTTATTTGGAAGATTAGTTGATGGTGGAGTTGTTTATGTTGATTTATCAAAAGATAAATTAACATTAAAAACAGAAGGTTCAGCTTCTAAAGACAAAAAAAAGAAGACAATAGATCCAAAAAATAAAAGTAATGATGCTACGGAATTAACTTAAATATTTGAATATGGAGAATTTTCTGTATTAATAAATTTTATTTGTTTGTTAACTTCTATTTCTTCTAATTTAGTAAAATTTTTAACAGCCTTTGCAAAAGAATCATTTAAAACGAAATGATTACTATAAGTTGGTCTTGCAATATATCCTCTTTGTATTTTGTGATGTCCTTGTGCACCTGCTTCAACTACTTTGATGTTTTTTTCAATTGCATATTCAATTGCTTGGTAATAACAGAGTTCAAAATGTAAAAAAGGAATATTTACGATAGAACCCCAATTTCTACCATAAAGAGTATTTTTACTAATAAAGTTCAAAGCGCCAGCAACAACTTTTTCGTCTTGTTTAGCTATAATTAATAAAATATCGTTTTTCATTGTATCATTTAGCAAATGGAAAAATTCTTTAGTTAAATATGCACCACCCCATTTTTTATCTACCGTGTTTAAATAAAAATTATAAAAAGAATCCCATATTTCATCGTTTAGTTGTTCACCAGTTAATTTTTCAATAACTAAGTTTGCATTTTTTATTTTTTTTCTTTCATTTCTGATTGCTTTTCTTTTTGAACTCTTCAGTTCATTTAAAAAGTCGTCAAATGTTTTATAATTATTGTTATGCCAGTGGAATTGTAATCCCGTTCTCCTTATCCAATTATTGTTTTGCAATCTTTTATTAAAGTCATCTGTAGTGAAGTTAATATGTGCTGAACTCAATTTGTTGTCTCTGACAATCAATTCATATGTTTTTATTATTAATTCAAAGATTTTTTTATGGTTTGTATTTTCAGGGTTGATCATAATCCTTGGACCAGTTGCAGGTGTAAAAGGGATTGCGCAAATTAGTTTAGGATAATATTGTCCACCAGCATTTTCAAAAGCATTTGCCCAAGAATGGTCAAAAATGTATTCACCGTATGAGTGCATTTTTAAATAGTTTGGAGAAACCCCTATTATTTCCTGATTTGTATTTTTAATTATTATGTGTTGAGGATTCCAGCCTGTTGATGAATGAACTGATTTTGAAACTTCTAAAGAATTCAAAAAATCATAAGATGTAAATGGATGATTATTAGTATTTAGATTATTCCAATCATTTTTATCGATATCGGATAATTTGGATATTAACTCAACTCTCATTATCAAAGGGTTTTAAGAAAATATAATTTAATTTTCAATCTCAAAAATACCTTCGATTTCTACTGGGACATTTCTTGGAAGCGCTGGTGCTCCAACTGCAAATCTAGCGTGTTTCCCTTGTTCTCCAAAAATTTTAACGAATAAATCTGATGCTCCGTTTATTATCTTAGGCTGATCAGTAAAGTCTGGTGTAGAGGCTACAAATCCACCCAATTTAACGACTCTTTTGACTTTATTAAGATCACCATTGCAAGCTTCCTTTAATTGGCTTAGCAAAGCCATTGCGCAAGCTTCAGCCATTTGAATTCCTTCTTCGACAGAAACATTATCTCCAATTTTCCCTTTTATAGTTAATTCTCCATTAATAAAAGGTAATTGTCCTGATATGAAAACTAAGTTATTTGATATTACGTATGGAATGTAACTTCCCGCTGGAGCACTAGCTTTATCAATATCTATATGTAATTCTTCTAATCGCTTATTAATATCTTTAGTCATTTTAAACCCCTAATTTAAGAACAACCCGAAGTAGCACCACATGTATTACACTTCATACATGTACCGTTTCTTACTAGAGTAAAATTTCCACACTCTCCACAAGCTTCCCCTTCATATCCTTTTATTTTAGCTTCTATTTCTTGAGAAAGACTTGGAGCCTTTGTTTCATCGATAGTAATAGTAGTATCATTATTATCTGATAATTCTACATCTTGATCTTTTAGGGAAGTGGTTTGTGGCATTACTGAAATGTTATTTGAACCTCCAGACACAACTTTTAATTCTCTTCTTACAAAGCCTCGACTAGCTACTTTTTCTGAGAATAGCGCTTTGTTATCACCTGAGCCAGTAGTGCTTGAATCTAGATCTTCTGGTCCTACATGGCCAAGATCGTTTCGGTCCAAATATGAGATAGCCAATTCTCTGAAAATGTAATCAAGGATCGAAGTTGACATTTTAATAGTATCATTTCCAGTTACCATTCCTTGAGGTTCAAAGCGTGTAAAGGTATAAGCTTCAACAAATTCTTCTAAAGGAACGCCGTATTGCAAACCAATTGACACTGCAATAGCAAAGTTATTCATCAAAGATCTAAAAGCTGCACCTTCTTTATGCATATCAATGAAAATCTCACCTAATTTCCCATTTTCATATTCACCAGTTCTAAGATATACTTTGTGACCACCTACCATTGCTTTCTGTGTATATCCTTTCCTTCTGTGTGGTAGTTTTTCACGTTCTGCCCTAACAACTCTCTCAACTATTTTTTCAACAACTTCATTGGTTCGTTTTGTAATATCTTGTTCAATCGTTGTATTGTCTTCATCAATGTCATCGTTATCTAGAAGTGCTGAATTTAGTGGTTGGCTTAATTTAGATCCATCTCTATACAGTGCATTAGCTTTAATTCCCAATTTCCATGACAACATATAAGCATCACTACAATCATCTATAGAAGCATCATTAGGCATGTTTATAGTTTTAGATATAGCCCCAGAGATAAAAGATTGTGCTGCTGCCATCATTCTAATATGACTTTCAACGGACAGGAATCTCTTACCTATTCGACCACAAACGTTTGCACAATCAAAAACTGCAAGGTGTTTTTTATTCAAATGAGGAGCGCCTTCAAGAGTCATAGCACCACAAACGTGAATATTCGCCACATCTATTTCTTCTTGGGTGAAACCTAAAAACTCTAACAAATTGAAACTAAAATCATTCAATTGTTCAGAAGAAATACCTAATGTATTTTTGCAAAATTCTTCTCCTAAGGTAAATTGATTGAATACGAATTTAATATCAAAAGCTGACACTAGAGAGTCTTCAATTAATTTTATTTCTCTGTTAGTAAAACCTTTTGAAATTAACGCATTGTGGCTTATTGCTTGACATTCTTTTAGACTACCAGCACCAACAGCATATTTTTGCATGTCATTAATTTGGTCTGTATCATAACCCAAATGAGCAAGTGCTTCAGGAACAACACGATTTATAATTTTAAAATATCCACCACCCGCTAATTTCTTAAATTTTACCATTGCGAAATCAGGTTCAATACCAGTAGTATCACAATCCATTACTAATCCAATTGTTCCAGTTGGGGCTATTACTGTAGCTTGAGCGTTTCTATAGCCATTTTTTTCACCCAAAGAGAGTGCTTTAGCCCATGCATCTTTGGCAGCTGTTATTAAGTTTTGATCAGGGCAATCTTCAGACATCAAAGGAACCGGATTTATAGAAAGGTCTTCATAACCTCGTGTTTTACCTTCTGATGCTCTTTTGTGATTCCTTATAACCTTTAACATGCTATTTTCATTTTCTTTATATTTAGGAAATGGTCCTAATTCACCAGCGATTTCTGCTGATGTTGCATATGATATCCCAGTCATTATTGATGTAAGAGCGGCGCATATAGATCTTCCTTGGTCACTGTCATAAGGGATACCCCAAGACATTAATAATCCACCAATATTTGCGTAACCTAGTCCAAGTGTTCTATATTCATAAGATCTCTGTGCAATTTCTTTTGAAGGAAATTGTGCCATCATTACAGAAATTTCAAGGGTTAATGTCCACAATCTAGTTGTATACTCATATGCTTTTATATCAAATGAGGTGTCATCCTTCTTAAACTGTAATAGATTTATTGATGCCAAATTACAGGCAGTGTCATCAATAAACATATATTCAGAACAAGGGTTAGACGCATTAATTCTACCAGCGTTAGGGCAAGTATGCCATTCGTTAATGGTAGTGTCATATTGCAAACCAGGATCTGCACAAGCCCAAGCAGCTTCAGAAATCTTAGACCACAATTCTTTTGCATTTACTGTTTTATGAATACCACCGTCAGTTCTCCTTTTTAGATCCCATTTACCATTTTGAGATACTTTTTCTAAAAATTCATTACTAACTCTTACCGAGTTATTTGAATTCTGCCCAGATACAGTCAAGTAAGCTTCGCTATCCCAATCTGTATCGTAAGTTTGGAATTCAATTTCTTTAAATCCTTGGCCGGCAAATTGAATTACTCTTTGTATATAATTTTCAGGTATCATTACTGCGCGGCAATTTAATATTGCTTTTTTAAGCTCGTTATTAACTTTTGGATTTAATCTGTCTTCGTCATTATAATGATCTAAATTACAAGCATCCATGACTGATTTTAAATTTTTTGCGGTTAATTTTGAGCCTGCTACCAGAGCAGCAACTTTTTGTTCTTCAATGACTTTCCAGTTTATATACTCTTCTATATCAGGATGGTCTATATCAACTGTGACCATTTTTGCAGCTCTTCTTGTAGTGCCACCAGATTTGATTGCTCCAGCAGCCCTATCACCTATTCTTAAAAAACTCATCATTCCTGAAGATCTTCCACCACCTGATAAACCTTCAGTACTGCCTCTTAATTTAGAAAAATTGGATCCTGTTCCAGATCCGTATTTGAATAACCTAGCCTCTCTAACCCAAAGATCCATTATTCCACCTTCATTCACAAGATCATCTGCTACAGATTGAATAAAACAGGCGTGGGGTTGAGGATGTTCATATGAAGATTGAGACTTAACAAGTTTTTTTGTTTTGAAGTCAACATAGTAATGACCTTGACTTGGACCATCAATGCCATAAGCCCAATGCAAGCCTGTGTTGAACCATTGTGGTGAATTTGGAGCACACATTTGAGCAGCTAGCATGAATCTCATTTCATCAAAGTAAGTTTTTGCATCATCTTCAGTTGTAAAATAATTACCTTTCCATCCCCAGTATGTCCATGTGCCAGCTAGTCTGTCGAAAACTTGCTTGGCTGATTCTTCACCTTTGTATCTTTGATCTTCTGGTATTTTATCTAATTTTGATTTATCTGGTTCTGATCGCCATAGCCAATTGGGTACACTTTCTTCTTTAACTTTTTTTAGATATACTGGAACTCCAGCTTTTCGAAAATACTTTTGCGCAATTATATCAGCTGCAACCTGAGAGTAATTTGCGGGCACTTCAATATCAGGTGCACTAAATACTATTGTTCCATCAGGATTCCTAATTTCACTTGTAGTGGTTTTAAATTCCATACCTGCGTATGCATCACTTCCTTTTTTTGTAAATTGCCTTTCAAACTTCATCTTTTTTCCTTTTTTACAATCAAGAAAACAATACTTATAATTCATTGCTGCATTTTTAAAAACCACCTGTGGATAAGTTGTTGGTTGGCAGTTAATTTGAACAATTTTATTTAAATAACTTCTTGTTTTTCCTTAATTTAATTTTTATTAAATGATTTTTGATTATTATAACTTCTTGTGGATAAACACAATATATAGTGATAACAAAAATATAAACTACATGATTTAGTATACTTTCGTAAAGGACATAATTTAATTTTTTTTATTTTTTTTTTTAACTCATTAATTTTACTAAATTTTTAAGCATTAAAAAGTTATAAAAAAAATAAAGTTGATAATGCAGATTTATTATTTTTATAAATAGGATATAATAACATCGAGTAGATTAACTAGGAATTATAAATATGAGATACAGTTCTGTTGAAATTTTGATGGGAGCAGTTGTTTTAGTAACAGCCATTTTCTTTTTAATATTAGGCATGCAATCGATTGATAGCAATCAAAAAAATGGATATAATATATCACTTATATTTGGATCTTCAGCAGGCTTGAAAAATGGTGATGATGTAAAAATTTCAGGAATTAATGTTGGAAAGATTACTAAATTAGATCTTGATCTAGCAGACTATAACGCAAAGATTTACATAAAACTTAATAATGAAATAAAAATACCAGATGACTCACAAGCAAGAATTGCATCTTCGTCTCTTTTAGGAGGTAATTTCTTGGACATTATTCCTGGTTCATCTGAAACCTTTCTTAGACCAGATGATACTATATACGATACCACTGATGCGGTAAGTTTTACTGATTTGCTAGGGAAAGTTGTATTTTCAAGCAGTAACAAATAATTAAAAGTCACTTAGGTTTTTTTATTATGAAGCTTTTGCATTTATTTATTGCACTTATCTTTTTGTCAATTTCAAAAATAGTATTTGCCTCTCAATGGATTGAAGGTAACAGATTGGTAATCCAAGGACTGGATAAAATAACGGCTAGGATAAAAACTTTTGAAGTTGATGTGTCAAAAACTTACAAATTTGGCGTGCTAGATATTTTTGTTGAGAGATGTGTTTTTTCAAAACCTATTTTTAAACCTGAATCTTTGGCATACATCAAAATTAAAGACAACTCAGATAGATTATCAGAGGTAAAATTTAAAGGTTGGATGTTTGCCTCTAGTCCTGCACTCAATGCTTTGGAGAATTCAGTTTATGACATTTCCATTCTTGCTTGCAAAAAGGTTGACAAACAATCAGAAAAATCATCATCTGTTCCACCAAAAGAAAGAATGTCTACGTCTAATTGAATTGCTTCTTGAAGATTAGTCTGGAATTCATTCTTACTAATTTCATGCGCCCCAAATTGTAATAAATGATCATTTAAAAACTGAACATCTAAAATTTTAAAACCCGTTTTCCACAATCTTGCTACAAGATTTAATAAAGCTATTTTACTGCCATTTGGAACACTGCTAAACATCGACTCTGCAAAAAAAACTCCTCCTATTGCTAATCCATATATACCCCCAACTAATTGGTTATTTTGCCAACATTCTACTGAATGGGCCTGCTTCATTTTGTACAGAGAAATAAATAAGCTCTCTATTTCTTTGTTTATCCATGTTTCAGTTCTGTTGATAGTTGCACATGATTTAATTACATCTTGAAAGGCTTTATTAATACTAATTTTAAAAGGTTTTTTTTTAACAAGACGCAAAAGACTTTTTGAGACATGAAAATTAAAGATCGGAATAATAGCTCTGAATTCTGGATCAACAAAAAAAAACTTCTTATTTGTTCTGCTTTCAGACATTGGAAACATACCAAGCATATAAGCTCTTATAAGCTGGTCTGAAGTAATTATTTTATTATCTTTAGTACTCAAGTATATATCTTGGATCGAATAATTAATATTTTAATTATAATTTAATAAATTATTTTCTAACCATCTTATATCATATGACCCTTCTTTCATCACAGAAGTTTCTAATATATCTTTATGCAAATCAATAGTTGTAGAAATTGGTTCAATGACAATTTCTTTTAAGGCTTGCTTAAGTCTAAGAATACACAGTTCTCTATCAGAAGCATGCACTATTAGTTTGGCAATTAAACTATCGTAATATGGAGGAACCACATATCCAGAATACACACAAGATTCGATTCTAATTCCTAGCCCACATGGTGAGTGGAATTGAGTAATTTTGCCAGGTGAGGGAATAAATGTTTTTGGGTCCTCTGCATTTATTCTACATTCAATAGCGTGACCATTAAATTTAACATCTTCTTGCTGAAAAGATATTGGTTGACCAGCGGCAATCTTAATTTGTTCCTGTACTAGATCTATTCCAGTAATAGCCTCTGTAATAGGGTGTTCAACCTGTAGTCTGGTATTCATCTCAATGAAAAAAAATTGGCCTTCCTCATACAAGAATTCAATTGTACCCAATCCAAGATAACCCATTTTTGCTGTAGCTATAGATGCAATTTTACCTATCTCATCCCTTGTATTTTGGTCTATAGCTGGAGAAGGTGCTTCTTCAATCACTTTTTGATGACGCCTTTGTATTGAACACTCTCTTTCACCAAGATGAACGGTGTTACCAAATTTATCTCCAATAATTTGAACTTCAATATGTCTTGGTTTTTTAAGATATCTTTCCATATAAACACGATCATCACCAAAGGCTGCTTTTGCTTCACTTTTTGCTGAAGTAAAAGCAGACTCTAGCTCATTCTCACTCATAGCTACTTTCATACCCCTTCCACCGCCGCCTGAAGCAGCTTTTATTAAAACTGGATAGCCGATTTCTTTTGCTTCGATTAATGCATTTTTAAAATCCACAACGTCACTTTTTGAGCCTGGAACAAGAGGGATACCTAATTCTTTTGCTGTAATTTTTGCTTGTATTTTATCACCCATGCATTTTATATGCTCTGGTTTTGGTCCAATAAAAACAATATTATGAGCTTCCACGATTTCAGCAAAATCTGCATTTTCTGATAAAAAACCTACTCCAGGATGAATAGCATCTGCTCCTACTAATTGAGCTGCGGTTATTATAGCAGGGATGTTTAGATATGATTCTGATGATGAAGGGCCTCCAATACATACAGTTTCGTCAGCTAATCTAACGTGCATTGCCTCACTGTCAGCAGTTGAATGAATAGCAACTGTTTGAATATTAAGTTCTTTGCAAGCTCTTAAAACTCTTAATGCCACATCACCACGATTTGCTATTAATATTTTTTTAAACATCATAATTTAATCACTCAATTACAACTAGTAATTGGTCAAATTCTACAGGCTGACTATCTTCAAAACCAATGAATACTATTTTCCCAGATTTAGGGGCAGTTATTGTATTCATAACTTTCATAGCCTCAATAATGAGTATCGTATCTCCCTTTGAAACTTGAGAATTTAATTTAACAAATGGGTCTTTGCCAGGTTCAGGTGCGGAATATGCTGTACCAACCATTGGTGAGTTCAAGGCACCAGGATGTTTGTTGGTAAATTTTTCAAACTTTTCAATTTTCTTAGAGACGTCTTTATTCTCTGAAGCATCAGGCAAGCTGACAATGGTTTCTTGGGATTTATTATAAGAAACTTTTATATTCTTAACAATTTTAATCTTAAAATCATTTGCTTCATATTCCAATTCGGACAAATTATCTTTGTTAACCATATCAACAAATTCTTGGACTATACTTAAATTTTCTTTGTGGATATTTTTTTTGGTCATAAATTTACCTTTTCTAATTCAGTCTTTTATTAAGATTTTTATTGCATCTATAGCGTGTAGGTAAGAATTAAAGCCAAACCCTGCAATTATTCCATTTACAACAGGTGAAATAAATGATTTGTGGCGAAAACTTTCACGAGCGTAAATATTAGTTATGTGTAATTCTATTTTTGGGCCTTTAAACATTTTCAAAGCATCTAGGAGACCAATAGAAGTGTGTGTCAATGCTCCAGCATTAATTATAATGCCATCCCCATCATCGATAGCTTTATGGATATTACCTATTAATTCACCTTCAATATTTGATTGAAAAAAATTTAGACCTAAGTTGTAATTTTTGCATTTTTCAATACACAATGTTTTTATTTTGTCTAAAGAAAAATTTCCATATTTTTCAGGTTCTCTTTTCCCAAGTAAATTTAAGTTAGGTCCGTTTATAATATATATTATTTTACTCAAAATTTTTCTCCGAGGAATAAATAGTTTTAGTTTTTGTCAATTTTAAGACTTATAAGAAAGACAAGTTAACTTTCTCGAAATTGTTTTATTATATTTTTTAAATTGTCTAAGTCTAATGCTCCAGGATAAGTAATGTCTCCAATTATAAACGCAGGTGTACCATTTAAATTAAGTAATTTTGCAATTTCT
Organism: uncultured SAR116 cluster alpha proteobacterium; assembly: GCA_902619615.1. Taxonomy (GTDB): domain Bacteria; phylum Pseudomonadota; class Alphaproteobacteria; order Puniceispirillales; family Marisalimonadaceae; genus Marisalimonas. The sequence goes on along the minus strand of CACNFD010000003.1, from coordinate 9,888 downwards.
CTATTTTTCATCAATAGTTGTTCAATTTCTGGATTATTCATGTCTATTTTCAGTTTATTTATATCTAAACCTATCTTCTTAGCTGTACTGAATACTTTTTCTTCATCAACTCTACCTTTTATCTTCATTAATGATAAATGAAAATTATTATACAGATCTTGTTTTTTTGAAGCAAGGGCAGCTTTGGCAGCAATGTATGATTGTTGAGACAAAATTGGAAATTCAACAAAAACGACATTAATTTTTTTATCTTCAGATAATATATTCATAATTGTTTTAACTACCGATTTACAATAACCACAATTATAATCAAAAAATTCATAAATGGTAATATCAGCTTGTTTTTGAAAAATGCCTGGATTTTCAATATTTTTTAATAGCTTAATGGCATTTTGTTTTTTTTTATTTTCTAGAGATATCTTATAATCATCTAAAGTAGATTTAATGAAAGCAGGATTTTTTATTAAAAAATCTTTTATTATTGTTTCGATTTTATCTTTATTAATCTCATGCGAATGAGATGAAGATACTATTAAAAAAATAGATATCAAAATGTACATATATGTTAATATAATTTTTTTCATTTTTCTTGCTAATCAATTATTTGTTGCTTTATTCATTTGCTTTTATTCTAGCAAGTATATCTGAACCTCTTAACTTATAGGATGGAGGTAAAGTAGCTTGCTTATTTGCCAAATCTATATATTTTTTTGCTTTAATAAAGTTTTTTTTAATTAGTGCCTCTTCTGCTAGGGCAATATAAGCCACACCTTTTTTATTTAATTTACCAGATGCTTTAGATAATAATCTCCATAAATAACTCCAATTTGAATTGTTTAATAGTAATTCTTCTAAGAGGAAAATTGATTTATTTAAATCAGCTTTTTTATTGGTTTGTAAATATGTCTTAATTAAAGAAAATTTTATAAGATCAGTGGAAGGAGTAAAAACTTCTTGAAAAGTCAGAAGTGCCTTTTGATACTCAAGGATTGCGTTATTGAACTTGCCTTCCTTAAAGTGAATATGACCCTTTAACTCGTAAAAAAATGGATAATCGATATATTCATTTTTTATTAATGAAAATTTATTGAAAGCTAATTTGTATTTACCAATCCTATATAAGGCAATTAATTGTGAATAATTAGATAAAAAATCATTTTTGTTTTCCAAATTCCTTATTATCTCATAAGGATCAATATTGTATGACTTAATTTTATTTTTTATATATTCTAATGAAATTACATTTTCATTTATTGATACTTTTTGTTCCTTTATTGAAACATTTTGATATTGTAATTTATATTTTTTTACTTGTTCTAATCTTTGTTTTGCAAAAGGATGTGTTCTATAATAATTAGTTGCTGTATTTGAATTAGTGAGTTCTTCATTTACCAAATTTGTCAAAAATTTTTCTAGACCTGTTAAAGATATTTTCTTCTTCATCATTTGATCCAATGCAAATTTATCTGCTTGTTGTTCCTGTATCCTGGAAAATTGGAGTAAAGATTTTTTAGCTAGATCACTGGATCCAATCATTAAGGCAACAGCTGAGTTAGTATTTAGTTTCCCTTCAGCTGACATAGCCAGACCTGCAAGAGTTGCTAGTTTTGAATATTTTGATGATTTTTTAGCGTTAACTAATCTTGTACTGTAATGGTTTAAAGCTAAGTGTCCAATTTCATGAGCTAATACAGCTTGAATTTCACTTAAAGAATTTGATTTATTAATCAAGCCAGTATTTATATATATTATATTAGAACCAGTAACAAACGCATTGTATTCGCTACTTAAAACTAATCGAGGATAAAAGTTTTGATTTTTGCTTCCCTCAAAAGTTGATTTAATAAGTTTATATAAAAATAGTTCAATTTCCGCATCTCGAATTATTTGAAATTTTTGTGCGGAATATGTGTTATTTGCAAAAAAAATAAAAAATATTAAGGCTATTAATTTTATTTTGACCACCAACCTTTTTTCTTAGGTTTTTCTGAACTTGAATTTTTATCTATTTGTGTAACTTCGATAGGAGTTGAAGATTTAATTTCTCTTATTTCACTTTTATTATCCTTACTCTTTGAAACTAATATCACTTCTTTGTCTATATTTTGTTTGTCAATAGCTTTTGATTTATTAGTAGATTTAACTTTAGATGTTTTTATTGAAGATTTTTTAGTTTTTGTATGGGCTTTCCTTTTTTTAACTTCCCCAGAAGAATCTTTATCTTTACTTTTTGTTTTACTAGTTTTTTCTTCTTTTAAATCAGTAGTAATTTGTTTGTTAGCTTGCTTTGAAACTTTATTCTTCCTTTTAATTATATTCTTAACTCTTTTTTTTCTATTCTGATTTTCGTCTTCGTCATTAGTGGTGACAGCAGCTTTACCTTCATTTTGTTCATAGTTTTCAAGAGAATTATTCTTAATTATTTCTAATTTTTTTTGAGGAGGAATTATTGAGTTATCATTAATAAAATCAATAGATACGTTGTATCTTGCCTCAATTTCATTTAATTGTGAACGTTTTTTATTAATTAAATGAAGTATAAGGTCAGAATGTGCTGATACCCTGACGCTTGTAATGTCTTTTGAATTACCTTCCTCTTCAATGGATCTAAGAATTTGAATTGCGCTCACCTCAATTGATTGAATTCTACCTGAACCTCCGCATTGGGGACATAACTCAGATGAGTTCTCTACTACTGAGGGTCTCAATCTTTGACGAGAAAGCTCAAGAAGGCCAAAATTACTTATCTCACCAATTTGAATTCTCGCTCTATCTATCTTCATTGCTTCTTTCAATTTTTTTTCTACTATATTACGATTTTTGCTTTCTTCCATATCAATAAAATCAATTACAATTAAACCCGATAGATCCCTTAGTCTTGATTGACGGGCAAACTCTTCAGCAGCCTCTAAGTTGGTTTTTAATGCTGTATCTTCTATTGATCTTTCTCGAGTTGCTTTTCCAGAATTAACATCTATTGCGACTAATGCTTCTGTTTGATCAATTATCAGATATCCACCTGATTTAAGGGTAACTCTTGGATTGAAAATATCCTGTAATTGTGCGTCTAATTTGAATCTTTGAAACAAAGGATTTCTATCATCAATATATTGTTGTACTTTTTTGGCGTGACTTGGCATTACAGCTTTCATATAGTTTTTGCAAACTTTATAAGCCTCGTTGCCTTCAACCAACACCTCGTCAATTTCACTATTGTATAGATCTCTTATAGCTCTTTTCACCAATGAACCTTCTTCATGTATCAAAAAAGGAGCATTTGATTCTAAAGTAAGTTTTTTCACATTTTCCCAAATAGCAATAGAATTAGAATAATCACGTTTTACTTCGGTCTTAGTTCTTTTGCTACCTGCTGTTCTAATGATGACAGCCATCCCATCTAAAACATCAAGATCATCAACAATTTTTTTTAATCTTTTTCTATCTGTAATATTAGCAATTTTTCTACTTACTCCTCCACCTCTAGGTGTGTTGGGCATTAGAACGCAATATCTGCCTGCGATTGAAATATATGTTGTTAAAGCAGCCCCTTTTGTTCCACGTTCCTCTTTGACAACTTGTACTAATAAAATTTGACGACGAGCAATTACTTCTTGAATTTTATAATTTTTGTATAAATTTCTTTTAATTTTTTTCAATTCTTCTTCATTATAATCATCTGTAGTGTCTTCAAAAATATCATCATTTGTATTAAGTTCTTCATCAGTTTTAGCTGAAGCTTCAGCTAGAAGTTTCTTTTTATCCTCTACAGGTATTCTATAATAATCAGGATGAATTTCACTAAAGGCCAAAAAACCTTGTCTATTTCCTCCATATTCTACAAATGCTGCTTGAAGGCTAGGCTCTACTCTTGTAACTCTAGCGAGGTAAATATTACCTTTTAATTGTCTTCTTGAATGAACTTCATATTCAAAATCATCTATAAGATCATTTGTAGTTGTTATAACTCTTGTTTCTTCAGATTGCCTTGCATCAATTAGTAGACGTTTACTCATAATTTTCTCCAAATAAAAATGAGATATCAAACAAGGTTGATAGCACATTATATTAGAATGAGTATTAGTTAAAATAAATGAAGATTTAAACTTTAGTGTATTTAGTTGATAATATATATTGAATCATAATTAATCTATTTTTATAAAAATAAAGAATGATTTAATATAAAAAAATTGAATAAAAACCTCATTTTTAGTGATAAAATACGACTTAATTCCAAACTCATTCTATTTGTTAACACGCACTAGCGATAAACTGGTAATTAGATAATCTTCTTTCTTTAACTTAAAACTCGTAACATTATAATATTAAAATTCCAATATAAGTTATATATCTTAAACGTAATCAAGACAAACTTTATTTTTTGTTGTATAACCGTATTAGTTCAACTTTTTAAACTACATGTTAAATTCTTATGATTTTTAAAAAAAAATCTATATTATTTTTCTTATTAGTTATTTTTTTGATTTCATTAAATTTAAGTAGTTCAAAAGCATTTGCAGAACAAAACAAATTTTCGCCAGCTTGTGAAATTAAAGAAACCAATATTAGTTGTTTTAATCTGCAAAGCGACACAGATTTTACAGTTCAATTGTACAGTGAGCCATATAGAATTCAATTTACATTTGCGAATAAGTTAATATTTAAAAAAAATAACGTTTATAAAGAAAAATTCATAAGCGATGTCAGGTTTAATCAAAAATTAAAATCTAGTAAAAAATTAGTATTAGAATTTAAAAATGCTACGATAATATCAGATGTTATTTACAAAAAAGTTACAAAAAAAAGGATAGACTTAATACTTAACTTTTCAAATACTTCATTCGTAAATTATGCTGTTGCCAAACATATTCTAAAAAAAAATAATGGAAATATATTTTCATTAGAAAATGAAATTAATATTTTATCTAATAAAGTTCAAATTCCCCTTAAAAAGAAAATTTTTCCAAAAATTAAACAACAAGATTTAACAAAAACAAAATTAAATAAAAATTATATTATTTTCATAGATCCAGGTCATGGAGGTAGAGACCCTGGAGCAATAGGTCAATTAGGCACTTTAGAGAAAGATATAACTTTAAAAGCTTCTCTGCTTTTGGCAAAAGCTCTAAAAACAAATAAAAAATTTATTCCAATTCTATCACGAGATAAAGATATTTACTTGTCCTTGAGAAAAAGAACTATGTTAGCAAAAAAAAACAATGCAGATATTTTTATTTCTATACATGCAGATTCTAGTAAAAATATAAAAGCTAAAGGCATCTCAGTATTTAGTCTGTCTGACAAGGCTTCAGATAAAGAGGCTCAATTACTAGCTCAAAGAGAAAATGAGGTTGACAATTTATTAGGTAAAAAAGAAAAAATTGTAGATCCGTTGATTTATGGAACTTTAATAAAAATGTTTCAAAGAGAGGCAATGAATGATAGTTCAAATTTAGCAAAAAATATTTTATCTAATTTAGAAAAAACAAAATTGGCAGTAAATAGAGGTCACAGATTTGCTGGATTTTCAGTTTTGAAATCCTATAATATTCCTTCAGTATTAATTGAAATTGGATTTTTATCAAACAAACAGGAAGAAAAAAAGTTGTTAAACTCAAAATATTTAAATGAACTTAGTAGAGGTTTGGCAATTGCCATTTATAATTATTTTAATAAACATGAACAATAAATTTTGTCCTAAAAATGTCTAATTTACTTTGTAAGTATATCTGATGAAATTTTTTTCTTATTTTGTGACATTAATTTTTTTAGCCCTTTTATCTGGAATAATAGTATTTTTCTATGGTTTATGGTATTTTGGAAAAGATCTTCCTGACTACAAAGAATTATCAAAATATAATCCAAATATAGTTACCAGAATTCATGCAGGAAATGGTGCTCTTTTAGCAGAATATGCTATTCAAAAGAGAGTTTTTGTACCTATAAGTGTTATTCCTAAAAAAGTAATAAATGCATTTATTTCAGCAGAAGATAAAGATTTCTACAATCATTTTGGTTTAGACTTAAAAGCTACTTTAAGAGCTTTGATCACTAATATTAGAAATATTGGTACTGGAAAAAGGTTAATTGGTGCATCAACAATAACTCAACAAGTTGCAAAAAACTTTTTACTGTCATCTGAGTTATCATATGAAAGAAAAATAAAAGAGGCTATCTTAGCGATACGTATTGAGAGAGCATTTACAAAAAATGAAATCTTAGAATTATATTTAAATGAAATCTATTTAGGCTTTAAGTCTTATGGAGTTGCTGCTGCAGCTTTAAATTATTTTGATAAAAGTTTAGATAATCTTGATTTGTCTGAAGCTGCTTTTTTAGCAGCTTTACCTAAAGCTCCTAATAATTACAATCCAATTTATAAACAAAAACAAGCAATTATTAGAAGAAATTGGGTTTTAAATCAAATGAGTAAAAACGGATTTATTGAAAAAGGAACTAAAGAAATAGAAAGTGCAAAATTAATCAATGTTCGAAGATCAAGTGGGATAGATGAAGGGTATGCTCCGTATTTTACAGAAGAAGTGAGAAAAATTTTAATAAAAAATAAAAAAATTGGATCAAAGTTATATACAAATGGATATTCAGTAAGAACTACAATAGATCCTTTGATTCAATCAAAAGCAGAAGAAGTTTTAATCGAAGGATTAGAAAGATTGGATCAAAGGCAAGGTTGGAGAGGTCCCATCAGTAAAATAAATTTATCAAATTTTACAAATAGTGAAGTTTTAAAATATCTGCAAAACATACAAAAGCAACTTCCTAAAGGTAGGATGGCTGTTGTTGTTAGAAAAGTCTTAAAAGATATTATCAACGTTTCATTTGAAGAAGGACAACAAATACAAATAGAATATAAAAATGCTTCGTGGGCAAGACCTCAGATAATAAAGAAAGATAATAATAACCAGCTAAACATCTATTTAGGAAAAAAGTTTAGAAGCTTTGATCAATTTATTTCAATAGGAGATATAGTAGTAATAAGAAAAAATAAAAAGAAAAACACGACATATTATTCTCTATCACAAATACCTAATGTTAATGGTGCAATAGTTGCTTTGGATCCGCATACTGGAAGAGTATTAGCAATGACTGGGGGATACAATTTTCAAAATAGCGAGTTTAACAGAGCAACCCAAGCTAAAAGACAACCTGGTTCGGCATTCAAACCATTTGTTTATTTAGCCGCTTTAGAAAGAAATTACAAACCTACAGATTTAATCTTAGACGCTGCCATAGCTTATGATCAGTGCTCTGGTTGTAAAAAATGGAAACCTGCTAACTACACTAAAAAATTCTATGGTCCAAGTCCAATGAGGTTAGGAATCGAGAAATCTAGAAATTTGATGACAGCAAGACTAGCTATAAAATTAATTGAAGAGGAAGAAATTGTAAAAAATTATATTGAAATAGGATACACAAATAAATTAATTGCAGAAAAGCTTAATAAAGACATTAGTATTGTAAATAATATTATTAATTATATTAATGAAAAACAGAGTAATAAAAAACATAAAAATAAAAATATAATTCAAGATTATGCATCTAAATTTGGTATAAGTGAAAACTTACCATCATTTTTATCAATGTCTTTAGGTGCTGGTGAGACTGATTTGTTAAGTATAACAAATGCCTATGGTATGATTGTCAATGGAGGTAAGAAAATAACTCCAACATTAATCGATCGTGTTCAAGATAGAAGAGGTAAAACTATTTTTAGGCACGATAAGAGAGAATGTTTAAATTGTAATGGAGATTTGTCTGGTGCATCAGATATCCCTTTAGTAGCTATTAAAGATTCAAGAGAAAAAATCATTTCATCTTCATCAGCTTATCAAATGGTATCCATGTTAAAAGGTGCGGTTGATAGAGGGACTGGTGTTGTAATTAAATCCTTAGAAAGAAATTTAGCAGGGAAAACGGGTACAACAAACGCAAATACGGATGCATGGTTTGTTGGTTTCTCTAGTGATTTAGTTGCTGGAATTTTTGTTGGTTTTGATGACCCACGACCCCTAGGTCATAAGGAAACTGGAAGCTCTGTAGCAGCTCCAATATTCAAAAACTTCATGAAAAAAGTTCTTGAAAACTCCCCTGATTTGCCTTTTAGAAGACCAGCAGGTATAAAGCTGATATCAGTAAATCCTAAAACAGGTTTTAAAGTTAATTCTGATGAAAAAGGATCAATTTTAGAAGCATTCAAACCTGGACAACTGCCAAGTTTAAATTATGATAAAAAATTAACAGATTTAAAAAAATCAAAAAATAATCAAAAAAATTTATCACCTTTATACTAAGATTTTTGTAATTAATTATGCAAACTGAGATACAAATAAAATTTAGTAACATTGATCATACCATTAATATTTTAAAAAAACACTTTAATTGGGAAACTTCTCTAAAACGCTTGGAAGAATTTGATAGTTTAGTTGAAACTCAAAATTTTTGGAATGACACAATCAAGGCTCAATCAATTATGAAAGAAAAGAAGCAACTTGAGAAAACTATAGATCAAATAAGAACAGTGCAAATTGAAAAAGATAATTTATTTGAACTGATTGAATTAGCAGAACAAGAAAATGATAATGATTTAATTGATGAAACTATTATACAAGTAGAAAATTTAGCCAAAATATGTAATCAACTTCAGTTGGAAAGTTTATTGTCTGGCGAAGCTGATGCTAATAATTGTTATATTGAAATACATGCTGGTGCAGGAGGGACTGAGGCACAAGATTGGGCTTTAATGTTACAAAGAATGTATTCAAGATGGTCTGATAAAAGGGGCTTTGTGGTATCATCTATAGAAGAAAGTTCAGGAGACGAAGCTGGCATAAAGTCTTGTACATTATTGTTAGAGGGATTTAATGCATATGGATGGGCAAAAACAGAATCTGGTGTTCATAGATTAGTACGTATTTCTCCCTTTGATTCTTCTTCTAGAAGACACACTAGTTTTGCTTCAATATGGGTTTATCCTGAAATTAACAATGATATAGATATAGAAATAGAAGATAAAGATCTTAGAATTGATACATATAGAGCATCTGGTGCAGGTGGTCAGCATGTTAACAAAACAGACTCAGCTATTAGAATAACACATTTACCTACTAATACGGTCGTTCAATGTCAAAATGATAGGTCACAACACAGAAATAAAGCTCAAGCAATGTCAATGCTTAGAGCTAAATTATATGAAATAGAATTAAAGAAAAGAGAAGAAGCTAATAATCAAAATGAAGTTGATAAAGGTGAGATTGGATGGGGAAGCCAAATTAGATCATATGTACTTCACCCATATCAAATGGTTAAAGATCTCCGTACCAATGTAGAGGTAGGAAATACCCAATCTGTATTGGATGGAGATATTGATATCTTTATCGAATCTGCGCTTGCACTAAAGGTAGGTATGAAAAGATAGAAAATTATACATTTATTTTTTCAACTGCTGCCAACACTTCTTCTGCATGACCAGGTACTTTTACCTTTTCCCAAATATTAGTAATAATAGCTTGTTCATTGCATACAAATGTAGTTCTTTGAATTCCCATGTATTTTCTGCCATACATAGATTTTTCAACCCAAACCCCAAACTTCTCACAGACATTATTTTCAAAATCAGCACCAAGCTCACAAGTTAGATTATATTTTTCTCTAAACTTACTTTGTTTTTTTTGATTATCTTTAGAAATTCCAATAATAATACAATTTAATTCGTCAAATTTATTTTGGAGATTAGTAAACGCAATTGACTCTGCTGTACAACCCGAAGTGTCGGCTCTAGGGAAAAAGAATATAACTATTTTCTTTCCAAGATGACTCGAAACCTTAAATTCCCCCTTGTCAGTTAATATTTCAAAGTTAGGTATTTTATCA